>NZ_CP009506.1:0-313597 GCF_000970085.1 Methanosarcina siciliae T4/M | reverse complement strand
ACTTAAATCTTTACGGAAAGAAATGCGCTGTAATCTGGACCTCAGCCCTGAACCCGGATTTTGGCCATCTGGGCTCAAATGCTCTTCTGTATTATAATGAATTTCTTGACCTGAAATCCCGAAACTTCGAATACATGAACGTAATGGCAGCAAATGTTCCCACATTTGTGGATTTTATAATGGGTTTTTCCCCGAAGCTAATTCCATACTATAACGTGACCCTGGAGAGCAAAAAATATTCAATCGCGAAAACCTTGTATAAAACCCTTCATAAGGAAACTTATTGATAGAAAACGAAATTTCCGGTCATCCACCATTATATGGTTGATATCCCTAGTTGCGCCACCCGAATTGCGCCTCGGGAGTACGCGGTCCGTTTCACTCGCTTTCGCTCGTTCAAGCGGACTAAAATTCAGGGTATTCTGATTCGTACAACCATATTCACTATATTCTGCCGTTCTTGTCCCGCTCGACGCAGGAGAGCGGTCTTTCCCAAATAGACTAAAAAGAAAAAAGAAGAAATAAAAGCTAGCAAATAAAAAAATTAATGGAACGGAAAATAACAGCTAAAAGTGACCGGAAAGCCCTATAATTCCTGTTTTTTGCTTTTTTCCTTTTGTGAAGGCCGCCAGACAAGCTGGTGGAGACGCTTACAAGCTGGCGGAAGCGCTTATATGTATCTGTGAATTTTAATGAAATCCCCCGGGTCAAGACATGAATTAGTCTGTTCCTCTTTTATGGTGCAGACGAGACAGGTTCAGCCTGCAAGGAGTAGAATCAATAAAACAAAAAACCCCGGTTTCGGATATCCGGATAATGTCAACCGATTAATAAGGGACCACCAAATTTCCTTAAAAAATATAAAAGTAGGGATTTTGACCCCATTCCAGAATCCAGTAATTTTACATTTTTTGATTGAAATATTCAAAAAGACACATTGACCTGGGAAGTTGCAAACAGCATTCGTTGTCTGCAACTTCTGATCACCTGTACGCTTGTGTTCAAACCGCTTAGCCCAATTTTTAATGATAGGATTTCTTATTCAATATAATACGTGACCTGTACTGACATTGAAACAGTAGACTCGCCTGGCTGGACAGGAGTGGAAACCGCACCTGAACCCATTTCTTCCGTTGCAATATCGTAATCGTAATAGACTCTGGAACCGCCGTTTTCACTTATGGACGAGGCTTTCACGCCAGTAACCTCAACCCCCAGGCTCTTAGCAAGTGCAGTGGCTTTTGATGATGCATCGGTTACTGCCTCGTTCATCAGGTCTTCACGAAGCTGCTTTTGCATATCATCTGAGACCGAGAAGGAAATGCTTCCGATTTCATTAGCTCCGGCGGCTGTGGACCTGTCAATGATCTCACTCAGGTTGTCGAGATTTGTGGTTGTGATCTGCACGCTGTTGGATGCAGAGTAACCTGTGATTGTTCGTTCGTTCTCGTAGTTATATACCGGGTACACGTAAACATAGGAGGTCTTTATTTCCCTGTCCTGAAGGCCCATTGCTTTGAGTTCTGCTATTACGGCGCTCATAAGGGCTGCATTTTCATCCGATGCTTCCTTTGCAGTTTCAGACTGAACTACAACCCCTATGTTCAATGTTGCCGTGTCAGGAACAACTTTCTGTTCAGCATACCCACTCATGGAAATAGTATTTTCCGTGCCCTTTTCGGACCCGTTCTGTGAAATGGCGTATATCGTTGCTGACATTAGCACCAGAACAACTGATAGCGCAATGATAACATAATAAGATTTATCGTTTTTATTTTCCTGTGACATTTTCACATACTCCTTTTTCAATGCTTTTTAACTTTTGACTGACAATTCAGCTAGTTCTAGCAAGTAATAAATGTACCCGCACATATTAAAGAATTACCTAAACTTCGACTACGGCCGCAGTTATGGCAGTCGCCTGATATCGAAGGAAAAAATATACAGAAGTAATGAAAAGAGGAAATTGGGTGAAAGATAGAAAAGGGGATTTGTAAAAAATTTATCAGAATTTAGGGAGTTTGTACAAAGCCAAGATCTTACTGAACAATATTACTTACTGAACAATATCAATCAGGATCCGTAGTTTTGGTATTGTATCCACAGGAAACTGGAAAGAAAAAAAGGTGAGAGCTTTTCATCACTCTCACACCATCTGTCTGTTTGCACTATCCTTAAATAGAGAATCCGTGAAAGCAGACCTAACTTACTTTCTTGTTTTTATCTTCTCAAAGAGCTGCTTCAGGGTATCTTCGTTGCTCTTCGTAAACTCGAAGGGAGAGCTTGTGAAGGGTTCGAAGTGCACTGCGACATCGTCGAGCCTGTAGAAAGTCCCGTCACATTCCATGGCGTCAATGACTCCCGGGAGCACAACATCCGAAGCGGCTGTACTCGGACAGGGAGCAATGTCCAGGCAGACCATCGGGATTTCGGCAAGATAGGCTGCACAGTCTGCAGGGATGTGGCAGACAAGGTCGGCACACATCACAAGGGCCGCATCCACGTCTTTTTCCCTCAGCACGTCCACAGTTGTGTATTCTCCGGGGTTGTACCGCGGGTGTCCGCGCATGAAGTCGAGCCCGAAGGGGTAACCGTACATGTAAGAAGCGACCTGGTTAAAACCTGCAACGTTGCAGTGGCCTCTGAGAGCTCCGAGAGTGAACTTGGAGTAGTTGTTCAGCTCCTTTACCAGGTTCATTGCAATTTCGGCATTCCTGTGCTTTCCAATGGAAGAGGAGAGCCCGAGACCTACGGAAATGGCTCCGAAGTTGCAGTTCTTCATCATATCGAGCATCTCTTCCATGACCGGGATCGGGACTCCTGTGATTTCTTCTACTGAAGGGTGAGGAGTTTTCCCGTGGAGCATGGTGAGGAGAGCACTTGCAAGTTCGTAGTCCGAGCTGGGTTTAAGCTGCACGTGCAGATCGGAAGCAACAGCCGTAGGAGTTCTTCTCGGGTCCACAGTGATGACCGTACGGTCAAAACGCCCGCGTTTGGTCCAGTAACCTCTCGGGAAAACCCCGTACCTGGACATCTGCCTGGGCATGGACTCGAGAGGATTGGTTCCCCAGTAGACAATGAGGTCGCCTCTGTTTTTCTTCTGCCCTTCGGTTGCACCGACTTTTCCGGACTCCTGGATCCCCATTGCTGTCGGGCCATGGCAGATAGTTGCGTTTGAGTCAACAAGTGCACCCAGGTATTCCCCGATCTTGAGCCCGATTTCATGGGCTTCGCAGGAAGTCTCACTGCCCATGAAAAGGAGGGGGCGCTTTGCCGAGACGAGGATATCGGCAGCTCTCTCGAGAGCTTCGTCCCAGGCTGCAGGGGTCAGTTTTCCACCATCTTTGATAAGAGGCTGCCTGATTCTGTGGGAACTTACGACTTCCTTGAACTTGGCATTCCCCATTTTACATGCGTTTCTGGCCTCAATCTTTCCGTCCCCGTACTCAACCTGGATATCATCACAGGCTGCCCCGCACACAGGACAGACTATGTTTTTGTAAATCATGCTCACTGCCCTCCGATATAAACTTTCAGCACTACATCTTCGGCGCTGAGAACCTCTTCTCCCGATGGCTCAACATTTACCGGGGCACCCTTATAGAGAGGGGAACCCGTGGAAAGGGTATCGGGATCGATGACAACATTCGACCAGATAGCCCTCGGCATGAACACCTGTCCAGGCTGGACCGAATCCGTACATTTAGAATAAACAACAATCGAATGTTTCCCGTCCCTGCTTGTTACCTTTACTTTAGCAGGGGAACAGAGGGACACGAAATCCGCAGGAGAAATCCAGCAGGATGCACATTCCATGGTGTAATCATCCGTGAACTTGTCCCCCCCTTTGGCAAGCCTGCCTTCGTCAATCGTACTTCCGGTAATGAGTAATACTTCCATAACTCTCACCTCAGAGCTCCGGGTTTGCATCTGCAGACACATAGAGAGCTCCTTTTGCCCTCTTGCTGATCGCATAGTCCCCTGTGAACTTCTTAAACTCGCCTATTATCTCAGTCTCACCCGAAGTGACTTTGTTTTCCATGGACACAAATTCGAAACCCGGGGAGAAGCGCTGAATTTTTCCCCCGACAACTATGGTTCCGCCTGCCATTTCCACTCCAACTGTGCGAAGAGCCCCGCCTTTTACGACAATGAGCCCGCCGTTCTGGCGAATCCCGCAGAAGCCTTCAACATTGCCTTCCACCAGAATTTCGCCGCCGTCCATGCCACCGCCGAGCTGGTGCCGGGCCGAGCCTCCGATAATTATGCACCCGCCTTTCATGCCGTGCCACTTGCCTCTGTAAGCACAGCCCACATGGTCCCCGGCATTGCCCTTGATGTGAAGGAGCCCACCAAGCATTTCCATGCCAGCCCAGGAATCGGCATCTCCGTAAACGACGATCTCGCCTCCTTTCATCCCGGTCCCGACATGCATACCTGCAGAGCCCTCAATTTCAATTTTACCTGCACTCATGCCTTCTCCGATCCTTTTGATCCTCATTGCATCGCCTTTTATGCGGACCAGGGTCTCGGCGGCAGAACTGCCTGCATTGCCTGTTACTTCAAAGAAATCGGAAAGAGGATAGGTTGTAGGCCCCTGCCAGACGGAAAGCATTCCTATTTCTTCTGCACTTTTGCCTGCAAAGGAGTCAGGAGTAATCACGTCTGCTTCCAGTTTAATGTCAATTGATTTTTAGGAATAAGCGTTACTTCTTCCATTTCTCCGGCACTTTTTCCGGTTTCGGTCATTTTATTAATAAGTACTCCCTCTGTCATGCCTTCACCTCTCACAATTTACCTGTATGGGAGTCGGGTTTGCCAGGTATTTCTCTGGAGTAGGGTAGTTGGCAAAGCCAGGGTATAGTACGTGAACCATTCCTTCACGTCAGCCAGCATCTCCTTTTCCCGCTCATTTTCTACGTGAACTTCGGAATAGTAAGTCCGCTTCTCAGGCAGGGAGACAATCTCTCCTTTAACCGCCACGATTTCACCGCCCTTTACAGTGTATTCCGCCTTTCTGAAGGCCTGGAGGAGGGCTTCGTAGTTATTTGCGTCAAGCTGTTGCGGGTTTAAGTTGTAGACTGTAACATCTCCGTCCGCGCCCACTCCGAGAGAGCCTTTTCTGTGAGCCATGCCAATTGTCTTGGCAGGATTGGCCCGGGTCAGGATCGCAAGGTCATAGAGGGAAAGCTCACGGTTTACGCCTCCGAGTGCACTCCTGTCATTTGCCCACTTGTGGCATTCACCGAAGGTCTGCTTCCTGAAAGCCTCGGACATTATCCAGGTCATCACCTCAGGATATTTGGTAAACGGCCCACCGTTGGGGCTGTCCGTGGTCATGATCGTCTTCCAGGGGTCATTGATAAGCAAAAGACATTCAAGCCCCATTGCCCACTGCAGGCTGTGTACAGGGTTGGACTTGAGATAGGTAAAGGGAATGACACCTGACCCGCACTCCATCTCAATGTCGGTGTTTGACCACTTGTTTCCTGTAAGGGTGTAAAGGTCGTGAATGGCGGGTCCGTCTCCTGTCATAACTGTGGCTTCTCCGAAAGGGGTGCAGCCGCTATCAATTACTACGTGATCCCTGTTATTGATGTAATCTGCAATGTCTTTAACACCGGACTCACAGTCTGCCCAGGTAGTGCCTGCAAAACTGTTAAACATCAGGTGAGTAAGGTATACGGAACGATCTCTTGAAGGGTCGATTTTGGTTTCTGCCCATTCCACGTCCATACTCTGCTTTGTCTTTACGCCATCAGGGATTTTAAGAGAATCTTTGGTAATTGCATAGCAGCCGGGGTGTCCCAGGTTGTTTGCATGCAGGTGGACTGGCATTGGCATCCCGAGGGTTTCATTGATCTCAGTAAGCCCTTTAATGACCTCTCTTGGAGTAATCTCAAAGTGAATGTTGGCTTCGTCAAGATCGCTTACGTTTTTACCCCAGGCCCAGTTTTCGACGCCTGCAGGGTTAACACATTTGATCCCGTAGGTCTTGTGGGTCTTCATCATCCAGGCCACATATGCAGCAGCTTTTTCCATGTCCCCGTTACGGATATAGCGCATCAAAAAGAAGTTGTTTCCGAGAACAAGATAACCCCCCATATCAAGGAGAGGGGTTGCACGCATCTCTTCATGAGTATGGCGAGCCTCAAGAGGAGGGACCGCAGCTTCAAAAACAGTTGTATAGCCCATTGCTGCGTAATCATATCCCTGTTTGAAGACGGAAGGAACAGTATAACCCGAACCTGAATGGGTGAGTGCGGTTTTATTAAGATTTGCTTTATAATGGTCTTCAGGACGCATCGACCTGCCGGCATTAACTTTTGCCCCCGCAACGTGGGAATGGGAGTCAACCCCACCCGGCATAACGGTCATGCCTGAGGCATCGATAACCTTTGCCTCTTTCATCTCGGCGGCCGAAAGCTCTTTTACGACTTTTCCGTCTCTGACGAAGATGTCCATTTTCTCCCCGTTTATTTCGTTGAGGGGATCAAAGACGTATCCGTTCTTGATTGCAATTGTTCCTGCCATTTATTCCACCTCTTTTTTCACAAGCCAGATAGCATTTACAGGGCAGATAAGAGCGCAGGTCCCGTCTCCTCCGCACACGTCCTGGTTTACAACCGAAACTTTCCCGTTCCTGACCTCAAGGAGAGCTTTTTCGTCCATGTCGTTGAGGTACCCTGAAGCAAGTTCACGGTTATTGAGAGCGTTTACAGGACAGACGATCACACAGTTCCCACAGCCCAGACATGCAGCTTCATCCGTTTCCAGGCGAGTGCGGAGCAGGGCTTCGGGGACCGGGGCGTCGAGCAGTTTTTTCTCGAGAGGACCTTTTTTCTCCATCTCCGGCAGAATTGCGGTTTTTCGGACATCAATAGCATCTACAGGACAGGAAACCGCACAGGCCCCGCAGTAAATACAGGCATCGGGCCGGTGAGTAATCTTTTCGACTCTTTCTCCGGATTTGGCTTTTTTATTGAATATGGCATTTGCAGGACAGACATCAATACAGGTGTGGCAGGTCTGGCAGACATCTTCTGCCCGGGTCCAGGTCCCTGCAAAGGGTTTTTCCACGGAAATGGCGTCTACGGGACAGACCGCAGCACACCAGCCACAGTGGACACAGCACTCTGTATCAATATCGGTCTTTCCGACCAGTTTCAGGCTTCCATCCCCTGAAATCTCCCGGATTACCTCAATACAGCCCTGAGGGCAGATATCCTCACAGAGCCCGCAGTGGACACAATTTTCGTTTACTGAAGTCGGCTTCACGGCCTTTGAGATATAGGATGTGTCATTGAGGGGCTTACCTTCCTGCCTCAGTTCAAGGGCTCCTGTGGGGCAAACCCTTGCGCAGATCCCGCAGACAAGGCATTCGTCTCTTTTCGTCATTTCCAGAAAGTCCGCATCCAGAAGCCCTCTAGCTACAGCTCCCACGGCTCCTACGGAAAGGACACCTTTGGGGCATGCCTGTACGCAGGTCCCGCAGCCAATGCATATTTCAGGCTTATAGACCAGCTGCCTGTCTTTTTTTTCGGAAAAGACAGACAATCGCATATCATCTTGCATTTTGCTTACCTCTCAGCGTTATTCTGTGCATCCGCCGCACAGCAGCTCATTATCATATTGAACGAACATTTCACCGCACTTTTTACAGCACATTATCCTTTTTTTCTTCCGGACCGGGACTTCCAGCTCCACAGGTTTCCAGGAATACACCTTTTCTCCTGCAGCCAGAAGGATGGGCACGACCTCTTCATGAGGAAGCTTTTCAGTGTTCAGGTACCAGGCGTGGAGTTTGGGATAGTCCTTTGTCTTCTCAGGGTCGAGATAAATCCGGACACCTTTTATGCCGCGAACCCCCTCAGGCGCCTGTTTATTTACCGTTACCGCCATCTTTCCCAGGTTATTGATCTTCAACCCGTTGTTTCCGATAGTAGCTCCGGCAAGGATCTGGAAAGGATCAGGCATGCAGCTTTTTGTTTCGCAGGTCACGTATATGCGCTCCCCGTCCCGGACATCGAGCTCCCTTTTTGCAATATTGAGCATCTGGATTCCGATTAATGCCCCTGAGGTAAGGAAACCGTGAAAGGGGACGACCTTTTCAATCTGCGAAAGCAACTCAGGGTCCTTCACCTGCTTCAGAATCGCTTCCATATTGGTTTTTTCTGAATCTGAATTCTTATGCAATGTATACACCGCCACAGGCTTACCGTTATGTTTAAATAAACATAACGACAGAGATATCAACGTCAATACAGAGTAAATGCCAGACAACTGTGTTATCTGAAGGCACATTATGTAAATTCCAACATAACACAGAAGGATGCACTTTACTTATAATTGACTTCTTGACAGAAATTCTTCATTTTTGGATGATTCAGACGGACGAAACTCCATTAGGAGAGATAGGACTCTCCGGGAGGTCAAACTCCCCTGGCATCGGAAAGAAACCCGGCCAGAATACACTCTGCAGCTTCCAGATATGCAAGGATAGACATATCTATAAAAACGGAAGACAGGACTCTTGCGCTCAAAATATATAAACAGGTATTTTATAAAATTATCGATTGAGAAAAGATTTTCCCCCAAAGAGCAGAAAAGCAAAAAATAGAGTTTTAAAAAGGTCCTTCTCAGCGAAAAAGCCGAAAAAGAGGATTTTTTGAAGCAATGGATCAAAATAATCAGGATTTTTAGTCCTGCCCCGGAATCTTTTGTTTTGCGATTCTACTTCCAGCAGAGCTGAAATCGTCTCACCCACAATGAAAAAAATATCCGAAGATACTGTTCTTACCCTGGGAACATCGTGTTTTACTAAGAAAGTTTTACTAAGAAAGTTTTACTAAGAAAGTTTTACTAAGAAATACAGTGCCCTTGTCAGCTTATCTGGTAGCCCTTCACTCTCCTGCGGCGAGAGAGCGAAACTCACTATTTCTCATAATCGTCTGCTTGAGCTTAGCTCCCAACCCTTACTCTAATATAAAGTAGTATAAAGTAGTCTGCTTGAGCGGCGCGAAACATACAGAGTACTCCCGAGGCGTAAACCTATCAGGTAGTCCTCTTGAGCGAAGTGGAGCGAAGCGAAAAGGACCTCGTGCTGTTGCGATTACATCGCAACTCCCAGAAAATCTCCGATTTTCTGTGATCCCGAAGCGAAATTCGGGAAGCGAAACTCGGGTGGCCTGAGAAAGAATTCTTTTTTAGATAAGGCTTGCAGTAAGATCCTCGCGTCATTAAGACCTCCGGGAATCATTACTATCCTTTAAAATCAGTAATACCTTAAAAGAAATTAATATCATTTTTGTATCTTTTAAAAAATAATTACTATAATTTAGTAATACAAAAATATATTTTAATTACAACTAGTATTACAAAATAGAAAATTATTAATTGTAAGATATGTAAGTACTGGTTGATGTCTTCATCAGAAATCCAGATTAAAGAAATGGTGGCCAATAGGTGGGACCTTGCGTCCGAAACTTTTGATACCCATACAGGACACGGGATCCAGAGTCAAAAAGAAAGAGATGCCTGGAAACGTGCTTTTCGGGAGGTTTTTCCGGGAAAAGACTTGAAAATTCTTGATGTCGGCTGCGGAACAGGAGAGCTAAGCCTGCTCTTTGCGGAGATGGGGTACAGAGTTACGGGAATCGATATTTCCGGAAAAATGCTAAAAACCGCGAAAGCAAAGGCTGAAGCCTGTGGGGCTGACATAACTTTTGGAGAAGGAGATGCGGAAAACCCTCCTTTTGAGCCTTCTTCTTTTGATATTGTATTCAGCCGCCACCTGCTCTGGACCCTTCCGGACCCGAAAAAAGCTGTGGAAAACTGGGGCCGGGTGCTCCGAAAAAATGGGAAAGTTGTGATCATCGACGGAGTATGGGACAGAGGAACCCTGAGAGACAGGGCTCGCAAAAACGTAGGCGCCTTTTTGACCCTGCTTCTTGAAAGAAAAAACCCCAGAAAAGGACACGCCGGATATTCCGAGGAACTCAAAGCCCGGCTCCCCCATGCCGGAGGAGCTCCCCTTGAAAAAGTGAAAGAATACCTGGCAGCTTCGGGTTTTGAGGAAATCCGGATTTTTGACCTGAAAGAGGTTCGGAAGGCCCAGAAAGAAAACATGCCTTTAGGTGAACGGGTTGTACGCAATTATCAGTATTATCTCATCTGCGGCCGGAAATAAAAATCACAAAAACAGTGGAGATTCCGAAATGAAGAAAAAAAATTCCCCCCTGCTTATATTGTTAATTATCTCGCTGACCTGTGCCGTCCTTGCGACTTCCGGGTGCAGCAGCACCGAAGAAAGCGGAGCACAGGAAGAAGTCTCCGGGATGGACCTTGCCTCCGGATCGGAAGGAGCCTCCCAGGTAGAAGAAGACTCCGAAGCGAATACCCTCATACTTGGAGAGATGTGGGAAATAGACACGATCAATACTATTGACGGAGATGGCGGAACGCTGATCTGCGAGAAAGCTGCCGTGACCGAGACTCTTGTCGGAGCAAACGAAGATTTTTCCCTGAAGCCCGGGCTTGCTACTTCCTGGGAGCAGCTTGATGAAAATACCTGGGAGTTCAAACTAAGAGAGAATGTCACATTCCATGACGGAAGCCCGATGACTGCAAATGAAGTCAAATTCACCCTGGAAAAAGTCATTGAAGCAAACCCGAGGGTCGATTCCATGCTCAAGATAGACTCCATGGAAGTCGTTGACAACCATACCCTCAAAATCAAAACCACGGAAATCAATCCCATCCTGCCCGGAATTCTCCACTACCCCGATACCGCCGTAATAAGTCCCTCTTCTTTTGACGAAGCCGGCGAGTTCGTAAAGCCCATAGGAACAGGCCCGTATAAGTTCGAATCCTTTGACGAGCAGACCAGAGTCCTCACTGTAGTCAAGAACGAAAACTGGTGGGGAGGAGAAGTCGGGCTTGATAAGATGATCCTTAAAGGGATACCTGACCCGAACACAAGGGCGATGGCAATCGAAAACGGGGAAGTTGACTTTACCGTAGATGTACCCTACAGTGAAACGGACCGGATTGACGCTATAGAAGGCATTAATGTTGAGAAGTACAAGACTCCCAGGGTTTACAAAATCGATGTCAACCTGAACCATGAGCCCCTTGAAGACGTAAGAGTCAGGCAGGCGATGTCCTATGCAATTGACAGGGCCGGGATTGTGGAACACGTGCTCTACAATGTAGGGGAAGCCGCTGCAGGCCCCTTCCTTCCCACGATGGTCTGGGCAAATCAGAGCCTGAGCCCTTACACCAGAGACCTTGAAAAAGCCGATGAACTCCTGACAGCCGCAGGCTGGGTAGACACCGATGGGAACGGGATAAGAGACAAAGACGGAGAACCCCTCAAGCTCAACATGATGACCTATTCCGCAAGGCCGGGCCTTCCTCCGATGGCTGAAGCTATGGCTGCCCAGCTGAGGGAAGCAGGCATAGATGTGGAGACAGAAGTAATGGAGATGGGGGCAATCAATGACAGGAAAGAAAAAGGCAACTGGGACCTTTACCTTGCCGCCTACAACATTGCAATGGTCCCGGACCCCGAATATATCCTGACAAACTGGTACATGACAGACGGACCTGACAACGGACCCGGCTATTCCAATCCGGAAGTAGATGCCCTGATTACGGAAGCCAGGAAGATAACGGACCTTGAAGAACGCTACAAGAAGTTCAATGAAGTCGAAGCTATTGTGTACGACGAACAGCCCATGATCATTGTGGCTTACTATGGCTGCGCAATAGTCAAGAAGGACTATGTAAAAGGGTATGTCTTCGACCCGACAGCTCATGACTACCGGATAAACGCCGATATGTATCTCGAGAAGTAAAAAAGGAGTGAAAAGAGGAAATCTCAAAAGGTTACGGGTTTCAAGCCCGTACCCTGAGTTTCTCCCCATTCAAAGTAAAACGTAAAGAACGAGGGGGGTTGCCCTCTGTTCGCATGAGGATAAAGCATGAAATATTTTTTGAAAAGGGCGGGTTTCATGGCACTTACGCTTTTTGCAGCCTGTGCCCTGACCTTTTTTCTTATGAACGTGATTCCCGGGGGTACAGCCGAGCTGATTATCAAACATACTTTCGTAGGGCTGGAGGAGAGCGTAACCGAAGAACAGATTCAGCAGATCTCAAGCAGATACGACCTTGATGACCCTCTTTACCTGCAGTTCTTCAGGTGGATAAAAGAGGCCGTATTGAGAGGAGACATCGGGACTTCCTATGTCTTTAAGAAACCTGTCCTTTACCTCCTGGCTTTGAGGCTGCCTGCAACGATCGAGCTTGCGGGAGCAAGTATGGCCCTTTCAGTGCTTGTTGGACTGAATCTGGGAATTTATTCCGCCCTTCGGGAAAACCGGATTTCGGACCACGTCCTCAGGATTGCAACGCTTTTTGGGGTTTCAATGCCCGGATTCTGGGTAGCTCTGATTCTTATCCTGGTATTTTCCCTGAAGCTGAAACTTGTCCCCGTTTCAGGGTACGGGAGCCTGGAAAACCTGCTTTTGCCCGCAGCAGCCCTGTCCCTCCATTCCGTTGCTGCGGTTATGAGGGTCACCAGGACAAGCATGCTTGAAACCCTGGGACAGGAATACATCAGGTTTGCAAAAGCCAAAGGGCTCCCAGTATGGAGGGTCATAAGCCTACATGCCCTTAAAAACGCCATGCTCCCTGTTATCACGGTGATCGGGTTTCAGATGGGAAGCCTGCTTGGAGGAACAGTTGTGATTGAAAAGATCTTTGCCTGGCCGGGGATAGGAAGCCTGCTTGTGGATTCGATCTCGGCCAGGGACCTGCCAATGGTCCAGGGCTGCGTGCTTGCCATTGTTACGATGTTCCTCCTCGTGCATTTCTTTGTGGATATGCTCTATACGCATCTGGACCCACGGATAAGATACGGCTGATACTATGGATAATGCATTTGCTGACAGATTAAGGAAAAAAAGTTTTCTGATGCCGGAAACTTACGGAAGCGAATTTGCAAAAAGAGTCTTTCAAAGAAAAGATATGCTTTTTGCACTGGCAGCCCTTTTGCTTTTTTCCGGGCTTGCCCTTTTTGCACCCCTGATTTCCCCTTATGACCCAAATGCCATAGACCTGGAGAACAAAAACCTGAACCCTTCAGGAGAGCACCTTCTGGGTACCGATTACCTTGGGAGGGACCTGCTCAGCAGAATCCTGATAGGGGCACAGACTTCTCTTTCCATTGCCTCGGGAGTGGTACTGATTTCTCTCATTCTTGGAACCGCTCTTGGCTGTGCGGCAGGTTATTACGGAGGGGTTGTTGACGAAAGCGTTTCAAGGGTTATAGATATCTTCCTTTCTTTTCCGGGGGTCATCTTTGCCCTCACCATTATGGGAGTGCTCGGGAGCGGGGTTTTCAACCTGATGCTTGCCCTCTCGATTGTCCACTGGGCAAAATATGCAAGAATGATGAGAGGACAGGTCCTTTCCATAAAAAAACAGGAGTTTGTCCTTTCTGCCGTAACAAGCGGAGCCGGAGACCTCCATATAATCCGCAAGCATATCGTACCCAACGCAATTGCCCCTCTTCTCGTGCTTGCTACAATTGACTTCGGACACGTAATCCTCTCAATTGCCACCCTGAGTTTTCTTGGAGTGGGGCTGCCTGCGGATGTTCCGGAATGGGGAGCAATGCTTTCCGCAGGAAAAGAGTTTATGAGAACAGCCCCCTACCAGACGATCTTTCCGGGACTTGCCATAACCTTCATCGTGGTCATTTTCAGCATCCTGGGCGACGGCATGAGGGATATCCTTGACCCGAACCATGACGGAGGGGAAATCTATTGAACCTGCTTGAAATAAGAGACCTCTCCATAGATTTTCCTGCAGGGGAAGACAGCGTAAAAGCCGTATCCAGGGTCTCTTTTGAGGTAAGAGAAGGAGAGACCTTCGGGATTATAGGAGAAAGCGGGTCAGGAAAATCCGTGATAGGGCTTGCCCTGCTCAGGCTTCTTCCGGCAAATGCAAAGGTGGAAGGAACCGTCTTTTTTAAGGGACAGAACCTTTTTTCCCTTAAGCCTTCCGAACTCCGGAAAATCCGGGGAAAACGCATCTCGCTCATGCCCCAGAACCCGGCCGGAGCCCTCAACCCTGTCCTGAAAAACGGGGTTCAGGTGGAGGAGGTCTTCGAGAGGACGGAAAGAAAGGAAGGAATGAAAAAAGCCCTGAAACTCATGAAACAGCTCTTTTTGAGAGATCCCGAAAGACTCTGTAACCTTTATCCTCACCAGCTTTCCGGAGGCATGAGGCAGCGGCTGCTTGCCTGTATGTCCCTTTCCTTTGAGCCCGAACTTTTGATTGCGGACGAACCCACAAAGGGTCTGGACCCTGAGGCAAAAGAAGGAGCGGTGAAGCTTTTCACTAAAATCAAAAAAGAGTATGGGAAGACAATGCTCCTGATCACCCATGACCTCGACCTGGCTCTTGAGGTCTGCGACCGCATAGCCGTGATGTATGCAGGAGAGATTGTGGAGCTGGACGAAGCTTCAAAAGTCCTCGGCACACCCCTTCACCCTTATACAAAAGGGCTTATCCGGGCTCAGCCCAGAAACGGGCTTGTCCCTCTGAGTGGACAGACCCCCAGCAGGATAAAGCTTCCAGAGGGCTGTTTTTTCCATGAAAGGTGCAGATATTCACGAGCTGAGTGTTCCAGGAAACATCCTGAAATTAGAAACCACAAAGGAGGGTGGATCAGGTGCCACTTCCGGTCCTTGCAGTAAACGAACTGGCAATGAGGTTCGGGACTTCGGAGGTGTTCAGAAACGTCAGTTTCTCGGTAGCCCGCGGAGAAACCCTGGGACTTTTCGGGAAAAGCGGGTCAGGAAAAACCACTATTGGAAGATGTATTGTAGGGCTCGAAAAACCTACAGGAGGAGAAATTTTGGTCAAGGGAGAAGATATTCTGGGCATGGGCAAAAAAGAGTTCAGGAAATTGCGCCCTAAGCTCCAGATGATCTTCCAGCACCCTGAAACTTCCCTTGACCCCCGCATGAAAGCCTTTGAAAACCTTATCGAACCCCTGAAACTTCATTCCGGGCTCAAGCAGGATGCTCTCCTGAAACGAGGAGAAGAGCTGGCAAAACTCACCGGCCTCCGTCCGGAACACCTTGCCCGCTATCCAGGCCGTCTCAGCGGGGGAGAGATCCAGAGGGTAGTGCTCGCCAGGATAATGGCTTTATCTCCTGATTTTATAGTCGCCGACGAGCCCACTTCCATGCTTGACGTCTCGGTCCAGGCCCAGATCCTGCGCCTTATGCAGAAGCTCCAGAGAGAAACAGGGGTTTCCTACCTGCTGATTTCCCATGACCTTGAAGTGTTAAGGAAAGTCTGCCACAGGATCGCCTACCTTGAGAACGGAACTATTACCGCAATTGAAAACATGAACAGAGGCATTAAAACATGACAATTCGGGAAAACCGGATCAAACAAAATATTGCTCGTATCTGGGATGTCTCATCCGAGACCTACGACAGCCATGAAGGACACGGGATTCAGAGTGAAATGGAAAGGGAAGCCTGGAAACATGTTTTTAAAAGCCTGCTCCCTCCAGGCAGGTTAAAAGTCCTGGATGTGGGCTGCGGGACCTGTGAAATCGGGCTCCTGTTTGCGGAGATGGGATACCAGGTTACAGGCCTTGACCTTTCGGAAAAAATGCTTGCAAAAGCCAGGGAAAAAGCGTCCAGAAAAGGGTTTGACAGCGTATTCGAAAAAGGAGATGCAGAAGCCCCTCCATTTGAAGAGGATACCTTTGATGTTGTTGTCAACCGCCACCTACTCTGGACCCTTCCGCACCCTGATACCGCAGTCATGAACTGGAGAAATGTGCTGAAGAAAGGGGGAATGCTTATTGTTGTTGACGGGGTCTGGGATGACGGTTCCTTTGAAACGAAGGCAAGGAGGTTTGTCAGCGACTTCTGCACTTTGCTCGCCGAAAGAAGGAACCCCAGAAAAGGGCACTATTCCAGAGAGATAGACAACGAACTTCCCAACCGACATGGAGTCCCTCCTGAAAAAATGCTTGAATATTTCAGGGCTGCGGGATTCAAAAATGTAAAAGACCTGGATCTGAAAGATATCATGGAACTTCAGAAAAAGAAGATGCCTTTTCGAAAAAGGATAGCCTACAACTACAAGTATCACCTGATCTACGGAGAAAAATAGTTTGAGAAGAAAAATTCATGAAAATAGAGTCGAACTTATGTACCTGGACTGAGAAACCAATAGCATGAAATACCAATGAGTCTAAAATCATTATATTTTTGACAGACTTTCATGTTTTATTTTTATGCTTTATTTTGTCCCAGGCACATAAATCCGATCAGATTTTACGGATAAGTTCTTTAGTGTAGTAAGTTCTTTAGTGTAGTAAGTTCTTTATTGTATTTGGCAAGTAATTTTTGCCGGCTCAGTGCCACACTGGTCCAGTGTATTTTACATTCAATCCTCATTACAGTCAATATTCACTGGTTCAGTGCACCGGTTCGGTTTATTTTGCAGTCAATTCTCATTAGTTACTGCTTACCCATGAATTATAACTTACTACCCATACCTCGTACTTGGTTTCCCATGAGCTATATTTGTTTAGCCATGTGTTATAATTATTTAACCAGGCCTTATATTCGTTACAATTTTTATCTTTCTTGTCCCATTCCTTTTTCTCATTTTCCCATTTCGTTTTCTCTGATTCCCATTTCAGTTTTTCAGTCTGCCACTGCTTCAGTCCTTTCTCCCATCCTATCTTCTCTTTATCCCACTGATTCTTTTCATTCTTCCATTTTATCTCATTATTTGAGCCTGCGCTTGCTGATGCAGCTGTTAATGATGAGACAAAGAAGACCAGTGTAAACATACACAGGATCTTTTTTATTCTGTCAAATGTTTTTTATTCATAGTTAATCCTCTAATTTAGGTTTAGTTTTTAGCTAGTACAATTTGAGACTATTTGGAACGATTTTTTCGGAACGGTATTTTCATTGTTTATTTTTACAGAACTTATGCAGATGAGGCAAAAACAAAGCACGTCCAAGCCTGTCATATAACATACGATTTAGACTCTTTAAAGTTTATACTACCATATTCTCAGCTCAAAGGCATGAGTCCTATTTCGTTCTAAGTTTTGTTACCGACTTTCGCCGGTTACAATCCATGAATTAGCCGGGTTAAATAAAAGGATACTTACAAAAATAAAGAGATTAAACAGAATTAATTTAGAAAAAAAACGTTATTAGAGATTTAATTCAAGAAATAACACTAATAATAGAATTTCATACTTACCTGAGCATTAAAACTTCGTATTACACTATAGAAATGAACAAAAGATTCAATGAAGGAAATTTTGAGATTCAGGATCAGTTTCTCATGTTCAATAGAAATTGCATACGGAGTACGTGAAGTATGCATAAGAATCAAGTGCAATAGACATCATATTAAAATATATTAATTCGACCGCTGATTTTTAACGCCATTAATTTTTTAAATCCAGCTTGCCGATCTGGTTTAAGAAAAAAGCCTGAAACAATGTAAATAAAGCTTTTCAAGGACAATAAGTTCCAAAAAATACAATTAAAAGTAATTAAACGGATAGACGGGAAATAAAATACCTCTTAAAGAGAAAAAATTAAATTTAATCCCGAAATATGCATGAAAAAGAAAACATACTTTTATCTCCAAATACGGATACATCGCCCCTATCAGGGACAAGCAGAATTTCAGACCAATATCCCCAGATTAGAAAAAAGACATGAAATTTCTTCGAATTACAGGCACCAGGAAATGAAAGTAATAAAAAGTGCTTTCATGCCAGATGAAAAAGCCGGGCTTAACGAAAGAATTTATAGTCAATTAGGGCTTACGTAACTGAATAGGGGAAAAAGTAGCATGAAATATCAGAGGGGTCCGGATCACACTATGACAAATCTCATCTTATGACAAATCTCATCTTATGACAAATCTCATCTTATGACAAATCTCATCTTATGACAAATCTCATCTATGCAGACCCTGTATGCAACAGATCTCGTCTATTCAGACGGCCTATGACAGATCTTCATGCTTTATCTGTTCCCCGAGTGTGTAAGTCCCGCAGGAATCTGGTTTATCTCGCATCCAGATTCTTCAGTTTATTTCATAGCGCAATTTTTCAGTGTATTTTACAAGTCAACTCTCAAGGTTTTTCAATCAACCCTCAATGGTTGTTTCTCCATTTATTGTACTTCGCTTCCCATTTCCTGTGATTGCCATCCCATTTGTTGTACTTGTTGAGCCACGTGTAATAGTTATGTAACCAGGCATTATATTTATTTAACCAGATGTTATATTCATTTCCCTTTTTCTTCTTACTCCACTTCTTTTTTTCGTCTTCCCACGTCTTCTTCTCATTGTTCCAGCTGTTCTTCTCTTTATTCCACGTCCTCTTCTCTGTATCCCATTTTTTCTTCTCCTGGTTCCATTTACTGGCATCATTTGACTCTGCACTTACTGACACAGCTGTAAATGACATTACGAAAAAGACCAGTGTAAACATACACAGGGTCTTTTTTAGCTTATCAAATGTTAGTTTACCCATATGTTCTAACCCCCTAATTTCTATAATATTTAATACAATTTGATACACTTTAGAGTAGTTTTTGATACACTTTAGAGTAGTTTTTGATACACTTTAGAGTAGTTTTTGATACGCTTTAGAGTGGTTTTCGTCTTTTAGGACTTTCTCTCATAGAACTTATGCACTGAATAGTATGCACATGAGGTCAAAAAGAAAGCACAGACAATTCTGTCACAAATACTAAGATTTTGACATTATGGTGTCTTATGCTACCATTTCCCCAATTCAAAAGCATAAGTCCTGCTTTGCCCCAATTGTCTTGCCGACTATCCGCCGGTCGACATTCCTGAAATTATCCGGATAAAATAAAAGCATACTTATAAAAACCAAGAATATTAGTGGGATTGATTTATAAAACAAGCTTTATAATACGACCAATTTGAGATCGAACTTAAAATGATGGGATTAAAACTTATCGAAGCCTCTAAATGTCTTATATTTTAACAGGAAAAATTAACAAGGACTCAAAGAAGTAAATTTTGAAGTTCAGCATAAGAATTTAAATTTAGTATCAATTGCACATATGAAATAAAAAATCAAGCACAATCGGGATTATGGACAAAAACCCTAATCCAACAGGTGATTATTATTGCTATTGAACTCTTATCCCCATCATATAAGTCCGATTGAAGAAAAAAGTGCGAAATAATACCAATGAAGCTTTTTGGAGATACGTAACCCAGAAATGCTAATGTTGAGGAGAATTAAATAGCCTGATAAGAAAAAAAATGGCACTTAAAGAATGGATCGGAAATTTAACCCAAAAACCAACCTGAAAAAGAAAGAATACTCTTATTTCCAAATCCATACACGATATTCTGTCAAAAACAAGCTAAGTTTCCGCCCGAAAAAATGTTAATCTTCAAATTTCGCATTTATCGTTTAATTCCTGCCACAAGCTTTTGGGGTATCAATCGGCGAGTTTGACAATAGCTTTTCTTTTGGCGATCACATTTCTGCCTTTACTGTCAACAACATTTAGAGTTATTTCAGTACCTGCTTTAAAACCGTAGTTGTCAGAGGTGTTATAGTTCCCATCCACGCCCACTTTTACGCTGGATTCTACAGCTGCTACTGCACTGTCCTGCCCGCAGAGCACAAGTCTTTCTCCGACATCCCACAAGCCGTCCTCAAGAGTAGCGCTGTTATGAACAACGTAGCAGGTGGAATTTTTCCCTCCGGAACCCAGATCCCTGTAGAAGACGGAGAGTTCCCCGCTGAGAGGACTACCCCCATTTCCGGGGATACCTTGATAGGAGTTCCCGTAACCGAAAATCTTTATAGAGACAGAGTCCAATGGGAGGGGATCTCCCCCCTCATGCATGAGGACAAACTGATTTTCTTCAAGCCGTGCTCTCTCCGAGTCCGGACCGACCCCGTAGAGCCCCCCTTCACAGGATTCAAGAGTTATTCTCGCCATAGGATACTGAAAATTTGTCCTGGAGCCGGAGAGATTAATGCTGCTTGCAATTGCGCCCGCAAGCACAAAAACCATTAGTAGAAGGAGAAGGGAACCGACAATAGGAGAGAGACCTTCGGGTGAAGATTTTAGGAAATACAAATTTCTATGCCGGAAACTTCCCCATTCCTTCATAGTAGAATAATATGCCTAGCTTGAATAAATAGTTAAGTGTTTGACGAAAAATCGACCTTATTTGAAAAAGAAATCTTAGCAAAAAATAAAAGGAAATACTTGCCCCTGTTCATTTCTTTTTCCGACGTTCTTTAGCCTCATATTCTTTTTCGAGTTCAAAGACCTCTCGAACACTTTTCAGTTCTTTTTTGCTTTGCGAATAACGCGAAAGCACCACTCCGACCCCAAAGAGCAGAGCTACAATTGCAGCGAAGAAATACATGGGAGCGGATTCGGCATAATATTTAACCTGAATAGCCTCTTCCCGTTCTCCCATCTTGGAGGAGATCCACAAAAGAGTCTCCCTTCCTTCCTCATCGACGCTTACATCATAAGGTTCGGGCCTTGCTATCCCAAATACTCTGTTCCCTGTGGCAAACCCTACCGGAAGGACTACCCTGATGAACTCGGAGTCAGGTTTCACAAAGGCAAAACTTTGAGTTGCCGGAGTATCAAGGGTATATGCAACAAAACCCGTAACAGGTTCCTCAAATTCAAGGTTTATCACCTTCATGTTCCGGGCGATTTCCTGTGTAAGGGTATAATTGAGGTCCGAAACGTTGCTACTGTTTGCAAGCCGCATAAAAGTTTTTGAACTTGCTACGGTTTCGTCTGCAGGCTCTACCAGAAGCACGAAATTTCGAATAGGCTCTTCACTTGACCCGCCCCCAAGGGAATCGGGAGGGTAAATCTCAAGCTTACTGCTGTTTATGACAATGTGGACGACCTGTACTTCGGTTTTGTCTTCCAGAATGTAATATGTGGTGGTATTTGCCGGAATATTATTGTCCCAATCATCCAGAAAAACCTCAAATTCATAATTCGAGATATTGCCGGACTCATCCAGAACTATCTCCTTTTTTTGATCAATACAGCCCGACATGAAGACCACCAGCAGGGCAAGGAGTATAAATATACTTTTTGTTCTCATTTTCACGGAAGAATTCTCCCTTGGGCTTGAAGAGATCTCTTTTCAACCTCAGCAATTTTCTTCTTTAATACTCTTAATGGAGTCTCCTCCCATATGGAGAGAAACTTGCAGGATCTATAACAGGTCAGCCTTTATCCTATGCTCTCTCTTCTTAATAAACAAAGCGGATAACCTCACAGAAGAAAAACACAAAATAGCTCAGATTTAGCTAACAGAAAGGTAAAAACTTATAGTGTAAAAACAGCTCAGGTTTCTGATTCTCCTGAAGCATTCAGATACCTTTCTACCATAGGCCAGTCAATTTTTTTGATATATTTGGCCTGAAGTTTGGAAACGTAAAGAACATTACTCCCAACAAGGAGTTTCATGTCAGAGGGTTTGGAGGAGGATTCCCCAATAGGGAGAAGTACAGGGCCATCCGGAGAAGTAGAAAGCCGGAAGTCCTGCCCGCTTTTCCTGATGTAAGCCCTGACTTTTTCGTCAATTGAAAACGCCGGAATCATATTAATACACCGTGCAGAAATTGTTCGGGGAAGATAAATAGTTACAGGTTATGGGAACAGGAGAAAACCCGGAACCTTCATATTGATACATACATTGGGGAAAAGAACTTTCGGAACTTCAGAAGCTGCCGGGCAGTTTTAAATTTGATGAAAGCAATTTAGGACGAAGATAGCATGATGATGAAAGATAAGGGAAAACTTGTAATCTGGCCTGCATACATCGACCAAACCAGATCCAGAAGCAATGGAAGGATAATCTCTCGAAAAAATGCCGTAAAGGAGCCGCACCTGAATGAGATTAAAGATGCTGCAAAGAAGCTGGGCCTGAACCCCGAAGTGGAGCCTGAAAAAGCTTATCCCAAATCCTGGTGGGAGGTCAGCGGGAGAGTGCTCGTAGACGACAAGGCCCCAAAATCCGTTATTTCAAAGCAGATCGCTCTGGAGATAAGAAAAAAGAGAGGGAAGGGAGTACCTGCAAAAACATGAATAATAATGTTAAGAACTAAAAAGAACATTTATATTATTTGAAAACAAAACCTGCAGATATGTCTGAAAATAACAAAAAAACGCTACCTGTCATAACTAACGGATCAGGTAGTCCCAAAAAAGTAGTCCATCCCCCATACAAAGAGATAACTCTCGGATGCGGGTGTGGAGCTGCTTCCTGTGAAAACTGTCCCGGTGCCATGGGAATAAAAGCAGGATCAGAGAAGGATGTAGTTTACAGAAACGTTTTTGTATACCTTATGATCGCGGCAGTGATCCTGATTGCCACCTATGCTGTAAAAGAATTGTTGACAGCACTGCTAGTCTGATCCACAATGATAGGCGACAGCCCATAGTCTTTACTTTAACTTTTTGAAAGGATATCTCATTTCTTTTCCGCATTGTTCACAGGATATGACTAGATACCCATCCTTCAACCTGTGACGGGCATTGTTCCCTGACACCAGGAACGCATAACAGTGTTTACAGATTCTGCTTTTGATTTCCCTTGGAATGCTTATCCTGTTTCGCATAGAGATATTTCGTATGAGCTGCACGTAACGCCTGCTACGCTCAGGGTTTTCTGGGAATTCGGCTTTTGCAAGCTCAAAAAGCCTCTGCATGCGCTGGATCGCTATATTCTGGATAAGGTTTTTTTGCTGTTTTCTGGCTAGTTTAGGCATTGTAAGACCGGGCCCTGAGTTTATTTAGTCTAAGGATTCTGTCTCAGCCTTGCTCAAAAAGCAAAATCAAGAGCCAAGATTATGCATCAAGATCAGGAGTCAAGATATGAATCAAGAATAATTACGCTAATATTCGGGTTCTTGCTGTTCACAAGGGCTTTAAACTTTTCGGGGTCTCCATCGATTCCTTCTGAACCGTAGTGCATTGGAATAACAGCCTTCGGATAAATTGCCGTAGCTGCCCTGGAGGCCTCTTCTTCATCCATTGTATACGTACCTCCTATAGGCAGAAGAGCTATATCGGCCCTGATACCCTCCATCTCCGGGAAGAAATCACAGTCTCCTGCATGGTAAATCCTAAGCCCCTCGAGCTCTACGATATACCCGACTCCAAGTTCTCTTGGGTGGTAGGGCTTATCAAGGTTATAAGCCGGAACAACCTCAATCCGAATCCCTTTGATCTCAAGCCCATCCGCAAGGATATCCCCTTCGGCAACCCTTCTGGCATCACCTCTGAACTCAAGGGAACAGCTCTCAGGGATCAGGGTAGTTGTATCCGATCTCCGGACTTTCCGTATATCCTCAGGGCTGCAGTGGTCAAAGTGCTCGTGCGTAATGAGGAGAATATCTGCCCTGTCATCAAAAGCCGGTTCTACACCGATCTGATAAGGATCAATATAGATTTTTTTGCCATCTCCTTCAAGCAGAAAACCGGAATTTCCGAACCATTGAATATTAACGCCTTCGATTTTTACACTATTCATATTTATACACCTTTATACACCTGCTAACAATAGCCCCCATACACATAAAAAAACATGATAAAGAACTCTATTATCATATCAGATCATATCATATCAGACCATATATATCAGACCATATACCATATTATAGTGTAGAATTCATATTAGACATATTAATAGCATCCAAATTCATATTTAGACAATATTAATAATACAAATAATAGTATCCGAAAGTAGAACTTCAATGGGTATGCAAGCTGTTAAGGTTCTCGGACAGAATTTAGTTCCTTTTTAAGGAAGATCCTTTCCAATAAAATTCGGCTCAAGCACTCTGTCGTAGATCATCTTCTGCATGTAACAAACAACCGGGAGCTTGATTACGACTGCTTCCCTTTTGTTTCCCACACTGTGGACTCCAATTGATTCTTTTCCGTCTGCAATCATAAAGAACTGTTCATCATACTTAACTCCATCAATAACAATATTATTTATGGAGTCCGAAAACTCTTTTGTAGGCTCTCTGAACTCAAAGGGCAGGGATTTAAATCTCTCAAGATCATTCACAATGAGGGTTAAACGGCAGTTTTTTTCCAATCTTTTGAGTTCAGCCTCAAATTCCCGGAAGAACTCCGTACTGGAAGAAAAAACAATCAGTTCTTCCTTTACCCCGATGAGAATTTCCCGGATTCTGTTTTTAATTCCCCACTCACTCTGGATACACCAGACAGGAGAAGTTTTAGGAAGTTCGTAACTTAACTCGTTGAGCTGGTCAAGCGTTTCTATCGCACAGTTGATGAATTCGTCTTTTATCTTGCCTATTACCTGTTTGGGATCAACAGCCCGGAAATAGGTTGGAGAACCCTGACGGATTTCCAGATAGCCCTTCTTTGCCAGCACTTTGAGGACATCATATATTTTGGCTCTCGGCACATTCGTAAGTTCATGGACTTCCCGGGCTGTAGCCTCCCTCAGACTGACAACCCCGACATAGGCTTTCGCCTCGTTTTCAGTCAGCCCTAACTTCTCCAGATTGCGAATTAACTGAGGATTAAGTGGCGAAAACATCTGTTACCCCTAAAGTAACAATAGATTTAAATCTTTTCTACATATACATACCAAACAGATAGAGAACAGTAAATAACTATTCATACAGTAAAGAAGCAAAAAGATGGATATTAATAAGCTTGAGAGGTAGTTAATAAGTCTTGAAAGGCAAATCTCCTGCAAGAAGGGAGCAGGATGCGCGTCAAGGGCCCAAAATTGTACTTCATACTAAAAATTATGAGGGGAATCCGCTATTAAAAATGCTTTTGAAAAACTGGGACTTTTTATTCAGAATAACCGTTTTTCCATACTCCTGGTAGCTTTCCTGTTTATAGTCATCTCAATGCAGGGTGCACAGAAAATAGAGATGGCTTCAGGGACAGAGACCTTTGTAGGAAAAGACTCCCCTCTCTATCAGGACTATGATCACCTTTATCAAAAAATATTCCAGACACAATCGATTGTGGTGATGGTAGAGGGGAATGAGGTAAAAAACGCCGAACTGATGAAAGCCGTAGACAGGCTCGACCATCAGCTCCAGTCCACGGAGGGGGTCATCGAGACCACAAGCCCTGCTTCTCTGATCAAAACAGTCAATTACCAGATGACAGGAAGATATGTGATTCCTGAAACCGATGAGGAAATCGAGAGCATAATAGACCAGAACCCGGATGTCTTCAGCCAGATCATTCCTGATGATACGCATATGTTGATTTCGGTGGTTATGGCCGGCTCTGCCAGTGATACCGCACAGGAAGATATCCTTCATGCTACTGAAGATGCGGTCTCATTTGCGGAATTTCCGCCTTCATACAACATTATCGTAACAGGTGATCCGGCTTTCATGGTCAACATGAATACTGAGATGAATTCAAGTATGGGCCTACTGCTGGGGCTTTCCGGCATTTTCATGGTCATTGTACTGTTTTTCGTATTCAGACACGTCCGCTGGGGGCTACTTCCTCTGCCCGTGGTGCTCCTGGGAATCGTTTATACCTTCGGAGCCATGGGGTACATAGGAATTCCTCTTTCCATGGTTTCTATGGCTGCATTCCCTGTCCTCATAGGCGTGGGGATAGACTACGCCATCCAGTTCCACAACAGACTCGAAGAAGAACTGCACAAAAACGAGGATAAAGGAAGAGCAGTTGTAGAAACCATAAAAAATACCGGACCTGCTGTCTTAATAGCCCTCGGGATGACAGGACTCGGGTTTGTTTCACTTTTTACATCCTCGGTGCCAATGATCCGGGACTTTGGAAAACTACTCCTGATAGGTATTGTTATGTGTTACCTCTCGTCCATATTTGTAGGAGTCGTAACAGTCTCGCTCTTTGACAAATATTCAGAAAAAAATCCTTTAAGGAAAGTTGCTCAGAGGATAAAACCGGCAGGGATAGGGAAAAAGGAAAAGCCGGAAAAAAAGAGAGCCGGAAACAGCAAAGAGATACTTCTCCAGAAAACTACGGACCTGACGATAAGATACGATATTATTGTATTAGGGATTGCGGGCCTGCTCTGTATTGGGGGCCTTTATGCTGATCAGTCCGTAGCTATTCAAACTGATGTCGAGACCTTCGTGCCGCAGGACATGCCTGCCCTTGTAGATCTCCAGCATATGGGAGATGTCATGGGAGGAACTGAGGAATTAAACCTTATCATCAAGGTTGAGGATACAGCCAACCCGGATGTCCTGAAATGGATGGACCAGTTCTCCGAACATGAAGTAGCAGGGAGAGACCATATTCACAGTGCTTCAAGCATCGTATCCCTGGTAAAGGAAAGGAACGGAGGCACAATTCCCGACACAAGTCAGGAAATAGAAGATATTTATGCCGAGATCCCGGAAGCGCAGAAAGAGCGCTACATGTACGGGAAGAACATGCTCCTTCTTAACTTCAATATAGGAAATGCGGTTGCGGACATAAAAATAACAGGAATCCAGGAACTGACAAATATTGTCAAGCAGGACATGCAGTGGATGCCTGCCCCACCGGGAACGACTGTCACAGTTACCGGAAACAACGTTGTGTTTACAGAGGTCATTACCGCCCTTACAAGCGGGAGAGTAGCGATGACTTTCCTCGGGCTTGCCCTTGTACTGGTAGGACTTTATGTGATTTACAGAGACTGGCTGAAGGCAATAGTCCCTATCATCCCCATGTTTATAGTGATCGGCTGGTCAGGAGGAGTCATGTACTACCTGAACATAGAGTACACACCCATGACAGCAACTCTTGGAGCTCTGATTCTTGGGGTGGGTTCCGAGTATGCCATCCTCATGATGGAACGCTACTTTGAAGAAAAGGATGCAGGAGCAAGTCCTATGGAAGCGATCCATATGACCAGTTCCAAAATAGGAACTGCAATCATTGCCTCAGGAGCCACCACCGTGTTTGGGTTCCTGGCCCTGGTCGCGTCCCCCTTCCCGATGATCAGCAATTTCGGAAAAGTTACGGTTATAGATGTCCTGCTGGCACTCCTGGCAACCTTTGTGGTCTTCCCCCCGCTTATAGTCCTGCTTGATACCTGGAGGGACAGGAGAAAAGGAGCCGCAACGGTAGAAAAAGAGACCAAAAAACAAATTCAGGGGGCAGAAATATGATTCAAGCACCCGGAAAAACCAGAAAGAAAATACTGAGAAAAACTTCCATAGTTGTATTAATCCTGTTAATAGTCTCAATCACTGCATTTCCAGCCTTCGGGGAGGATGATGAAACAGACTTCATTATTCCTGACTATGGGTACACCGTAGACTATTACAGGAGTTACGGAGAGCCGGTCCTTCAGGCATCAGTCATAGGAGACCCCGAGTTAAACAGGGGAGAGACTGCAACCCTGCAGATCAAAATTGTGAATGAGGGAGTGATTGAAGGATTTCAGAGGCTGAACGTAAATCAGACCTGGGTTAGTGATTCCTCTGAAGAACTGCTTGCAGTGGAGGAGATGGGAGAAGAAAAAGAATGCACAACGGCAAAAAACATTAATGCCCACCTTGTTTCCGAAACAGAGTACATTGAGGTTGAATCCGCTACCAATTTCCAGAATGTGGAAGAGCTTGAGACAGGGCATCCCTCAATGCTTCAATACACCATAAAAGTCGATAGCGATACCCCTGCCGGGAATTATGTACTCCTCCTGCCTGTAAGCTATGACTACCAGGCGAATGTCCGGACTGCAACCGGGGCAGTAGCAAATCTGGGGCTTACGGACACGGAATATACCAGAGAATACAAGACAAAAACAGAGACACTCAAAATACCCGTTTCCATAAAAAGCGAACCGAAGTTAGAGGTAGCAGAGGTTAAAGGCACCCTAAAACAGGGAGAAAATAGAGTCATTGAGGTCACCTATACGAACACAAGAGAAAGGGTAGCACAGGATGCAATGGCCCGAATAATCGTAATGAGCCCCCTGAGTACGGAGAAGTCCATAGTTAGGCTCGGCGACATAGGGCCCGGAGAGAATAAGACTGCCAGCTTCGAAATCGCTGCAACCAGTGACGCTACCGTAAAAAACTATGGAATTGATAGCGAGGTAAAATACGTTGATGAAGACGGAGAAACCGCCTTTTCAGATAACATGAAAGTACACGTGCCTCTTGAAGCTGCTGAGAAAAAGATCAGCACAACAGGCATAGCAATTATACTGATTATCCTTATCGCCATTTACCAGATCGTAAATATGCACCGGAAAAGAAACAAGAATGATGATGAGAACGCGTCAGGTGATGAGAATGAATAAAAATGGACTTTTTGCTACTATCACAGCCCTTCTGATCCTTTGCTCCGTTGTCCTGCCCGCACAGGCAGCTTTCCCCGAGAACTTCGATATCAGTGAGAACTATTACACAGTTTACGGAGGACCTGACCTTACTGCGACACTCATTGGAGACAACGAGTATTCAAGAGGAGATACGGTAACTCTGAACATAAATATGATGAACAAGGGAGCAGTGACCGGGTTTAAATCCGAAAGTGACGTAGACCTGGGAGATTATACTGAGGAGATGCTCCAGCAGGCCGAAATGCAGTACGAAGCACAGGCTGTAACGGCAGTGGGTATTCTTGCAACCCTCAAGTCAGACGACCCTAATATCAAGGTGAAATCCGGACCCCAGGAAGCAGGCACCCTCAAACAGGGAAAACAGAGCTCCAGCCCGACAAAATTCACCATTGAGATCAACAAGAACACCACAGCCGGAACTTATCCATTAACTCTCGAACTTACATATATATACCAGAACAATGTGCAGGTCGGCGGGGATGATTTTGACAGTACTGTTGGGCTTGTAACAAACAAGGAAGTAGGCATCTGGTACGAAAACAAGACCCAGACCCAGACCATAGATATACAGGTCAAAAAAGAGCCTTACTTTGAGGTAACGGAAGTGAAAGGAGAGCTCTATCCGGATGAAGGAGGACTGCTCTATGTCACATACAAGAACACGGGAGAAGAACCTGCAAAGGATGCAACTGTCAGAGTCAGTGCAGGAGATCCCTTCAGTACAACCGATGACCAGGCTTACCTTGGAACCCTGAACCCGGGGAAAACAGCTGTTGCCATTTTTGATATGGATGTGGACGAGGATGCAACCCCCAAACCATATTCCATCACCAGCGAGATCCTCTATGAAGACGTTGACGGGCACGACCAGGTCTCAGATAGCATAAAAATCAACACCGAAGTTCTTGCTGCCGAAAAAGGCCTTCCCGGATACCAGCTTGGAACCGGGATAGCATTCATGGCTCTTGCTGCCGGATTCATCCTATTCAGGAAAAAACAGCAGAAAGAATGAACGAAAAGCTGGAAATGAAAAATCAAGCAAAAGTGCCTGTAGATATAATACAGGCACACAGGTACTTTTTTGATCACGTATCTTAAACTGAATACCTAGATAATAGTCAATTGCACAGATCAAAAAGTATACCAGGTATAAAAAGAAATATTCAGTCTGAGAGACGCTCAGTCTGAAATATCGGACTTTTGCAAACCCGGGCTTGAAGGTTCTTTTCCACCGACAGGTTCTTTTCCACCGACAGCTTTTGCGACCATTACCTCAGTGGATTTTATAACAGCATAAATCCGATCTCCGGGCTTTACATCCAGCTTTTCCACCGCCTCTTCCGTAACTACGGAGGTCATGACTGAAGGTTCCAGTTCAATAGTGATCTTGGACACAAGCCCGCTTTTCTCTACATTAAGTACCTTTCCGGGAAGCTTATTTCGGGCTGAAAGTTTGAAGCCCACATTTTCCCACGAAGTTTCGTCTTCTACGGCATCATTAATCAGTTTTTTGTTCGCATCATATTCAGCCAGCAGTTTTCTTCCGAGATCGGTCAGGAAGGTACCCTGATCCTTCCCCCCTCGAATAGTAATTACTGCCGGTTCGTCGAGAGCTTCATTCATTTTTTTAAGCATCATCCAGGCGTGCTTGTACGAGATTCCGAGTTTCTGGCAGGCTTTCCGAAGGGATTTTTCCTCATCAATTGTTTTCAGCAACTCGGCTCTGCCAGCACCCATAACCGTTCTTCCATCTTCAGTAAACCAGAGCTTTGTTTTCGCTTTCACAGACCTTCACCTTTTCAACGGAGTACATGGACAGAACTTGCCTTGAACTGAGCATAGACCCGGACCCCCGGGAAGAGCTCCATCTCCTCTGCCGACTGCCGGGTTATGAGGACGTTCAGGGAGACCCCACAGTCGATCTTCACCCGCACGAGCGCTCCAAGTACCCAGACTTCCGTAACCCTGCCCTGCAGAGAGTTTCTGACGCTGGATTGCGTGGAGCTTTTACTTAAAGCTATGTTTTCAGGCCTCAGAAAAGCATAGACCTGGTCTCCAACCTCCATATCCCCTGCAGCATCGATCACTACTTCCCCGACCCTGATCCGGAGAAGCCCCTGATCGGCAGAGATAACCCTGCCTTTCAGCACATTCTCAAACCCTACGAAACTTGCCACCCGGCCTTCAACAGGTTTTTCAAAAATCTCTTCAGGCGTCCCTACCTGTATAAGTTTTCCGTCCATTACGACTGCAATCCTGTCAGCCATTATGCGGGCTTCAGTCTGGTCATGAGTAATATGCAGCACGGTCAGTTTATTCTTTTTGTGGAGAAACGAAAGCATCTCCCTGGCCTTTTCCTGCGTACGGGGATCAAGTGCACTCAGGGGCTCGTCCAGAAGCAGAATATTAGGGTTGGTAACAAGGGCTCTTGCAAGGGCAACTCTTTGCTGTTCTCCTCCGGAAAGCGTCAGAGGGTTGCGGTCAAGAAGATGCTCGATTTTCAGATCCCGGGAAGTATCCAGAACCCTTTTCGGGTCTTTTATTTTTTTCATTTTCATCCCGAACTCGATGTTCTTTTTCACGTTCATATGAGGAAAAAGCGAATAATTCTGGTACACGAAAGCAAGGTCATGCTTTTCCGGAGGCAGGTCAGACACATCTTTTCCGTCAAGCAGGATCCTTCCCGAATCAGGCACATGAAAACCTGCAACCAGTTCGAGGAGGAGGGTTTTTCCGGCCCCCGTAGGGCCGAGGATCACAAAATACTCTCCGGATTCAACTTTAAGGCTAAGGTTATCCAGAGAAAAGTTCTTCCATTTCCGGGAGAGGGATTCAATCTCTATCATATATACTCCAGCCTGCGGAAAGGATTCTTATTACAAGGAATATCGAAAGCGTAACCAGAATGAGCAGTACGGCTATAGGTCTTGATGCCGAAAGCCCGTAAGAGATAAAACGGTCATAGATGAGCGTGGGCCCGATCATCGGGTAGTAGGCAAGAATCACAACTGCCCCAAACTCGCTTATCGCCCTTGCCCAGGTCATGACCGCACCTATTAAGAGATGCCTTGCCGAAAGCGGGAGAGTTACAAAGAAAAAGGCTTTCCAGAGGGGAGCTCCCAGAGAACGGGCTGCATTTTCAAGCCTCGGGTCCACACTTTTGAAGCCTTCCCTTGCAGAATTTGCCAGATAGGGCATGGACACGAAAAGCATTGCGACAACAATTCCCGGAAGGGCATCACGGAACTGGATATAGGATTCAAGGGGCCCGCCGATAAGACCCCTTGAGCCAAAAACCGTGAGGAGGGCGATTCCTGCAACCGTGTGCGGGACTACAACCGGCACATCAATTATGCTCTCAACCAGCCTTTTCCCCGGAAAATCGAACCTTGCAAGAATATAACCTGTAGGGGCTCCGAGGATGAGGGCAAGCAGGGTGGCAAGAAAACCCGCATAGAGAGAAAGGAAAATCGAACTGATCACCGAGCGGTTTCCTGCGGCTTTTATCAGGCCTGAAAAGTCCTCCGTTATTTGCCCGAAGATCATGTTTGAAAGAGTCAGGAAAATAAAAAGAAAAAGTACCAGCAATAAAAGGGAGAAGACGAAAGTCAGGGGCTCGAATTTGCGGGTTCTTCGGATTTTGGCTTTCATTCTTATACCTTTTTACTGCTGTTTTTATTACTAAGTGCTTCCCTGGGGTCTTGAGGGTTGAGGTTCAACTCAGTTGTTTGAAACAGCTTTTCGGACCCGGGAGAAAGCTTCATTTTCATACTACAAGGGCCTGCAATTCTTCGGGCATTGAATCCTTTCCTTCGGCAATGGCAGGGACAATAGGCGGCTGTCCATTCTCAATGAAAATCTGCTGACCGGTCTCACCAAGGAGCAGGGCTACAAACTCGGTAGCAAGTTCCGGGTTTTCGGCATTGGTGGGGATGGTTACCCCGTATACGATAGGAGAGCCTGTAACCACTTCTCCGTTTACCATTTCAACCTGCACCTTTGAATAATTGTCAGCATATTCGATGGAGCTCAGGTCAATTGCAGGTGGGAGCTCAACATATTCAAAACCGTGCTGTTCAGCTACGCTCCGGTAAATATAGAGATAATCTATTTCCCCGGTCTCAAGGGCAGAAGAAAGCTCGACTTCCATGCTCCTGAGCATAATTTTACTGGTATTCGGAGATATTTCTTCGGATGCAGGAACGTGTATAAGGGCTGTCCCGTTTTCTTCGGTGGTAAGAGTCATCCCCGTATTAGCCAGCATCAGGTCATCATAGATCATGTCATCATTATAATAGGACTCGGCTAACTGGGTTACCATCTGCGACCTGTAGCCTGCAGGGTCATCGTTAGGGTTGGAAAAACCATAGCGGACATCAGGGCGTCTCAGGATTTCATACCAGTTATCCGTATTGATCTCATCCCCGTACTTGCTTTCGCTCGTGTAAGCAAGTATCATCTGGTTTCTTGCAAAAGCGGCATACCAGTCAGCGTACTCAGGCACCATCAGGGACGGAATAAGGGCATAGTCTGCAGATGCGAGCACATCAGCCTTTTTCCCAAGTTCGGTGATCTTTCTTACACTCTGTGCACTGCCTGCAGCTTCCCGCTGAACATCGACACCAGGGTGCTGAGCTTCGAACTCAGCTTCAAGCTCCTCAAAAGGCACACTCAAGCTTCCCGCATGGAAAACGGTAAGGACTTTCCCTTCACCTGCAGAGGTATTCCCGGGCTCTGGCTGGTTATCAACGCAGCCAGGGCTGGCAACTACTACAAGGGTCAAGAAAACCAAAAAGAACCTGAAAATTCCGGAATTAACACTCATAGTTATGTCTTCTTGAATATAACATATATACGTTTGGAAGTCCGGAAAACTGTTTTTTACATTAAAAGAGTGGAATTCAGGGAAATAAAAATAATTAATACCAGAATAACGACTTTTTACCAATATAAACTGTAAAAATAAAAGAAAAGAAAGAAAAGAACCTGAAGAGAATTTCAAGGATATAAATTGATATAAGTAAAAAAAATAAAAAAATGATTTAGATCAAGTTGGCTTGTATAGAAAGTAGAAAAGGAGTTCATCAAGCAGAAAAGAAGTAAATAAAAATTATAAGTAAAGTAAAAGTTTATTTATATATAAGTCGATACAATGAGGATATTTAAATAGTCATAAATTATAGAAATAGAAATTGAATTTCAGAAATAGAAATAATATTCCTTGTTTCGATAGGTAATAAACTCGTAGACATTAATTAACCTTTCTTGGTGTGTCCTTATGGATGGTTATAATATCTTCTTAATACTACTTGCAGTCTACATAGCCGGACTTGTGGCTATTGGCTGGTACTTTAATAAAAAACAGAAATCTGTTACGGACTTCTGGCTTGCAGGACGCAGGATCGGCCCCTCAGCCCTTGGATTTTCAGCTGCAGCCTCCTGGCTGACAGCGGGAGGAATTCTTGCAGTTATCGGGTATTACATGCTGCAGGGAATGGGGTCCATATGGGCTTTTGTTGCCCCGAACATCCTTGCCCTCCTCATCATTGCATTGCTTGTAGGGAAAATCAAGAACTTGCCTGCAATCACACAACCCGAACTTCTGGAACAGCGCTATGGCAGTGCAGTCCGATGGCCGATTGCCCTGATCATTACCGTGGTGATGATTCTTTTTGCGGTAGCCGATGTTACAGGGTTCTCCCTGGTGCTTCAGGTCTTCTATGGCGTTGACCCGCTTTATGCTGCTGCTATCGTTGCAATTGCGGTCTCCCTTTACGTAACCCTGGGAGGACTTTCGGCGGTAGTCTGGACCGATGTCGTCCAGTTTTCTTTCCTCTCCATATTCACAATAGCAATGGCTTTTGCCGCAGTAGGTACCGTAGCTGACGGAGGCCTTAACACTCCTGCAATGAGCAGCTCCGAACTTTTCGGGAACGTATCTTATGACTGGTGGAACCCCCTCTCCATCGGCATTCCCATGGTCCTTATATTTGTGTTTGCAATTATCCCGGGATGGATTACGGAACAGGATCCCTGGCAGAAGGTCTGGGCTGCAAAAGACGCTAAATCAGCCCGACTCGGGATGGTCTTCGGGTCCCTCATGATCACTGTGGTTTTCGCGGCATGTGCTGTAATCGCAATAGCCTTTAACAACATTTACCCTGACATCGCAGGCATGGGTTTCCCTGCAGGCATGGCTCAGGCAGAACCTGCACTCCTTGCTTTTGTCAGCGAACGTTTCGTCTCAGCCCCCCTGATAGTAGCCCTCAGCGCAATAGGGCTTGCAGCAGCCTCCATGTCATGTGCGGACACTTTTGCAACCTCCGGAGCTTCCTGTATCTCAAGGGACATTTTCCAGAGGTATATAAAGCCTGATGCTACAATGAAGGATATGATGGTTGTAAACCGGATTAGCGTGCTCATTATTGTGCTTGCTGCAACCGCAGGCTCCTTTGTTATCCCCAATATTATTGATGCGATTCATATTGCAACCTTTATTGCAAGTGCTTCCTATTTCTTCCCCCTCATGGGAGGCCTTTACTGGAAAAGAGCTACGAAAGAAGGAGCTTTTGCAGGGATGGTAGTCGGATTTGTTGTTCAGGCCACCCTTGTATCCCTGGACCTGATAAAGACCCCCCCTATGGCAGCTAACTACCTTGAAAGCGTCCATCCAGCCCTGATGAGCCACGGTGTTATAGTGGGAATGGGGCTGAGCGCCATTGCTTTCTTCGGAGTTTCCCTTATGACTAAGCCCTCAAGCAGAATTAACCTTGCACCCTTCTTCGAAGAGGAAGCCGAAGAGCTTGCCCGCTACGAGGCACGCGAGATTAATGAGAAAGATCCTTCATACGGTGCTTTCCTCAAAAACGTCGATGAGAAAGTTGCAGGAGAACGCGCCCACCTCCAGCTCAACCTCCGGGCATCAGGGACTCTCAGCTGGCACGAACTTGTAGAAAAGCTGAAAAGCAGCTCTCCTGCATGGGTCACTCCAACAGGGCTTGATTCCGTATACAGGCTCACTCATGGAGACATGCTCGCCTGCGTCACTGTTACAAGGGGGAGCGAAGAAAGAGATATATGGCTCAAAGCCGAACCAAGACTTGAAACCGTGGGGAGGCAGAAAAAAGAGCTTTTCACAGCTTATGAAGAGCTGAAAAAAGTGCTTGGCCAGAAAGGGGTTAATCTGGACTTCTACTAAAAAAGATAATTAAAAGGTGAAGTACTGAAAAAGGCTGAGGTTCTCAGAGGAACACGGCCATAAATTTCTTTTTTTAGATTTAATTCCATTGGTCATCGGTTAAGAACTTGTTTCCCTCTACTAATAGTGTTTGTCATTTCATTTTTTCATCTCCTCTTCCGTACTTCCCGATTTTGTATGTGGTATCCTTTACGAGTTTACTAGACTTTTAGGACATGTTTAACAGAGAAGTCCTAAGTTGTCGAACTCTTTTCTGACGATCCGTAGACCCCCATTACAATCTTCCTCACATTTTCCACCTGTGATTACCAGCTTGCCAGAGCTGAACACAAGCACTACTACCCTGGGAGCCTCGACTCTATAAATAAGCCCAGGAAACACCTCTGGCTCATATTCGACATTCTCCAGGCCAAAAGCTATAGCAATGGTGTTCAGGTTAAGGGTTGTTTTCAAATCAGCACTGGCCACAATGTTCTGAACATGTATCTCAGGTTCGAGATTTATTTTATCGCAGCCGATGTCCTTTAGTTTGTTAGCCAGATTGATTATGGCTTTATGGGCATTATTGATAGTCTTAGCTCCAGTGCATACCACTTTTCCGGAGGTGAAAATTAGAAAGGCAGCTTTGGGGTTATCAATTCTGTATACGAGGCCTGGGAACTTCGTTTTGTTATACTCTGCACCTTCCAACCCAGAATCCATTATTTTTACCAAGTCGAATTCTGTCGCCAACGCGGTAGATGCCACCACGTTCTCTATAGTTATTGTGGATTCCATGCCACACGTATTTGTAAGTTCTATAGTTCTGATTGTCGGTTCAAGGCAAGAAATAAAAATCTGCGGTATTCAATCTATTGGTCTGCTTCCTAATTTTACTGCATGCGTCTTCGGTTAAGTGAGGAATCATGGCAAATTACCTCTATTTGGCAACAGTTCTCAAAAATTGTATCCCATTGTTGATTGGAACTGGGTTTGATTTCATGTAATAAGGCCAAAATTTAAGGTGACTTTTGGTGCAAAATCGATAGCTTTCAGGCAAGAAAGTTCCTTAACCGATGACCAATGGATTTAATTCTAATTCTGAAGTTAATTCTAATTCTGCGGTTTAATATTAAGATAGAGCCTTTTCAATGATTTGTTTTCCAAACTTGACATCTTCCAGGGAAAAAACTTCCAGATTATAGATGCCCCTGTAGCCGGAAAGCAGTTTAAGGACCGAAAAGTCAACGCATCCTTTTCCCGGGGCCATATGTTCGTCTCCATCATATTTTTCAGTCCACTGTCCGCTATTGTCATGCAGGTGAAGGTGCATAATATGTTTCTGCAGAGTCCGGACAAAATTCCTGAGTTTTTCAGAGTCTCCCCCGCAGGTAAGGTTTGCGTGCCCGATATCAAAGGTAGCTCTCAGAGGGTCGGAGTTTACAATTTCAATGGTTCTGGCGAGTTCCTCAGCTTCACAGCAAAAGTTCAAGGGATCCGTACCCTCCTTATTCTCCAGTCCCAGCGTAACTCCATAATCTTCAGCCCTGGAAGCAAGAAAGCTGAGGTTGTTGACCATTGAAGCAAAGGATTTTTCCCTATCAGGTCCGATCCTGCCAGGATGTAACACCACTACATGAGCCCCTATCCTGTTTGCAATTGTCATGGACTCTTCAAGGAGAGTAAACTCCCTGTTTCCCATTTTTGCAGTATCTACCTGCAGGGCTGCAGGATACCTGGGATCTGCTGCGAAATATGGAGCGTGAACAGTGCCTGCAAAGCAGTATGCTGACATTTCATCAAGGATACGTTCAAGTTCTTTCTTTTCAAGTACAGAACCGTTATAAATTCCCAGTTTGGGGATATATAATTCTATAGACCCTACATTTTCCTTCAGTTCCGGCAGGGAACCGGCAAAGGATGATGCTCCGAAAATCACGCATTAAGCAAGGAGCCCATATATAAAGTTCTTTTGCGAGGCCCGGAACAATCAGGACACCAACACTATATAAAGTTATGAGAATTGATTGAACCCCGATAGAAACAAAAATCCGATTTACATTTAACCTGGGGAAAAAAGCTTTAGAGAACTGTAAATACCGGGAAATAGCCAACATATTTATATATAATAAATTGTTATCAAAGTGACTCTTAAAAATAATATATATATACTATTAGGACAAATATATAGTTTAATCGAATAGATTATACTCTCAATGAAAAGAACGACAATAAAAGTAATTTGGAATAGTAGAAGTGAGAAAAATGTCCTTTTTGTCCCTGAAGAAATGAAGAAAATCATGGGTATTTACATTATATAAAATTTAGAAATATAAAAACCATATCAAGATAACTTATTATTATAAAAATGGTTAATATATTTTTAAAAATAAATAAAAAAATTCATTAGTAATAATCGGAATCTTTATATGATACTGGTAGAAGTATAATTTATTTTCTTTTATATATATGGGGTTTTGTTTATTTTAACCAGCACCCCACGTCTTATAAAATTGATTGTATATTATATAGAAATATAATAATATTTTAAAAGCACCCTTATTTCGAAAGGTTTATGAATGATCCTCTCTAATCCAGATTTTAACGCTCGTCATCATCATTTTTCTTTGCAATGATGTGGCAGACGATTTTAAAAAAATGCATTGTGTTTTTGAATCCAGCTTATTAACATGTTAATAACTATAAAGGAGGAAAATGAATGGAACCACTCATAGGCATGGGAGTGCTGGCACTTATTGGCGTAGCTGCAACCATTGCAGGTGCCTCAGAAGACCTAGAATCCGATGTCGGATCCCAGAGTAACCCGAACTCACAGGTCCAGTTAGCTCCCCAAATGATGTTTCCGCACAGAATATTTAACAAAGCGGTATCAGGGGAACCCCCCTCAAACGCATTAATGTGTTCGGTCGGTGCAGCCGTCGCTACAGTATTAATAAGTGAATTCACTTTGTCTCCCCTCTTTGCACTGGTCTTGGGATCTCTTATTGCAGCATGTGTCCACGGTACCTTTGCCGTCACATCTACAATGGGACGCGCAGCCAGTCAGAGTCGCTTCAAACAGCCAGTTTATCTGGATATGATCAGAAGCCACACCCCCGTAATTATGGGATACGCTTTCATAACGACTTTCTGTATCCTTGTGGTGTCATATCTGATGACCGTTGTACTTGGACATCCGTTCCCGCTAACCATGCTGGCCTTTATCTGGGGTATTACAGTAGGTGCAATCGGCTCTTCCACCGGTGACGTTCACTACGGTGCAGAGCGCGAATTCCAGCAGTTCGAGTTCGGTTCAGGGCTCAACGCTTCCAACTCGGGAAACATTGTCCGATATGGAGAATCCGGGGTCAGGGACGGGTATGATAATTCCTGGTTCTGTGCCAAGTTCGGAGGTCCTGTCACAGGTATGGCTTTTGGTATGACCGTGTTCCTTGGAAGCTGGGTTACCACTGTTTTTGATCCTGCAGTAAGCATTTCCAGAGGCTGGCTCTCTGTTGTCGCTGGTATCATTATTGTTCTTATCTTAATTTACTGGAACTGGAAGATTGAAGTCAAAGCCCGTAGTGCTTACGGACCCTACAAAGAAGACAAAACCGAGGAGGCTTCAGCATGATTGACGCTCTCATGGCAAACATCATGTGGCTGGTATTTATTATAATTGGTGGTGTCCTGATTTCCTGGAGTGTCCACTTCGTGCCTGTGGGCGGTGCGCCTGCAGCTATGGCTCAGGCAACCGGTATCGGTACAGGTACCGTACAGCTGGCAGCCGGAGCAGGTCTGACAGGGCTTGTCAGTGCCGGATTCATGATGAACATAACCGACAACCTTCCACTAATTCTCGCATCGGGTGCAGTGGGAGCAATGATCATGATTTCCGTAACCATGATCGTCGGAACCTGGGTCTATGTATATGGTGTTGGCTGTGTGCCTTCATCAGCAAAAGTAAAGTACGACCCAATTACAAAATACAGGCAGGACCTGTACGTATCCCAGGGTACTGAGGGACACGGACTTCCAACAGTCTCTTTTGTCAGTGGTGTTATTGGCGGCTTGCTTGGTGGAATCGGCGGAGCCCTAGTATACTATTCTCTTATTGAAGTGGGCCTTACTGCAGGACTCAGTACAGGTGCAAGCTCTTCTGTCACAGGACATGAACTTGTAGGAATTGCTGCTATGTTTGCAATAGGTATCTTCTTCGTAAACGCTGTGATTCCTTCCTACAACATAGGAGGTACAATCGAAGGGTTCCACGACCCGAAGTGGAAGAAGTGGCCAAAAGCGGTGATATCTTCCTTTGTAGCAACTATACTTTGTGCCATAGTGGCAGTAATCGCAATTTCACAACTCGGAGTGGTCTAAATGTCTGCAGGTGGAGCAGGAGGAGAAGCTAAAGGCGGGTATCCCCCACAAACAATAATGGCTATCGGTGCAATAGGCGGCCTTGCAGGGATTTACCTCGGCAACTTCATGCCAGCACAGTTTTCCTTCTTCGGAGGGCTTGGAGCAATCTGCGCCATGGTCTGGGGTGCTGATGCGGTCCGCCGTGTTGCAAGCTACGGGCTTGGGACAGGAGTTCCGTCTATTGGTATGATTTCCCTTGGTATGGGGATTGTCGCTGCCCTCTTCGGACTTTCCGTAGGAGGTATTGCAGGACCTATCGTATCCTTTATTGCAGCTGCAATTATAGGCGCTGTTATCGGTGTCCTTGCAAACAAAGTAATCGGGATGGGCATTCCTATAATGGAACAGGCCATGGTGGAAATTGCAGGTGCGGGAACTCTGGTAATTATCGGATTAAGCGTAGTCATTGCCGGAACCTTTAATTATGCAGATGTTATCGAATACGTCGTCGCCAACGGATACATTGCATTGATTTTTATCATCGGCGGTATGGGAATCCTTCACCCCTTCAATGCAAACCTCGGCCCTGACGAGAAGCAGGACAGGACTCTTTCTGTAGCTGTTGAAAAAGCAGCTATTGCATTGATAATTGCAGGGTTTGCGTCTTCACTCCATGAAGGACTAATGGCAGCCGGATTAAACATTGCTATAGGGGTTATTATCTGGGCTTATGCCTTTATGAAGTACTATGGATTCGTTAAGAGAGATGCACATGCAGTCGTTGGAACCGGGCTGTTGCCAAGCGCGGAGGAATTAGAATGAGCATGATTCGCATAGCTCCCGAAGTACATCTGGTCCTGGACCCTGACACTGCGGTTGTGGCAGAAGAAAGGGAAGACTCGATTCTCTATTCCATGGACCCTGTCTTTGAGAGAATGGACAAACTGGACGCAATTTCAGATGATCTGGTAAACTCACTTTCGCCCAGCAAGCCGCTCATGAATTCCTGGCCCGGCCGTGAGAACACCTCCTATATGGCAGGAATTTACGGGAACGCTTTCTATGGAATCGTTGTAGGTCTTGCCTTCAGCGGGCTACTTGCCCTGATCATATTCATACAGAGACTGATCGAGGGAGGTATGTAAAATGGCAGACAAAAGAGAACCCGCATCAGGATGGCCAATCCTGAAGGGAGAGTATGAAGTGGGTGATGTAAAGGGCTGTGTTGCAGTTATTACCTGTGCATCGCACCTCCCCGGAAAGCCAGTACTCGATGCAGGAGCAGCAATTACCGGATCCTGTAAAACCGAAAACCTGGGCATAGAGAAGGTCGTAGCCCACGTTATTTCGAACCCGAATATCAGGTACCTGGTTGTAACAGGAGCTGAAGTCAAAGGACACGTTACAGGACAGGCAATGCTCAGCATCCATGCAAACGGTGTCAAAGACCACAGAATTGTAGGTGCGGTTGGCGCTATCCCTTATGTAGAAAACCTGAACGATGATGCAGTTGCCCGTTTCCAGCAGCAAATCGAGACCATAGACCTGCTGGACACGGAAGACATGGGCGCAATCACAGCCAAGGTAAGGGAACTTGTATCAAAGGACCCCGGAGCCTTCGATGCAGAACCACTGGTTGTGGAAATCAGCGAAGAAGGAGAAGAAGAAGAAGAAGGCGGTGTCGTCAGGCCGGTCTCCGGTGAGATTGCAGTCATCCGCAACAGGCTAAAAGCCGTTGAAGCCCGGATGCTTGACATCGGAAACTTGAACAAGTTCCACTCAGGGGTTCATGCAGGAAAGATTGAAGGTGCCATGATCGGATTGACAGTAACCATATCCCTGCTTGGGTTATTACTGCTCGGGAGGTAAGGAGAATGGCAGAAGAATACGGAAAAGGAGTCCCAATGGTGCTCAACCCTCAGATGGGCGCAATAGACGCTACTGTTGAGAGCATTCGGTACAGAGCACAGCTGATTGCGAGGAACCAGAAACTGGATTCCGGGGTAATGGCCACAGGAATAATTGGCTTTGCAGCAGGCTTCATCTTTTCACTGCTGATGGTGATTTTACTCCCGTTATTGGCCGGTCTCTAAGCTTGAGAGGTGAAAATATGGATGGAAAAGCACCAGCAGCGTATGTAGATCCAGCTGAGTTTAACGAAGTAATGAAAAGGCTCGAAAAGATCGATGAAAAAGTTGAGTTTGTCAACAGTGAAATTGCACAGAGAATCGGAAGGAAGGTAGGAAGAGACATTGGAATTCTGTACGGCGCAGTTGTAGGACTGCTTCTCTTCCTGATCTATGTCTCGGTATCATCAATGTTCACAATATAATGAGGGATCAAAATGTTCAAGTTTGACAAGAAACAGGAAGTTTTCGAAGTAGGTGGAGTTAAGTTCGGCGGACAGCCGGGCGAATACCCGACCGTGTTAGTCAGTACCATGTTCTATGCAAGGCACAAGATCGTGACCGATGAGGACAAAGGGATTTTCGACAGGGCAGCCGCAGAGACTCTCTGGAACACCCAGGTATCACTGAGCGATGCCACAGGAAACCCCTACGTGAACCAGATTGTGGGAGAAACCCCTGAGTCCATCAAGAAGTATATCGACTGGTTCATAGAGATCGACGACAAGACCCCCTTCCTTATCGACTCTTCAGCCGGAGAAGTGCGTGCAGCTGCTGCCCAGTACTGTACCGAAATCGGTGTTGCTAACAGGGCAATCCACAACTCCATCAATGCAAGTGTCGAACAGAGCGAAATAGACATCCTCGCTGAGAGTGATGTGGAGGCTGCCATCGTTCTGGCATTCAATGCAACTGACCCAACCGTAAAAGGAAAGCTTGACATCCTTGAAGTCGGTGGTTCCGGACAGGAAAAGGGTATGCTCCAGGTCGCCGAGGAATGTGGAATCAAGATCCCATTGATCGACGTTGCAGCAATGCCCCTGGGTGCAGGTTCCGGTGCAACGATCCGATCGGTTCCGACAATTAAGGGGAAGCTCGGCCTGCCTGTAGGTGGCGGATACCACAACATGGCCTCTGCCTGGGACTGGCTCCGCAAGTTCAAGAAGACCCAGCCTGACCCGAAGTCAATCTACATGCCCACCGACATAGGCACTAACCTTGTCGCCCAGATTGCAGGTTCTGACTTCCTGCTCTACGGTCCGATCGAGAACGTTGAGAAGGTATTCCCGGCTGTCGCAATGGTCGACATCATGCTCGGAGAAACCGCAAAAGAACTTGGCGTCGAGATCGCGGATGCAGACAACCACCCTGTTACCAAATTGACATAAGTTCAAAATTTATTAAAAGGATCTCAAGATCCAGAAGCAAAGGGAAATTTTCTCTTTGCTCTTTCTTTTTTACTACCGGAATTTTGTAATTAATTTTAAATTCTTTTTATCATCGGTTTTTTCATCATCAGGTTACCCATCATTAGGTTCTCACCATTAAATCCGGCGTCCTTGTAAGCAATTGTGGATTTATACAGCCCCAAGTCCTTAAAATATCTCTTTAAAGATCCTTGCCTTGTAGAGCTCATACAATATTTATACAAAGTTGAGGTCGAGACAGAAGAACTCAGTCATAAAAAAATGAGATGAGTTATTGAAAACGATTGGAGAAAAAGATGAATGAAAAACAACGTGAATAAAAAACAACGTGAATAAAAAACAACGTGAATAAAAAACAGCGAAAAGGACTGGAACTTAAAGAAATTTTAGCACTCTCATATTTTTTGGAAGGAAAGTACCTGGCAGGTGAGGAAGTATAAATACCTGCCAGATACGATGAATCCACTCCCAACTCGCTTTTTAGGGGAACAAATATACTCTGGAAAAATCAGATTATTGAGGATGTTGTAGAGACCTGAATGAGTGTATACAGAACCCCCCACTCAATCAAGGCACACAAATCCATTTCCATACTCACATTTTTGGAGTTAAATAATGTCTTCCGTAACTCAAGAGGACAACAAAGACATGCAAACTGTGAGCATACCGGGAATCAGTAACCTGATTTTCAAGGCTATTTGTGCCCTATTCACATTTTAATTTATTTGATTTACATTGCGTACACTGTCTTACATATATATATAAAGAATTGTGAACTGATATTACCTGTTTTAGACACTTTACCACTTCTCCACTTCAGTACATAGGTTGAAAGTTGTACCTGATACGAACCATAAAATAACAAGTGGAAAAACAAAATAAAAAAATTTAAGTAAGTGTGTAACAGGGGATATTATGTGCGACGGCAGATAATTGACCTGCCTGAAAAACAACATAAGTTGACAAAAATTCTCAAGAAAATAACACTAAACAGAAACATTTAATATTTGGTAGCACTTACCAATATATAAGCTACTGACTAATGTTTTTAGGCTTATTAATTATATTTTGCACCTTAAAAAAACAACTATTCTAAGCTTTGAGTCAGAAGAGATAAAAAAGCCATTATACCAGGGGTACAAATCATGGATCGTAGCATAAAGGAGCGAAAAACCAGATCATCTCGGGTGAAAATATGCTGATCAGAAAAAACATATCCCTTGATGATAAGTACCTCAAAAAGTTGCAGCCCCTCCTGGATGCCAATGACGGGAATCTTAGCGCCGCAGTCAGGGATACAATTGAAATTGCAGACACAGCACTTACATATCACAAAAGCATTGACGAAGCGATCAAATTTTTAAAAGAAACTCCCGCAAAAGAAGAACTGAATGACACAATAAAAAACGGGGAAAATACCATAATAAATCGAACAATGCTCGAATGGCTTTTCAGGTATACGAAAGGAAGGCTTACGGAAGAAGAGCTGGTAAATGAGCTTATCAATCCTTTTGAAATCAGTGATATGAAAGAACTTGAGGATTACCTTAACCAGATCTCCAAAAACTATCAATGGACAATCAGAACATCAATCAAGTGTGAAGATATCCACAATCCTGACTCTGCTCTTTTACTCCTTTCCAATTCCACTATAAATAGCAGGGAATTTTTTGCCCAGCTAATAGCCCATTTTCTGGCCAGATGGAAACAGCTGGACGTGGAACACATATTCAGGCGGGCAAATTCAACCCAGATCTCATTCAAAAAGAACCTCTCAGTTTCTCAGAATGAGACTATGCCTGGGATCCGAAAACACTTTGGCTACCTTGACATCATATGCAGGGAACTTGACGATAATACGGAGTTCTGGACCCAGCTAATGTATACATATAATGTTGAAAGGTACAACCTTGTGACTCTGCACAGAAACCAATTCGAAACTTTTGCAGCCGGGGAGGTCCCGAATCCGACAAAGATACTGGAACGCCTGTGCAAACAATCCGTAAACGAAATGGCTCTTCCCGATTTACTGATGTACTTCAGGAAAATGTACCTTGCAACCCAGCTGGTAAAGAATATAGAAATCGGCCTCAAACCTGGAAACGAATCAGTAACTATCTTCCATGATTTCAAAAATGAGAGAGTAATCAATAACCTCGTTGAATATTTCTCAAACATATTTATGGAGCAGGGGACACCTTTCGTAACTATTTCATATTCAAGCATGATCGTGTTCAGGTTTTATAAGGAACACGAACCTGCAGACAGCTCTGACTTAACCGAAATGGAAGAATTCAAAGAACCTGACTTCTTTTCAAAGGAATGAAGCTCCTGGGAAAGAAAAGTGGCTCAAAGAATCTGGAAAAATTGAAGAAAAAAAAGGTAAAAAAGAAAACTGAAGAATTCTGGAATTCCAGTCAGTTTAACCCTTTGCGACCCCAAGAGGGATAACTCTTGCAACCTTGCGGGCAATACCAAGCTCGTGCACGACATTTACCACCTCACTGCTGGACTTGTACACCCCGGGAGCCTCTTCGGCAATTACGGAGGGGTGAGTTGCCCTTACAGTGATTCCGTGGGCTTCAAGGTTCTCTTTTACACTTTGTCCGTGGAACTCTTTCTTTGCATGAGCTCTGCTCATAACTCTCCCGGCTCCGTGGCAAGCACTACCGAAAGAAACGTCCATAGAATCTTTTGCCCCGCAGAGTATGAAAGAAGGCGTGCCCATGCTTCCGGGAATTAAAACCGGCTGTCCCACATCCCTGTATGCGGCCGGAACTTCCGGATGCCCGGCAGGAAATGCTCTTGTTGCCCCTTTTCTGTGCACGTAAACCTCTTTTTTCCTGCCTTCAATGTTATGGTCTTCCAGTTTTGCCACGTTGTGAGCAACGTCATACAGAAGGCTCATTCCCATGTCATCGACATCCCTGCCAAATACCTTTTCAAAAGATTCACGTGTCCAGTGAGTGATCATCTGCCTGTTAGCCCAGGCATAGTTTGCAGCGCAGAGCATAGCTTTGAAATAGTTCTGGGCTTCCCTGGACTGAGCTGGAGCACAGGCAAGCTGCTTGTCCGGGATTTCAATCCCGTATTTCTTCACAGCCTGGGAGAGTTCTTTTAAGTGGTCAGTGCAGATCTGATGCCCGGCGCCTCTGGACCCGCAGTGGATCATGACCGTAACCTGCCCCTCTTCAAGCCCGAATGCCGATGCCACTTCCCGGTCATAAATCTCATCCACATACTGGACTTCAAGGAAATGGTTGCCGCTCCCGAGAGTCCCTAACTGGGGTTTTCCGCGTTTCCTTGCCTTTGTACTTACATGAGCAGTGTCTGCTCCTTCCAGGTAACCATTCCCCTCACAGTGTTCCACATCCGCTTCAACACCATACCCGGCATCTACTGCCCACTTTGCTCCCTCGAGAAACGCACCGTCCAGTTCCTGGTCAGAAGCCCTGAACCGGCTTTTTGACCCGACTCCGGCAGGCACATTGGTAAACAGCTCGTCGGTCAGCCTTTTGATTTCAGGAACCACATCTTCTTTCCGGAGGTTTGTACGGATTAGCCGAACCCCGCAGTTGATGTCAAAACCCACTCCACCCGGGCTGATAATTCCCTCTTCGGTATCAAAAGCTGCAACGCCCCCTATAGCAAAACCATAGCCGAGGTGGGCATCAGGCATTGCCATGGAATATTTCTGAATGCCAGGAAGAGTTGCCACGTTTGCAATCTGGTCGATAGTACCGGGCTCGATACCATCAAGCAAACTTTCGGATACAAACAGGCGCCCTGGAACCCTCATATTGGGGATATGCCCTTTCGGGATTTCCCAGTTATTATCGGAAAGCTTCCGGACCATACATCTTATATCCCGGTGTTCGCCTTCCATGCTAGACTCCTCAGTACAGATGTCTTCCTTCTCTACCATAATTGATGCTCCCTCCTCCTTTACTATTTATGAATATAATTTGAATATTATAACCCTGGTATAATATAATCCTGGAATTACTCATTTACCTTGCGTTCCCCTGAGCATCTGCAAATTACTCCGGAAACCCGTAAGATACATTTTCAGACCGCGTAACTCACTTAACCGGTTAAAGCGTGAGAGGTTAATTTGGAATATCAAAATTTCTCCCGGATTTATAGCGCAGGATAGGATAATAATTCACGTACATGAAGATTTGTATGGCATAAAGTAACAGGAATGAACAGGAGACAGAAATGAGAATTATGCGGAGCAGCCATACATTCGAGTCGTACACAGGAAAATCAAAAATAACTGCTTCTTAAATATCAACAACAACCTGAGCTTTCCAGCCTTCTGCAGTCTTCTCGAGTTCCAGCTGGTTATAGGTGACAGCCTTAATTTCAGTTTCAAAGGGATGGCTCTCAGGATAGTATTGTTCACCGGATGCTACGGCTTTGATTGAGCACTCCCCTTCTTCTTCCCGTATTTCCTTTACCCGGAACTTCCAGAAAACAATCTCATCGACCTCGAAAAGATACAAAAGCTCGGAAAGCCAGTCCACAAGCAGATATTCAAGATCAGGGGATGTAAGGCAAACCTCTCTTGCCGTCTCTCCTGAAACCTCCCCTGTATCAATTATAACATTGAACATGGCAAGAGCTGCGTTTTCAAATACCTCTTCCAGAGTATTTCCATAGGCCAGGAATTTTATGTCCGCGGTATGTTCCAGATACTCATACTTTTTTCCTTGAGACGGCATAACTAAACCTCAAAAAGCTGAAAGATATCAGTCCAGCCTTCTCCAGATATACATAATCCGCTGGATTGCAGTAATATGGCTTGTCACAGCAATCAGGATAACAGCCCAACCCAGAATGGGAAAACCTGCAATCGAAGCAGGATAAACCGAATTAGCAAAAGCGGCAAGGATTATGACTACAAGACGGTCAGCCCTACCCATGATCCCGCCGTAGTACCTCCCGAGATTAAGGGCCTGGGCCTGAGTCCCGAGGTAACTCGTAAGAAGCACACCCACGATTGCCGCAACCCCTATCTGCCAGGACACATAACCTGCAAAAAAAATACTGCAGATGATGAAAACGTCCGAATAACGGTCGATTACGTGGTCTAAGAAATCTCCTCTCGGAGTTGCCCTGTTGGACTTGCGGGCAATTACCCCATCCAGGGCATCGAAAAGCGAGTTAAACACTACCATGAGACCTGCCAATAGGGCAAGTTCCTGGTATGCAGGAGAGTAATAAAAACTGAGCCCCGCAAAGAAAGCACAGATAAGGGAAACTATGGAAACCGCATCAGGAGAGACCTCATATCTTATGAAAAAATCTGCCAGCGGGTCGATAACTTTCGAGGCAACAGGTCTCAGGGCATTAAACGTCATGGTACTTGGAATCTTCCTTTTAGTTGTATTTCCGTTATAGAAGACAGGCCTGAAAGAATAGCAGCTTTATCCCGTGTCTTATGCCGGGTCGGAGCCACCTGGGTTGGATCTACTTAGTTGGATCTACTTAGTTGGATCTACTTAGTTGGATCTACTTAGTTGGATCTACTTAGTTATATCATTCCTTTGTGTACCTGTCTTTTGATATTTATACTTAAGGCCGTATGTTTGAATATCGGTGCACTCCATAGATAATACTTACTTGTATCACTTTTTACTTCATATTTTTACTTTTTACTACATATTGTCACTTTTTTACGGTTGCAAGTTCATATAAGTACTTTACCCTGCAGGAATGTTCAAGCTGCGTAGTCACAATATAAGCCTCTCCGAGAGTCTTGCCGACGGCAAAAGTCCCGTGGCTGAAAACCACAGTCCCCCTGTGTCCCGAAAGCGCACCTGCCAGGTTTTCGGCAAGTTCGCGGCTTCCTATCCCACCGCCTACTACCGGAATATTCCCGAGAAAATACTGTCCCTCACTGTCCACAGGAACAATTGTTCCCGCAGGACCGGCAAGCAGAGACTCAACCACCGAATAAGGGCAGTGAGCGTGGATTATTGCCAGTGCAGGGGTTTTCCTGTATATCTCCCTGTGCACTACCGTTTCGGAAGACGCGATTATATCCAGGGATGAGATATCACCAATCTCCACCTCAACAACGTTATCCCCGGTGATTTCATCAAGGGCGGTTCCGCTCCGGGTAATAAGCATCCGGTCTCCGGCCCTGACACTGATATTCCCGAAGTTTGATTCCACAAGCCCGTGTTCAACCAGCTTGCGCCCGTATTTTGCCATTTCCTGCCACATCTATGCGAGATATGGATGAAGAATGCCATAAGCTTATGCACCGTCAGAACCGCAGAAAGCTGCAAAAGCAGATCAAAAGCATACAGTCGAAGTAGTTTAATATGTAGGAGAGGGAGGATTCTGCCATAAAGTTTATCTGTGAGTATTGTATTTAGATAAGTCTGCAATCAGCTTCATTGCGCCTCGTTGGCTCAGCCCGGTAGAGCGAGTGACTTGTAATCACTAGGTCGCGTGTTCAAATCACGCACGGGGCTTTTTACTTTCTCTTTTCTTTTGGTTTAGAACTTCATCAAGTTATTTTGTATCTTTGTTTTTTCATTTAGCCCATTTGCTTGATCTAGCAATATTCCGTAGTTACCATGAAAACAGGTATAATTTCAGGAGATCCGTACTCATTGTAGTATAAATAGATATAGACAAAGGTGTGCCTATCAGGGATCTCTGCTTTAACTGTTTTTGTAATTTGTTTATCCATTGTTACCTTGAATGTATACTCTTTTTTTTCCTGATAGTATCGTGAGATAAACGGCCGTGACTGTGACACATCGCCTTCAGGTTCCAGATTGTATGTCTCATTCACTATTAATTTCTTATTTTGATCAGAGACCTCAACTGTCACTTCATGACCATTAACATCAAGATTGTTTATTACAAATAATGGTGCCGTAGGTCCCTTGAGAATGAAATTAAATGAGGCATAGACAAATAAAGAGACTATAAGGAGAAAACCTAGAATCATAAATTTAGTTCTGATGTTGTTTGCCAATAGATCATCTCTAGGATCTTGAATTTCAGTAATTTCTAAGTTAAGAGTTGACTGAAACTTTTAGTCAGATAAGCCTAATACTCAAGATTTACCATAGAACTTTATAAAAAAAAGAATATTATATAACCTTCTATATTTGAAAGTAGATTATTGATGATTATTTCAGCTATTTAGATAGAGTCGTAAAAGTATCTAATGTTCAGCCATCATAAAATTTCAGCGCAAAATTTTGCACTCCATAAATATTCTCCAGTTTTTGGAGTAATTTTCACCAAACCAATTCATTCTTTTCATCCTTTTCTTTCATTCTTTTTACATATTTTATGATGCCAGTTGATAGCCACAGCTATTCATTGTGATAAATCTGTTTACGTTGACCACAATTGCACTCATTGTTGCTTGTATATTCATTTTTGGAAGTCCCCAATATTTTGCCCTCTCCAATCAATGATATCTTTTCATTTCTCCTTGTTTTGGTACACTGCCCACACTACATTATTAACATCAATAGCAGGCTCAGATCCGCTATCAATTTTTGTATATTGATCTGTTGACGCCGCAGTCGATGTTAGAATCAAAAACATAAGAGCCGACGAGATAGGAAAAACTACGGTTCATCTTTTTCCCACCACAGGATAATAAGGACAGATCTCCTCGCTTATGATGACAGCATAAACCAGTATGTAATATGGGAATATTTATAAAAACTCGATTTATATCTCGACTTGTTTTGCCACGGATAACATTAGAAGAATTAGTCGCCAATTTTGAGATGAGTCAATATTTCGTTTCCAGGTACAATTCTTTTTAGAAAGCTACAGAGGTTTTTTGACATCCATTACTCTGCAGAGAATAAGGACAAATTTATAGAATTGGCTTAATAATACATGTACTAACCCATCCAAAGTTCCACCCAACAATCCACTCAAACGCCTACCGTTGCCGAAAAAAGCAAGCAACTGTTTGAATTTTATTACGAAAATACCAAAAATATTTTATAACAGGACTGCGTAGACTTTGCATGTCAGCTCGGAGATTCAATAACAGGTGAATGAAAACTTTTTCAAGAAAGAGTTGACCTGGCTGAACGCCATGAATAATCGGAACAGGAGGTATTGACCGGAGGAATAAGATCCAGATGGTCAGTAGCAAAGTTTGATTGGTAGAAGTCAAAACTTCTAACTCCGCCACCTCCAGTACTGATCCCTATAATGTGATTGGAGAGTGGAGACTCTGTGTGCACGTGTTCGCCCGCATAAATCGCAGAGAACCGAATTGGATAGGTTCAAAAGTATTACGCAGACGTAATATGAAATTTGGAATAAAAACATAGAGCCGACATACCTGGTTAGAGAAATTAAACCAATCTAATTGGAGATATCGGAAAAAAAGTATTACGAGTACGTAATATGGAATTTTAAGAAATACTTAGGGAAATAGAGAATTACCCTATGAATTTTGATTTTACTTAAATCCCTACAAAAATCCAACCCAAAGGTGATACGATGCTAAAAAAACAGCTAGGAGCCCTATTCCTGGCAACATGTCTTATTTTAACAACCTTACCTACTGTATTAGGTGGTTCGAGCACACAGGTGATAACTGTTGCCGGAGATGGAAGCGGAAACTACAACTGTGATGGGAAAGACGATCACGTCCAGATTAACCAGGCGCTGGAATATGCAGCAAAAAACCCGGGCACAACTGTTCACCTTAAAGGCCCGTTCACATATGTCATAGGCGACAGTCTTCTGATAGGCAGCAAAACAATCCTTGAAGGAGAGTCAGATGTGAAAATTAAGCTTGCTTCAGGATTACCCGTATGGGGTGGGCATGATAGCAGTATTGTAAATAAGAAAGCCATGCTTATGATTAGAGGCAGTTCTGCAAACGATATCACAATAAAAAACTTAACTGTTGACGGAAGCCAGAGCGACTATTATCCTAAAGTCAAGCTTGGAACTTCCTGCTATAACATGGCAACTATAGTAAATTGTAATGGATTAACAGTAAAGGATGTCACATTCCAGAATGGATGCAATGATGCCATGCTTATTTCAAATTCCAGCAACATATTAATAGATACGGTAGCCGTAAACAAATGCGGGCATGATGGGGTATACGCCTATCACGTAACAGGCATCACAGTTAAGAACTCCAAATTTATTAACCGAACTAATTCGTCCGTTCGGTTTGATTCCGTTACCAACGGAGTTATGAAAAACAACGAATGTACTACGTCCGGCGGTGGATACGCAGGCCTGGAATTACAGGGAACTCTTAAAAACATAGAAGCTTCCGGCAACTATTTCCATGACTTATCTGCTCCTGCAATAGTACACTTGAATACGAAAGAAACAAGTGTGAACATCCACGACAACAGAATTGAAAATTGTGCATAAGAAACTTAATACCTGGAAAATTCTCAGTTCATTAACTGGGAACCTCCACTTATTTTTCAAATAAATCATTTTTGCAGGTCCAGTTGCAATCATTTATGGAGATTTTATTTTTTCAGACTTTTTTTCGGATTTCTCTTTTCCTTCAGGTTTTGCATCGGTCTTATTTTCGCTTTCCTTTTTGTTTTTTTCATTGAAAAGTCCATGTTTGTCAAGTATCTCAGGACCTCTATGGTTCAACTTTTTTAATTTCTTGGAATCATAGGTTGTAAGTCCTGAAAAAAATAAGAACGCTTCTCCGGCTCAACGCAGCAGCGTATCAATCCCTTTATACAGCCTTCTCAGGGCGATGCTGAGCCTGCGGATTTCGACTTTCCACACATTTCTACTGACCTGGACGTCCCCTCCGGCTTTGACCCCTGCAACCCAGGCATATTTCCGGGCTAATTTTTCATTGTTAGAAGAAGAATGAAAAACCTTTCCCGTTTTCTGGTTACTGTATTTTTCATTAATAAGAAACTCATAGATCTCCTGAACTCTTTCGAGCAGGGTCTGTTCGCTTTCGGACCCTTCGGCTCCAAACAGGGAGAGATTCCAGAGGCGGAATTGTACCTCATGAAATTCGGAAATAAGTTTATTTGAATTTGAGATCTCAAGCATCCGCCTGAACTCAAGATAGATATCCGTATTTCCGAAATCTGAAGGCAGGGTGTTTCCAAGCGAGATCATAAGATGAATGCACTCATGAAAAAGGATTCTGGCTATAAGGAATTCAATTCTTTCCTGCAAGTTCCAGAATCGAGCCACAAGAGTCTGATCCCAGAGCTGGTAGGGGTTAACAAGGATTACGGACCTGTAAACAATCTTTTTTTCATCCCGGGAAACCAGACGCTTGGGGTAAAGAACAATCCCCTGCATTTTCCCGAAAAACTGAATCCTGACTGCAAGATCCCAGCAGTATTCCCAATCCCCGGAGCTTACACACTTTACCCTGTAGTATTTTCCATCAAAATGGACCTTCTCAAGCAGCCGGTACATATCTTTGCTGTGGGATCTGATCAAAGACTTAACCTGGGGTTCCCGGCAGATCCCAAGGTCAAGATAAGGAAAATTCGGGGCTGAAGCAGAAGAGAAATATGGGGCAGATGGGTTAAGATCGTAAAATCCATCAGGCAAAGAGCCTGAACAGTCTTGCCGGTTAAAGCCTCCGGATTCAACTGATGGAGCCTTCTTTTTCATGAGATCTCCTTCTATGACATATAACTCATAAGATATTATTACTGAGGATATATAAAAAATGATCAATAGGGAGGAAACAAAGGTTTATACTCCCTTAGAAAAGGAAAAAACCACATTTTTTTATTTATTTTAAGTTATCCACATGTATTCCCAGATATTTTCTGAGATCACCCCTTATTTCCGGCCACATTCATTTAGTTTCATTTGATTCATTAAGAGATCCGCAAACAGGACAATTATTTAACTTTGAGAGAGAGATTTCACTGAAACTTCCCGAAAGCCCGTTCCAGAACAGAAGGCGGCCTTCAAGGAGTTTTCCTTTTCCTGTAAGGAATTTAATTACTTCATTTGCCTGGATAGAACCTATAACTCCGGGAATTGCTCCTAAAATTGGGAATACTTCTTTTTTGGAGATCCGCGGGAAAATACAGTAAAGACAAGGAGTTTTCCCGGGAATTATCGTAGTTGCCTGCCCGTCATACCCGGTAACTGCCCCATGAACCAGAGGAATTCTCCTTTTTACGGCAAGCCTGTTGAGCAGATGCCTGGTTTCAAGGTTATCAAGGGCATCGACAATAATATCACATTCGGGAATAAGGGATTCGATGTTGGATTCGGAAATCATTTCCCCGATGGTTTCAACCTCAATCCCGGGGTTCATGGAAAGAAGCTTTTCCTTTGCAGATTCTATCTTAGACCTTCCGATATCCTTTTCGTGATGCAGAAACTGCCTGTTCAGATTGCTGAGCTCCACCGAGTCAAAATCCGCAAGAATAATTTTCCCGACTCCGGCTATTGCAAGATATGTGGAAATAGGGCTTCCGAGCCCTCCTGCCCCGACAACCAGCACCCTGGCATTCTTCAGCCTTTCCTGCCCCTCCTCTCCAAAAAGAAGGATCTGCCTGCTGTATTTCTCACGTTCCAAATCATTCATTTAAGATCTTCCAAAATATTCCTCTTGAATACTGATTCTACCGGCCAGTTCCGAATAACGCCAGTAGGGCCCTAACAACTCTATTATCCAGAGAAGTTAGAACCGTTCCAGTAATGATTGACTTCCTTATGCATAACATCTTCGGGAAGCAGAGGACAGAAAAGGGCAGGAAAGGATGAAGTGAACGCGTTGATCAAACTCTGACAGGTATTAAACCTTAAAATGGATCAGATTTTGACGGGATTAAACTTTGCTTCAAGTGAATACTCCAGCTGAGTACTCCGGGTTTCAGTGCTTGAAGGCAAAAAAGCATATAACCGAGAAGGATATATAACCCGAAGGCATATGAAAGATAAGAATTTGGATTATGAATCAGAGCTATAAAATAAAGGCTCGAATTAGAATTTTTTTGGAAAAAATTAATTAAGGCAAGACCCATAAAAATGGTTGATTATTTTTAAGATTTCTTAAGCTGGGTACTGCTGCTTATTATTGCATAACCCTTTTTACATAATTACGGACAAGATTCCGGAAAAGAGAGATATAAAAAGGTTTGAAATTCATGAAAGTGCTGGATTTGAAAAATACTATCCTCAATATTAAACAGGAATTCTCTGCTTACTTTAAAGAACGAGACGCTGAAATCAACGGATCTCTGCTGGCGCTGCTTTCGGGAGAACATGTTCTTTTGCTGGGCCCGCCGGGAACTGCAAAAACCCTGCTTGCAAACAAAATCTGCGAAACTATCGAGGGAGGGAACTTTTTCCATTACCTCCTTACCCGTTTTTCCACACCGGAAGAAGTATTTGGCCCGCTTTCCCTGAAGGCACTTGAAAAGGACGAATTCAGCCGGAGAGTGGAAGGCTACCTACCGACTGCCCATATAGCTCTTCTTGACGAGATTTTCAAAGCGAACAGCTCTATCTTAAACAGCCTCCTGACAGTCCTGAACGAAAGGAAATACCATAACGGCAAGGAGGTCATGGATGTCCCCCTCTTTTCCGTTTTCGGGGCTTCCAACGAACTCCCCGAAGAAGACGAAAGCCTCGAAGCCCTTTACGACAGGTTCCTTTTCAGGTACAGCGTGGACTACATCCAGCATGAGGAAAACCTTGAAGCCCTTATTTTCGAAAACACCGAAGACTTCATGCCCTCAACGAAACTCTCGGTCGAGGATATAAAGGAAATTCAGAAGAAAGCCAGGGATATGCGTGTGGACCCTGAAGTCCGGGCAATTATCCGGGGGTTGAGAAAAGAGCTTAAGAACGCAAATATATTCGTTTCGGACAGGCGCTGGAAGAAGATTATAAATGTGCTCAGGGTCGCTTCTGCCGTAAACGGGCACGAAAACGTAAACAGGATGACTGTTGTCCTGCTCCAGCACATGCTCTGGGACCTCCCCGAACAGAAGGAAACTATCAGGAAACTTATTCTGGACAGGGTCGTCTCCGGGGGTACGGATACAGGAAAACTCAAACAGGATGTGCTTGACCTGCGAAATTCCGTCTACAACTGCCTGCAGCAGGAACTTCCGGACCTGATATCCTGCAACAAATGCTTCGAAGAAGAGAAAAAAACAACAGGTGGCATGAAAAGCTCCAGGTTTACGGCAGTGAAAGCCCCGAAGAGTCTCACATTCAATAATGCCCTTGATTTTTTAAAGCACCATACAGAGTTTCCTACCCACACCTACAGTTTCGGGCTCGAATACAGAAACAACGTTAACGGTTCACTGAGCTTCGAAGCCGTAGCAGAGCAGTTCCGCCGGAGATACGGATTTGAGTTTAAGCTCAGCCTGGACTACGGAGACAAGAAACTCTACGAAAAAGAGTACGAAAACCTTGAAGAAAGGCTGAACTACTTCAGAAAGCATGTGCAGGAAGAAGAAAAAGCCCTGGAAGATACCCTCAGGGAAAACATCTGGGTTTCCGGACAGGACAGCAAGGAGATCCTTATGAAATACCGCTCCAAAAACACGGATATTTACGAGATTGCAGGCTATCTGAACGAAATCCGGAACCTGCTCGAAAAACCGAAGATATTTGACCTGGAAATCGAAGAAGCAGAAGTTGCCTGAAAAAGGGCTCTCAAAAGCCCGAAAAAAAAGGAAACAGGAAAATATGCAGAACCTGAAAAGCCCGAAAAGAAATTTCAAAGCCATCTCCGGATCAAACCGGGAGTTAGCTTTTGACCAGGCATTTAACCCTTCTACGATATTGAATATCGAACTCCGGGAATTTCTGGCAACCCCCAGAAAAGTCCCTCACAGGCTCAGGGAAGAGATTGCAGAAGTACTTATTTATGAACTCCTCTCAGGGAAAGAATACGAAATAAAGGACGAAAAACTTTTTATGGAGAAATTCGGGGTTTTTTATCCTATCTTCCTGAGCATGAGAAACCAGCAGGTCTGGGAAGAAATAAAAACCCTGGCAGAAAGCAACCGGATGGCAGGAATTTTTATCCTTAGAAGCCTGCTGGAAGACCTTTTTACGCTTCTTGGAGAATACGAAAAAATAGAACCTGATCTGTTGAAGAAATCCCGGAAAGGGTTGGAAAAGAGCCTGAAAACCCTGAAAGAACTGATCAGTGAAACTCAGGCCGCATGGGAAAGAAACAGGCTGGAAAGGCCTGAAAGCCCGAAATACTCTGACTGGCAGAAAAGTCCTGAAGAATTTCAGGAAAAAAAGAAAGAAGGCGAGAATAACCGGGAAAATTTCCTTAAAAATTGGGAATCCCGGGAAGAAAAAGACCCGGAACTCAGGCATGAAAACAGAGAGGGAGCGGAAAGACTAGCCTCAATGACCCGGGAATTCATGTTCAGTGAAAAAGCCGGGGAGGCAGTTGACTCTTTAGTAGAGGAAAAAATAACTGTAAAGCTTGAGGAGCTTATCCCTGCCCTTGAAGACCACCTTGAAATGCTTGAGATCCTCTCCATGCTCTTTCCGGGGAGAATGTGGGACTATTCCTTACAGGCCCTGCACAGGGAATACTTTGAAAACCTTGAGAAATATGCGGCAATCCTCAGGAAAAGTTTCGACCTGCGGAAAATTCTCGAACAGGTTGGCAGGACGGAGCTTGAGTACGGCTCAAAAAAACTGCAGTTATCGCCGCACAGCAGAAGTGAAGTACACTCAATTACCTTCTCAGGGGAAATACAGACTCTCCTTCCGATAGAAGCCGTAAAACTCAAAAACCCTGTCCTGAAGCGCAAGTTCTATGCTGACATGCTCGAGGAAAAGCTCCTTACATACCAGCTTCGAGGAAAAAACTGGAACTCGAACTTTGCAGGCAAAAGGAGAAAAGGTCCTGTTGTCGCCCTTGTCGATACCTCGGCTTCCATGCGGGGAGCCCCTGAGATCCTTGCAAAAGCCGTAGTCCTGGCAATTGCGAGGAGGATGTTAAGAGAAAACAGGGATGTCAAAGTAATTCTTTTTTCATCGAAATGGCAGACGGTTGAGATTGAGCTCACGGATAAAAAACGCATGGGAAAAGAGTTTCTGGATTTTCTCAGGTATACTTTCGGAGGCGGGACAGATTTTAACACTGCTCTCCGTTCAGGGCTAAAAGCAGTAAAAGTGGAAAAAGCCTTTCAGGGAGCAGACCTCCTTTTCCTGACCGACGGAGCCTCCGAACTCTCGGAAAGACCCCTGATCCGGGAATGGAATGAAATAAAAACCGAAAGAAAAGCCCGCATCTTTTCTCTGATAATAGGGAACTATGATGCAGGAGGGCTGGACCAGGTTTCAGACCAGACCTATATCATCCATCATGCCGGGAACTGGCAGGTTGAGGAAAGCCCTGCCAGGTTTATAAGGGCAGTCAGCAGGCCTGCGAGGATGTTTTAAACGGAGCAAGGAAGGTTGGTTAGTGGGTTAGTGCCTGCGCTTAAAACGCCTGCTCACCTCGTCTATGAACTCTTCCAGATCGTTCCTGCCCGGGGGTTGATGCCTGTAGATGCTTGACAAAACAACAAATGCAGCCCTTCTACCTCTTGAGGAATTCCTGAGCAGCCCGACCTCGATCACCGTGATCAGGACCTCGGAGATCATCTTGCGGTCGTTGGGACTCAGGTTACTCCACCTGTCATTGAGTTTTTTCGAAGAGATTTTTACCGACTCCTTGCCCCCGGAAGCTATTGTTGAAGCCTTTGAAGAGACGGTTTTTGAAATCTTTATTACCCGGGACTTTCCGCAAGAAGCTGTTTTTGAAAACGTCCTGAAAGCTCTTCCCGGAATCTCCTTCACCCGTATTTTTTCGTAGGCAGAAGAACCTCCAATTGAGTCTCCCGAAAACCGGCCTTCGGAAGTTCTGCTTTCCAGGGTTTTGCGGATTTCATCAAAAATTTCGGTGATTTCCTCTTTAGACCTCGTCCGGAGGTATTCCCTGAGATATCCCAATAGTTCGGGATCCAGCTCGGGAGAATCGTCTTCTTCAGAGGCTTCGCAGGCCTCAACAAAATCAGCATCAAATACAGGACAGGACCACATTAGAGAGTCATGTAAGGAATCCTTCCCGGACCCGGGACTCTTCCTGACCCTGTAGCCAGAGCTCGAAAATTTCCTGAATATGTCCTGTTTGCTTTTGAGCAAGAAAATCACATCCATGCCTGTGTCAAATCAAGAATTACTCGGTTTCTACTAATTTCTTCTGAAAACGTCCGTAGTTGAAAGTGGTTTCAGTAAAAGATTTCCCATTATATCTTTGCATATAGGCACATATATGGTTTGACATAAACAGGTTTGATTCAGGGGTTAAATATCTTTTTCTGTTTACACTGCCACTAAATCCGGATATCGTGCCGGGATTCTGTAAAAACAGTACTTAAGGAGGAAACTGAAAAAAGCACAAAAATAGTTTTTTTATTGAATAAGCAGCTAAAATAAATTTACATGTGTTAAAAAGCGCTTAAAATCCTTATTTTTAAAAAATAACTTCAGATTGATTCGTAGTTTAAGTAATTATTTTATAAGTTCCATACCCTAGTGAGTATCAGGTGAGGTTAAAAGCATGAGTATACAGAACATAAAGACATTGAAGATGGCCATATGCGGACTCCTTCTCGTATCCGTTCTCTCGATTGCCTGTGCAGGGACAGAGAACAGAGCCGTGGCTACGGAGCCTGCAGAGATTGGAATTATAGAGACAAAAATGGTAGCCGGTTCTGGGGTTGTATCCGCGAGTTATGCTGAAGACTTTTATCCCGAGTTTGAAAAAATCAGTGTAGATCCGGCCTACCAGTATCTTGAACTGAACCCCGGAGACAGTAATAACTTTACCGTAACTGTTGAAAACAAAGAAAATAAAACCATTGCACTGGACCCCAGGCTCGTAATCATCCCTTATACTGAAAACTTCATGGATGAAAGCTGGGTCAGCATCAGCCCCTCCGCAAAGGACCTGGATCCGGGAGAAAAAGAGGAGTTCGAGATCGAAGTAAACATACCTGAAGATGCGGACCTCGGGAACTATGCTGCCCTCATCTCCTTTACGGAAAATGTACCTGAAGGAGATGTAGCAGGGTATTATCCGAACTTCCCGGGCACAATGCAGCTTAACCTGCAGGTTTGGACCCCTCCCGCAGTCCAGATCCTTACGCCTTACGTCAATGACCTTATAAAAGCGGGAGAAACCTACACTTATGAGATAAAACTCCGGAACACGGGCAATAAGGATATTGCAATCTCCCCCGAGCTTACAGAGGAAGGCAATATTATCTATTACGATAGCATCTCCCCTTACGGAGGAGAAACGTATGCCTTCGAAAATGATGCGATAAATGTCGATGCTCCGGATAAAGTAAAAGCAGGAGAAACTGACATCGTAAAGCTTACCCTTAAGGTTCCGGCCGATGCAAAGGGAAGTTACGCCGGAAGCCTTGACCTCAACATCGATGATCCGGGAATCAGAGACTACGCAGGGAAAGTTTCGCTGAATTTCCGTATTCTGCCTATCCCTGAAGAGCCTTACGAGACCACCTTTAAAGCCGGGACCAACGGGACTATCAGCATAGAGGTCAGCGCCTACCAGTATGGATACGGCATCTACACAGCAGGAGGAAATCGGGACCTTACTCCCTCTTTCGAGGTAAGCCTGAAAGACCCCTCTGGAAACGAGGTAACACCCGCTCTCGTAAGCACGAAATACAGCGGCTCGGTAAACATAGTAGACGATACATACCCGCAACCCTATCTTTCATATGTCTCCGCAAGAATTGCAGGCAGCACGGGAACTTCCAACCAGGGAAGCTACCAGGGAGGGACCACAACCTTCGTGGAGACCTATTCGGTTCCGGGAGCTGTAGGCGACTGGACGCTTTCAATCCTGCCCAAAAACACTGAAAACTTTGAATATTCCGTCACAATAGGGGCTATAGAAGAATAAGCTGCCCCCCTTCCTTTTTTTTGGTTTATGTCTCTATAAAAGGCTCATTTCCTTTTTTCGATTGATTTTCCTTCTTTTTGATTTATAATTCTATGAAGCCCTGTACTCTTTTTCGGACAATTTATCCTTCCATCAGAGATTCAGAAAACTCTGGGTCCCTGAAACTATTTCCCGGCCTCTGAACTTCATATCCCGGAACTTGACGGATAGGGGTGGGGGATCGAGAAGCCAATAGTAATTATATGGTGCATCGTATAATATTCAATAGCATATAATCAAAAGTGGCATATAAATAAATTAGTTTAATTTCCAGGAAAATGTAGAGGACAGAGAATCAGTCGAAGAGAGGAGGGATAAACTTCCTGCCTGCAAAAAAATGGAGATAAAAAGCCCGAAGGAATAAAATAGTCTCAGGGATAAAAGGGAGGAAGTTTCATAAGATAAAGATTTAATGAGTGAATTAGTCACGATATCTTTAATCCATTACTTATCTATACTTCATATTTTTGCTGGAGGTAAAAAGTACAATGAGAGAAGGTCCGGACCCCTTTGGGGTAAGAGATAGCATCGAAACAACTGCCGGAAAAGCTACGATTTACAGACTGAGCAAACTGGAAGAAAAGGGCTTTGAAGGGATTTCCCTGCTTCCCTACTCTATAAGGATCCTGCTGGAATCCCTGCTCCGGCATGCGGATACTGAAAAGCACCTGATGGCTGCAGAGGATGTGGAAGCCCTTGCCCGCTGGAGTCCTGAAAACATAAGTGATAGGGACATTCCGTTTATTCCTTCAAGGGTAATTATGCAGGACTTCACAGGTGTGCCTGCGGTAGTCGACCTTGCAGCCCTCCGCTCGGCAATGGAGCGCCTTGGAGGAGACCCTGCCAAAATCAACCCTGTAATCCCTGCCGACCTGGTAATTGACCACTCGGTTCAGGTCGATTCTTACGGGACAGCATACGCCCTTGAGGAAAACGAGAAAAAGGAGTTTGAACGCAACAGGGAGCGTTATACTGTCCTCCGCTGGGCACAGAACGCCTTTGACAACTTCAGGGTCGTACCCCCCGGAAGAGGGATCATCCACCAGGTTAACCTCGAGTACCTAACCCCACTCGTGCACCTGAAAGAGAAGGAAGGCGAATTATTTGCATTCCCTGACACCCTTGTAGGGACTGACTCCCATACCACAATGATCAACGGGATAGGAGTGCTCGGATGGGGTGTCGGCGGTATAGAAGCCGAAGCCGTAATGCTCGGACAGCCTTACTATATGCCTGTTCCTGAGGTAGTGGGCTTCAAACTCTACGGGAAACCGGCACCCGGAGTTACTGCGACGGACCTTGTCCTTACGATCACCAAAATGTTAAGAAAACACGGGGTAGTCGGCAAGTTTGTCGAGTTCTACGGGCCCGGCCTGAATTCCTTAAGCCTCCCGGACAGGGCAACGATTTCAAACATGGCTCCCGAATACGGAGCCACCCTCGGGATTTTCCCGCCTGACACGGAGACTTTAAACTACCTGAAGAGAACGGGCAGGAGCGACGAGCAGGTCGAACTTGTTAAAAAGTATCTGGAAGCCCAGGACCTGCTTTACTCGATCCACAAACCCGAGCCTCTTTTCAGCAGCAATCTCGAACTTGATATGGGGACTGTAAAACCCTGTCTTGCAGGTCCGAAACGCCCGCAGGACCAGCTCTTCCTGAATGAGGTCCCGGAAAATTTCCGTGAAACAATGAGGCAGACATTTATAAGAAAGAAGGAAGGAGGCGCTAAGCTTGCAAGAGACCCGGCTTATCAGCGCTGGTTGGGGGAAGGAGGAGCCCCGGTAGAAGAAGCCGAAATAGAAGAGGTAAAACAGGTTGAACCCCATGAGAAAGGCTTCAGGGTCACGCACGGGTCCGTTGTTATCGCGGCCATCACTTCCTGTACCAATACCTCCAACCCCTCGGTCCTGATCGGGGCCGGGCTGGTCGCAAAAAAGGCAGTTGAAAGGGGTCTGAGGGTTAAACCTTTTGTGAAGACAAGCCTGTCTCCGGGCTCAAGAGTGGCTACCGAGTACCTTGGAGCCGCAGGTCTTCTTCCCTATCTTGAAGCCCTCGGTTTCCACCAGGTAGGGTACGGCTGTACTACCTGTATAGGGAACAGCGGCCCTCTGCCCGAACATGTTGCAAAGGAAATTGAAGAGAAGGACCTTACGGTTGCAGCCGTACTCAGCGGGAACAGGAACTTCGAGGGCAGGATCAATCCCCATGTAAAAGCAAACTACCTCGCCTCCCCACCGCTTGTCGTTGCATATGCTATCGCGGGAACGGTAAACATAAACCTTGAAACCGAACCCCTTGCCTATGACCCTAACGGGATCCCTGTTTACCTCAGGGACATCTGGCCCGGAAATGAAGAGATAAGGGAAGCTGAAAAGAACAGCGTTAAACCTGAAATGTTCAAAAAAGAATACTCAGGAGTTCTGGAAGGGGCAAAACTCTGGAAAGAGCTGGATGTGCCTGAGGGCACCCTTTATGACTGGAGCCCTACCTCCACTTATATTCAGGAACCGCCCTACTTTGTGGATTTCCTGCATACCCTGCCTCTGCCCGGAGATATACAGAATGCCAGGGTCCTTGCCCTTTTCGGAGACAGCATTACCACAGACCACATCTCCCCTGCCGGAGATATCCCGACAGACAGCCCGGCAGGCAGATACCTGATATCCTGGGGTGTGGACCGGAAAGACTTCAATTCCTACGGTTCACGCCGGGGTAACCATGAGGTAATGATGCGCGGGACTTTTGCGAACATCCGGCTCAGGAACAGGCTTGTAAGCAGGGAGGGAGGCTGGACTGTCTCCCACCTCAGAGGAGAAGACTTCCCGCCTGAAGCCTGCGAGGGAATTCCGATCTATGATGCCTCTCTGCTTTATGCGGAAAACGATGTACCCCTGATTGTACTCGCAGGAAAAGAGTACGGGACAGGCAGCTCCCGCGACTGGGCAGCAAAAGGTACATTCCTCCTTGGAGTAAAGGCGGTTATTGCCGAGTCCTTTGAGCGCATCCACAGGAGCAACCTTGTGGGTATGGGAGTCCTGCCCCTGCAGTTTAAGCCAGGAGAAAACGCAGATACCCTCGGGCTCACTGGAAAGGAAAGCTACGATATCTTTGGCATTGAGCAGATGGAGCCCCATGGAGAGCTTACCGTAAGGGCAAAGGACGATGAAGGGGAAGAAATAGAGTTCAGAGTAACATTGAGACTGGACTCTGCCGTGGAGATAGGGTATTACAGGAACGGCGGGATATTGCATAAGTTCCTGCGGGATTCGGTGAAGAAAAAATAACGGGTTGAGTATGCCAGTATTGCAGACAAGAATTTTTAGAGAGGTTCCGCAAGCCTTGTTAAGGTTTCTTCTTTTTTCCGGAACCTTTTTTATTTGATCCTGGAGACTCGGTTATTTTAGTTAAATAGGTATCTTGAAGCTAAACACATTACAAAGAATATTTGAATTTACATTTAAGATATGGGGAGAGACCCAGATGGCAGGAATTTGAACTTCAGTAAATATATTTAAAATGATTTAAAGGTACAATTTCAACAAATTTAATATACTTATTCGATGATAATACAATTGCATTGTGATCCTATTTTTGGGCCCAAAAAGGTCCTCGTGCGAAATCTTTCACTTATAATCAGAGGATTCCCCAATTTCAAAATTTTTTGAAAATCCTCTAGGCATAACTGTGAGGTAGAAAATGAGTAAAAATATATGTTTCATCGACGGGCTGGAGGGTGTTCTGAAATACAGGGAAGTAGACATCAAAGAACTGGTTGAACTTCCTTACGATGCAGTTTCCTATCTGCTAATCCGGGGTGAGCTCCCCGGAGAACAGGAACTTGCCGAGTACTCGGCCCGCCTGCATGCGGAACGTGGAATCAACAGGGAGGTTCTGGACATCATCCGCATGTGCAATTTCAATATTGATGCTATGGAAGCACTGCGTACAGTTATTTGTTTCATATCACAATTCGACCCCGACCTGAATGACAGTTCCCCCGAAGGAAACATGAGAAAAGCCATAAGGTTAATTGCTATAGTCCCGACCATTGTTGCTACTTATTATAGAATGGCAAATGGAAAGGAACCTTTACCTCCGGACCCTTCCCTTTCCCACGGAGCCAATTTCCTGCACATGATAAAAGGCAGCAAGCCAGACCCCCTGGATGCCGAAGTCATGGAAAAAGACTTTATTCTCAGTGCCGAGCATGAGCTGAATGCATCCACCTTCTCCTCCAGAGTTACAGCTTCAACCATGTCCGACCTCTACTCTGCAGTTGTTTCAGGGCTCTGTACCCTTAAAGGTCCCCTTCACGGAGGGGCAAGGGCAGAGGTTATGACCATGCTCAACGAAGTTGCAAGCCCCGAAAATGCTGAGAAATTTGTCCTTGGAAAAATCGCGCAGAAAGAAAAAATAATGGGTTTCGGGCACAGAGTTTACAAGACTTATGACCCAAGGGGCGCAATATTCAAACAACTCGCAAAGAAACTGGCCGAATCCAGAGGGGACATGCACTGGTACGCAACCGCCGAAGCAATCGAAAATGTTGTTATCCGCGAGCTTGTGGAAAAGAGAGGAAAACCGATTTATCCGAACGTTGATTTCTATTCCGGAGTCATCTACAAATATATGGAAATTCCTCCGCAGCTTGCAACCTCGATTTTTGCAATCGGGAGGATCTCAGGCTGGATAGCCCATTGCTTTGACCAGTATGATAGAAAAAAGATCATAAGGCCCAGGGCCTTCATGCTCGACGAATGTTGAAACCTAAAAAACCTGGCTCTGCCCGAAACCTGCAGGACAGGTTAACAAACAAATTTTTAAGAATAGACAATTTTCAAGAGGATAGGGTGTTTCAAGAACTGAACCCCTCTTTCATTACATTTTAAATCGAAAAGACACTGATTATCGGTTAACAGGAAATGAAGCTGTTAAGTCCCGGGATCAGATAATCCTTGGATCAGATAATCTTTTTATCATCTGACAGCTTTTTGGTATCCAGATACCCATGACTTATAGAAGTTTTATAGGCCAGTTAAGAGAAAACGGAAAACTGGTAGAAGTTCCGCAGCCCGTTTCCCCGAGATTCGAAGCTTCAAGGATCGCAAAAAAAACAAAAGCTCCTATCCTTTTCCACGACATTTCGGGTTCAAAGGTCATCATGAACCTGCTTGGCTCCAGGGACGAGCTTGCGTCCATGCTCGGAGTCCCCAAAGAAGAAATAATAAAGAAGCTTTCGAAAGTATCCCCTGGAGGAGAAATCCGGATAGTTTCGGAATCTCCTACTCTTGAGGTCATAGAAAATGAGGTTGACCTCACAAAACTGCCTATCCTTACCCATTTTGAAAAAGACGGCGCTCCATACATAACTGCAGGGATTGTAGTTTCCGAATATGGAGGTACCATTAATGCTTCCATCCACCGCCTTATGCTTGTGGGGAAAGAAAAACTCGCAGCTCGCCTCGTCCCTCCGAGGCATACATACCTCCTGCATAAAAAGGCTGCAGAAAAAGGCGAACCTCTGCCCGTTGCAATTGTTATCGGCTGCGACCCCACGATTACTTACGCAACCACTACAAGAGTGCCCGTAGGAAAAGAATTTGAATACGCAGCTGCCCTGAGGGGAGCTCCTGTAGAACTTTTTGAGTGTTCAAACGGGGTAAAAGTCCCTCACTCCGAAATTGTGCTCGAAGGGTACGTTGACCCTGTGGAAAAAGTTGATGAAGGACCGTTTGTGGACATTACGGGAACATACGATGTTGTAAGGAAAGAACCTGTGATCCGCATTACCCGTGTTATCCACAGAAAAGACCCGATCTACCACGGAATTCTGCCGGCCGGCCCCGAGCACCTCCTGATGATGGGAGTTCCTTATGAGCCCAGGATATACAGGGCTGTAGGGGAAGTTACGACCGTTAAAAACGTGGTCTTAACAGAAGGAGGATGCTGTTACCTCCATGCAGTCGTGCAGATCGAAAAGCAGACCGAAGGAGATGCGAAAAATGCAATTATGGCAGCCTTTGCAGCCCATACGAGCCTGAAGCATGTGGTGATCGTGGATGAGGACATAAATATCTTTGACCCTGCCGATGTCGAGTTCGCAGTTGCTACAAGGGTGAAAGGGGATATGGATATCCTCATTATTCCCAATGTCCGCGGCAGCTCCCTTGACCCGAGAGGAGCTCCTGACGGGACAACCACGAAAGTGGGAATCGATGCTACAAAAGTCCTTATTGAAAAAGAAAACTTCGAAAGGGCAGTGATTCCTGAAAAATAACTGAGATGAAACTTTTAAAATACGGAACTTTTAAAGGGCAGACAAACTTAAAGGGACTGCAAACAGGGGATATGGAATACCCTTACCTTGCTTTAGGATTTTATACTCACTTCAGTGTTCCGTATTTGTTTTAATAGTTTGTACATCAATAATTATTCTGCCTCAATATATCTTTGCTTCAATATATTACATCCCTGTTTACTACCTGGCAACTAAAGAGTGAATTTTCATGTATCTTACAAAAGAAGAAGAACAAATCCTGAACGGAGAGGCAGGAGAGACTCTCAGGCAGGCAATTGAAATCCTTGTGGCTCTCGGAGACATCTACGGAGCAGACGGGCTAATCCCTATCAAAAGCGCCCAGATTGCAGGAGTTTCTTATAAAACCATAGGTGATGCCGGACTTGAATGGATCTCGGACCTGGAGGGACAGGTAAAGGTTCCCGCAATCCTGAACCCGGCCGGGATGGACCTTGAAGACTGGGAAAGGTTGAAGATCTCCCCCGAATTTGCAGAAAAGCAGAAGGCAATTGTTCAGGCTTATAAAAAGCTCGGCATCCGCTGTGAATGTACCTGCACTCCCTATACCCTCGAGGGCTTTTCCGTGGGCTACGGCGACCATCTGGCATGGAGCGAATCGTCAGCCATCTCCTACGCAAACTCCGTAATAGGGGCCCGGACGAACAGGGAAGGAGGACCATCAGCTCTTTCGGCAGCGCTCCTTGGAAAAACTGCAAACTATGGGTTCCATCTTGAGAAAAACCGTGTTCCTGAAGTCTCTATAGGGGTGGAGTTCCCGCTTAAAGAATCGGATTACGGAGCACTTGGTTACGTGGCAGGCAAAATCATTGGAAGCAGGGTACCTATTTTCCGTTTGAAGAATACACCGGAAAAAGACGAACTTAAAGCCCTTGGAGCTGCAATGGCGGCATCCGGTGCAGTGGCGCTTTATCATGTTGAAGGAGTGACCCCCGAAGCCTGCAGGCTGGGTTTTGAAGAGCCCGAAGAAAAGATAATTATCGAGAGAAGCCAGCTTGATGAAGTTTACGAGAGCAGAGGAAGGGCCGGTAAAGAACCCGAACTGATTACTATAGGCTGCCCCCACTGCTCTGCAGCGGAACTTAAAAAAGCGGCTGAGCTCCTGAAAGGAAAAACGGTTTCAAAGGAAACCTGGATCTTTACCTCGCGGGAACTTGCAAACCGCTACCCCGAACATATTAGAACAATTGAAGAAAGCGGGGCCAAGGTCGTTTGCGATACCTGCATGGTAGTTTCCCCGGCAACCAACAGCTACTCCTGCGTCATGGTGAATTCGGGAAAAGCCTTTGCCTACGTGCCCGGGATGTGTGGGACTGAAAGTGTATACGGGAATATGGAAGCCTGCGTCGAGGAGGCAACCGGAAGGAAAGGAAAGAAGGCAGGTGGTTCCTATTAAATTCAAAGGCAGGGCAATTTCCAGGGGACGTGCAGAAGGGGAAGTTTTGATTTCCAGAGACCCCATATCCTTCCTTGGCAGTGTGGACCCTAAAACTGGAATTGTTGTCGAGGAAAAAAACTCTCTCGCAGGAAAATCAATCAAAGGAAAGGTGCTTGTTTTCCCTCATGGGAAAGGATCGACTGTCGGCTCCTATGTAATGTACCAGCTGAAGAAAAACGGAGCTGCTCCGGTGGCGATTATCAATTTGGAAACCGAACCTATAGTAGCGGTAGGGGCAATTATATCTGAAATCCCTTTAGTTGATATGCTGGAAAAAAGCCCGTATGAATTTTTAAAGGATGGAGACATTGTTCAGGTAAACGGCAGTGAGGGATATATCGAATTGCTTGAACCGAAAGGCAGTAAAGTAGAAGAATAATACAGGTTAAACCTTAAGCCTTAATACCTGCCGCTTAAGCGTAAAACATGGAAATCGTATTGGTAGAACCTAAAAGAAACCCCAAGCTCCAGAGACGTGAAACTTAAAATGAAACAGGGAAGAAAAGGTCAGGAGAATTCGGATACTGAAGAGACGATTTCACGCATATACCCTTACATAACGAGGGTATTTGACGTATATGAAATCCAGAAGTCCGGAGAGATTATCTATTTTTTCGGCACCCCTAAAATTGATACCGAAAATGTGATGGGGGAACTCTGGACTCCCCTCGAACAGCAAGGATTCGGAGGCACTCTGAAGTACGAGCTTGGGGAACACGTTCTTATTATTTCCCCCGTAAAAAAGGCAAAAGAAAAACACTGGGTAAACCTTGCGCTTTTCATAGCAACAGTTTTTACAACTATGATCTGCGGAGCCTGGATGTTTGGGGTTGATCTATGGAGTGCCCCCATGCAGATTATCCAGGGCTTGCCCTTCACCCTTGCAATACTGGCTGTGCTCGGCTCCCATGAGATGGCCCATTATGCAATGGCAAGGCACCATGGGATGAAAACGTCTCTCCCTTATTTTATCCCGTTTCCGACTTTCATAGGTACTATGGGAGCGGTAATCCGTTACAGAGGACCAATTCCTGACCGGAAAGCCCTCTTTGATGTGGGAATAGCCGGACCTCTTGTAGGGCTTCTGGTCTCAATTGTGGTTACCATAATCGGGCTGAGTCTTGATGCGCCTGCAATCAAACCGTTGCCCGATTCTCTGATGTTTGAGCTTGGCCTCCCCCCTCTTTTTGTGATGCTCCAGAAACTTGTCGGGGTTACGGGAACCGACTTGCACCCTGTGGCTTTTGCAGGCTGGGTGGGGATGTTTGTAACCCTTCTGAATCTCCTTCCTGCAGGGCAGCTTGACGGCGGGCACGTGCTCAGGGCAATGCTCGGTAAAAAAGCGAATTGGGTATCTTCAATGATGCCCAGGGTTCTTTTCCTGATAGGTATTTATGTGGTTTACGGGTTAAGAGGAGACGGCTTTATCTGGATATTCTGGGCGCTCTTCCTCTGGGCCTTTGCAGCAGCCGGGCACCCATCCCCCCTTCATGATAAAATGAAGCTGGACAGAAAACGCATCCTTATAGGAATCCTTACCTTTATCCTCGGGCTTCTCTGCTTTACCCTGATTCCTTTTAAACCCATAACATGAGAAGAAACGGATAAACTGAAGAGAAATGGAAAAACTGAAGAGGACTAAAAAGGCCCGGGAAGAGGAAAAAATGGATGTGAATTTTCGGTACAGCAAAAAAAACTCATACAGTTTTGCGGTCCTTTCCCCCTTACTTCCCGAAGCAGGGTTTACGGACAAACCCCAGAACGGGATCATGATCTACAGTTTTACTACACGGCAGGCAGCGAAAATCTTCAGGGAGGTTGAAAATGCAGGGACGGATTCGATCTTCATTGCAGGAGGACCGCACCCATCCGGGTCCCCTGAAGAGACACTTGAGTATTTTGATTACGTGGTTATTGGTGAAGGGGAAGAAACCCTTCCTGAACTCGTGAAGGTCCTGAAAGAGGGAGGAGACCCAGGAGAGGCAAAGGGAATCGCTTACAAATCAGCAGACACCGGCAGAGTGATCAAAACTCCGGAAAGACCGCATGTGAACCTGGACGCATACCCCTGTTTCGATCCGAAAAAACTCCGGGCTCCCATTGAGATCAGTCGCGGATGCCCCTGGGGCTGCAAGTACTGCCAGACGCCCAGGCTTTTTGGAAGAGAAGTCAGGCACAGGAGCATTGATTCCATCCTGAAGAATGCACGGTACTATGACGACCTCCGTTTCATAGCTTCAAATGCTTTCGCATACGGAAGCGATGGAATTCACCCGAGGTTCGATAAGGTAGAAAAACTGCTCTCTGCCCTCCGTGAACTGCCCGATAAAAAGATCTTTTTCGGGACTTTCCCCTCCGAAGTGCGCCCCGAGTTCGTGACCGAAGAATCTGTAGAACTTGTGAGAAAATATTGTGCAAACGACAGCCTTAGCCTTGGAGCCCAGTCAGGGAGTGACGGTATCCTTAAAGAAATAAGGAGAGGGCATACGGTTGAGAACAGCATTTCAGCTGTTGAGTGCTGCCTGGAACATGAGATTGTTCCGGCAGTCGATTTTATTTTCGGGCTTCCCTCAGAAACTGAAGAGGATCAGGAAAAAAGCCTTGAACTTGTCCGCTGGATCTGCAAAAGGGGCGGAACCGTCAGGGCTCATTACATGACCCCCCTTCCGGGAACTCCGTACGCATCAGCTGTTCCTTCGGAGGTTAGCAACCGGGTAAAGCGGGAGCTTGGAAAACTAGCCCTTGGAGGAAAACTAACAGGTTACTGGGAAAAACACAGGAAGATATAAAAAAGAAAGGAGAGTAGGATTGAGGAAAGTCGGCATAACTCCGGTACCAGCTTTAAAACCCCGATCCTTTGTTTGCTTTGAATCTGTTTTTGAATTTAACCGCACAAGGAGCCTTTGTTTTTGATCCTGTAAATTTACCCTGATGGCAAAATTCCGTTAATCGGAATCAAATCTCAGGTCTGTAGTCTGTATTTAATTTTCAAGAACTCTTTTCAGGAATCCGTTTAAGGAATCCGTAAAGAGCTCTTTTATTTTCAAGAATCCTTCGTAAAAATGTTTTATGTTTGCAGGTTTGATCTATGCCCGTTTTTAAATTATGTTCACCGATTTTTCAGGTTTGACGGTTCGTATATTTCAAAGGTGTGCTGATCCCTTATTTATTTCTCTTTTTGGGATACTTATCGAGCCTGTAATGCTCTTTCTGTTCTTCTTAGCAGGTGACTTCGAACCTTCTCTTTTTACATTTAGGAGGTGTATGTTTTTCCGATTAGGAGACTCTCAGACTGACACATTTATCTACAGGAAAAATGCATCTGTTTTAATTCCCAAAAGTAAGAAATACTTCAATCTATTTATAATTTGTTGTTACTTATCTTAATACAATACATAATAAATCATAATTAAGCAAATCGAGAATTAGATAAGGAACTCAAGGCCAATTCATTTTTCTGACCTCAACTTCCGGCATCATGCAGATGGTAATCAATGAAAAAGGAACGATTAAAGGAGCGATTAAGTTAGAATAAAGAAAGGGAAGATAAAGGCTCAGATCAATTTGAGCCCCCCATGAATTTGTAATCTACCCTTTTGACCCAATTTCCTGAAGATTCAATTTCCTGAAGATTCAATTTCCTGAAGATTCAATTTCCTGAAGATTCAATTTCCTGAAGATTCAATTTCCTGTTCAGGTTTTTTCGGCCTTTAAGACCATTTCCAAACCTTCATGCATTAATTCTTCTGCCCTCTCCTGTTTCTTTGCCTCGGCAAAGATTCGGAAAATAGGTTCGGTACCTGAAGGACGTATAAGGACCCATCCATCTTCATACCAGATCTTGACCCCGTCAATAGTATCTATTTTGAGCCCCAGGTTTGAAGTCTCATTTCGGATTTTTCCCATAGTGCCCGCAACATCCCTGGAAGGCGTTTTGGTCTTTGCATTGAAGTACACGGGCACGCTTTTGGTTGTTTCGGAAAGCTTTTTTCCTCCGGAAAGGATCTCAAGGATTTTAGCGCACGCCATTGCTCCGTCCCGGCAGTACTGGTGCTTGGGGAAAATAAGGCCTCCATTACCCTCACCCCCAAAAACGGCACCTGTTTCCATCATCTTTCGGGCGACATTGATTGAACCTACAGCGGTCCAGTGAAGTTCAACCCCTTCTTCCTTTGCGACGTCAGCCATGCGCTGGGAAGAACTTACCGGAGTAACTATCGGTCCTTTTTCACGCTCAAGTATATATTTTGCCATCATGGCAAGCAGGACTTCCTCGTTTACGAATTCTCCGTTTTCGTCCATAAAGACTATTCTGTCCGCATCCCCGTCATGTGCTGCCCCGAAAGCTGCCCCGGTCTTTTTAACAAGGTCCGAAAGCTCGGTGAGGACTTCCGGCGTGGGTTCCGGGTTTCTCCACGGAAATGTCCCATCAGGCTGGGCCCCGAGGGTGAGCACCTCACAGCCAAGTTCCCCGAGCAGGAAAGGAAGGGTAAGGGAGCCTGCACCGCAGCCCGTATCCACAACCACTTTAAATTTCCGGCTGCGTATGGCTTCGGCATCTACTGCGCGGATTATGTTTTTAATGTAATAATTATTAACTGACGGATCAATCCTGAAATTTCCTGTTTTTTCCCACGAAACCGTCGAAAATTTGCCTGAGAAATAAATTTTTTCAATATCCCTTTCCCCATCCCTCGGGAATTCGGAGCCATCTCCTGCAATAAACTTGATTCCATTATACTCCCTGGGATTGTGAGATGCCGTAATAACGATCCCGGCATCAGCATAGTCGCGCACATAATACTGAATGGAGGGAGTAGGGACAGTCCCAACATCAATCACATTCAGGCCTGTTGCAAGAGCTCCGGCAATTGCTGCTGATTTCAGCATATGGCCCGAAATCCTGGTATCACAGCCTATTGCAACCGTACCTTTTGAGCCCATGTACGTACCCAGGCTTTTGGCTAAATTGACTGCCAGTTCAGGATTTATAAATTCATTGGCAATACCACGTACACCATTAGTTCCGAATAATTCCATCTAAGATCTCCATCTCATCATTTGCATCAAAATTATACTATTATAGGGAAATTAGGTTCTAATTAGATTTATTCCTGAAACCAGAACCCTGATAGGAAGATAAAGCTTCGGTACAGGGAGATTAAAGCATGAGAGATTAAAGTATATTAATTAAAGTAGTGTCTGGAATGATGTTGTTTCGAGAGTCTATACGGTAGGAAAAATCCTGACCAGCCCCGATTAGAGTACACCCATATATCCCTTTATTATGGCTGCTGTAAGGAACCTTCTGACTATAGGAATGGAAAATACATATATCTTATTAGCCGAAACTCGTAATTAATGGATACCGCAAAGATCGGGATGATAAAGGAGGCTATAAAAGCCAGAGAAAGTGCAGTCATTGCGTTTTCAGGAGGAGTGGACAGTTCTACCCTTGCTGCACTTGCTTTTGAGGAACTGGGGGAAAAAGCCCTGGCCGTAACTATAGATTCTCCGCTGTTTCCCAGGAAGCAGCTTGAAACCGCTGCCCAGACAGCCTGTGAAATCGGGATTCAGCATAAGGTCCTCCCGTTCTCCCTGACCAGTGTGCCCTATTTTTCCTCAAATACGATTAACAGGTGCTATTTCTGCAAAAAAGCCCTTATTGAAACCCTGGTAGAGTTCGCTGAGAAAGCCGGATACAATGTCGTGCTTGAAGGGACAAATGCTTCGGAAATAAAAGGGGAAAACCGTCCAGGATACAGAGCAATCAAGGAAGCCGGAGAGAAGATATTTTCCCCGTTTGTAGAGTTCAATGTTACAAAAGAAGAGATTAGGGAAATTGCCTCAAACCGTGCCCTTTCAGCAGCAAGCAGGCCTTCAGCAGCCTGCCTTGCAACCCGTATTGCTTATGGGCAGCCTATCACCCATGAAACTCTCGAGAGAATAGAAAAAGCCGAAGACTATCTTTTAGCTCTGGGTTTTACGCAATTCAGGGTAAGGATGCATTCAAATCTTGCCAGAATAGAAGTTTCCGAGGATGAATTTGAAGACGCAATCCGCAAAAAAGAAAAAATATCCAGACACCTTAAAAGCCTCGGCTTTGACTTTGTAACCCTCGACCTTGAAGGTTTCCGTTCCGGGAGTATGGACGAGCCCCACCTGCGGAAAATAACTGAGAAAACAGAAGAGAAAAAAGAGGAAGAAGAAGCAGAAAGGGAATAAGCTAAAAGGAATAAAATATCGAATAACCAGACTTCCGGGATGAGCGTGATCGACCTTAAAAAAGCTGCTGCTGAAAAAATATGATAGAAATCGTAATCCGAAAAGCTGAAAAAAAAGACCTGCCTGCAATCCAGAAACTCCTTTCCACTTATTTTCTGGACATAGAAGGACTCAAGCCCGAGGACTTTGTGATGGCTGAAAATGAAGGAAAGGTAGTCGGGTGTGCTGCCCTCATCAGGAACCGATCAGGAGAGAAGACCGTTATGGAGCTCCACTCCATTGCCGTGCATCCAAACCTTAGGGGAAAAGGAATCGGAACGAGGCTTATGGAGTACCTAATTAATACTGTGGATTTTCCGCAGGCCCCCGGAGACCCTGCACATGAATTATATGTACGGACAACTGCTCCGAGTTTTTTTGAAAAACTTGGTTTTATAAAAATGGAAGACGCTGAAAAATTACTTCTCTGGGAAGATTGCAGGAATTGCGAGCATTTTGGAAAGTGTGCCCAGCATTCCATGAAGTATTTTCGAGTTTCCTGAAAAGAGTTTCTGGGAAAAGGAAGAAGTCCTGAGAAAAGGAAGAAGTCCTGAGAAAAGGAAGAAGTCCTGAGAAAAGGAAGAAGCCCTGAAAAAAAGAAGAATTTTTGAGAACAAACCTGAAAGAAACTAACGAAACATTATATTACAAAAAAACATATGAAGAAGCTTATGCTCACTCTCGGAATAGTTAATACTTACGACAAGATCAAAGTTCTCGATGCGCATTACCGTGCAATTGCCAGGGCCGCTCCAATCTGCCACGCTTTCGGGTTCCATCTTGCCCTTTACGACTTCCCGTTCAAAATGACCGCCGAAGAGCTGGTCTCTTTTGTAATGGAGAAGACCACCATCGGAGAATCGGGAAGTTATCTCAGGACTCTTTACGAAAAAAGCCACCTTTCAGTTGCCGACCTTCCAAAGAAAGGCTTTCCTTCTCAATTCGGAGATGTCGTTATTACCACTTCAAAGCCAGACCCAAAAAGGAAAGTTTTGCCTGCGGAAATTGCCGAAGAAGCGTTACGCAACCGTTCATTTCTATTTCTTGTGGGTCTCGGGCACAAAGGACTTCCAAAAGAACTATTTGAGAGAGGGAAATACCAGCTTGATATCACCTCTAAAGGACTTTCCCTTGAGACATGCACTGCAATAGGAGCTATACCTGCGCATCTCTCAGGGCTCATGGAAATCTTGGAAATAAAAAAAAGAGCTTAGGCTTAATATTCGCAAGATCTGAATACAAAAGAACTGATAGGGCACCCAACCAAAAATTCGAATGATTCAAAAAATTTTAAGGCAATTTAAAAAAAAATCCGGAATGGATATATATTGCGAAATACAATTAATATTTTGTTGTGGATATGAACGACACTCGCTGCGCTGTAGCGGGCCGGGAACCGGGAGGACTGGAATCCTAGCCTGCATTTAAAGGGCTGACATTCAGAAGCGCGGAACTAAAATCCATTCTGGAGGAATTTATTATTCTGGAATACTGGAAGATTTACCTTAATCTGGAGGCTTGCATCCGGAAAGAACGAAATTCCAGCCCTGAAATAAGCGCAAGCATTGAAGAGACAGGAGGAAAACTTATGAGTGAGCTGAATCACGAAGAAAGAAAAAGAAGTGAATATAAATACAAAACCCGTAAAAACGGCTACCACACAGTTGTAAAAGGCTGTACAGACAGCCTCGACTCAGATGAATTAGACCTTTACCGCTTTATGATTGGCGGTGTGCAGGGTAAATAACCTGCATAAGCTTTTTTTAGATCTCATTCCTAGAAGGGAAGCATGTATGATGTATATGCGGTCCGTGAAGATTTTCCTGTTCTAAAAAAAGTCGTGTATCTCGACAGCACGGCAACCACCCAGACCCCGATTCCGGCTGTTGAAGCCATGGTAGAATATTTTTATAAATATGCTGGCAACCACGGGAGAGGAGCACACCGCCTTGCAAGGGAAACAACAAACCGCTATGAAGATGCGCGGGAAACTGTTGCCCATTTCCTGAATGCAGAGCCTTCGAAGACCGTGTTTACGAAAAATACGACCGAAGGGATCAACCTTGTTGCAAACAGTTACCCCTGGGAAGCAGGTGACCACATTGTTACAACCATGCTCGAGCACCATTCAAACCTCCTTCCCTGGCTGCGCCTGCAGAAGAAAGGAGTAAATGTAACGGTTGTAAGCCCGGACCGTAGAGGCATAATTGATCCCCAGGTGATAGAAAATGCCCTCACTGACAGGACAAAACTCATTGCTGTAACGCATATCTCAAACGTTTTCGGCTCTGTCCAGGATGTCATAAGGATTACGAAACTTGCCCACAGAAACGAAGTTAAAGTCCTGATCGACGGCGCTCAGTCTGCAGGCCATATTCCAGTGGATCTGAAAACGCTCGGATGTGATTTTTTTGCAACTGCCGGACACAAAGGGCTGCTCGGTCCGCAGGGTACCGGTATACTCTACATCAGACATCCAGAGGTGCTTGAAAGCGCCTCAGTAGGAGGGGGAACGGTTTCGGACGTCAGCGGACTTACATACATGCTTGAACCGTCCCCTGCCTGTTTTGAAGCCGGGACTCCGAACATCCCGGGGGTCATAGGGCTTGGGAGAGCAGTAGAGTATGTGGAAAAAATAGGAGTTTCCGAGATTGAAAAGCACGAAGCGAAACTCTCCCGGGAAGCTGCAAAGAGACTCTCCGAACTCGAACATGTAGAGGTTTACGGGCCTGAAAACCGGGCAGGAACCGTACCATTTAATGTGAAAGGACTGCATGCTCATGATGTTGCCCTGATCCTCGACCAGACAAAGAAAATTTGCATCCGAAGCGGGCACCACTGTGCAATTCCTGTTACCCGCTTCCTGGAAGTGGAAAGCACTGCCAGGGCATCTTTTGCACTCTATAACACCGAAGAAGAAGTAGATATACTTGTAAATGCCGTCAACTCGCTCAAAGCCCTGGTGTTCTGAAAAATTATATTGTAGACCCCGGAAATACCTGTATTATAGAAATACATGTATTCTGAAAGTATCCCGTAATTATCCATATCCTGAACTGCTCTGTACCCGAAATTGCATGTATCCTTAGTCCTGAAAGCTGCCCGAACTTGTGTAGTGGGTGAAGTCCTCAACAAATTTGATGATATTTACAGTATCCTGGCAAGGTATGGTTACACTTCACTTTTTCTTATGGACGACCGTGACCACCACCAGTACCGGGGTTTTGCAGATTATCTCGTATTCGGAAAAATAGGGTTGAAACGCGAGGAAGATGCCGCAAACGAAAAAATGTTACATTTGCTTACGGTTACAAAAATGAGGAGGATGGCGATTTCTAGCGAAACGCTCTTCTTTGAATTTACTCCTTCGGGGATAAAAGGCATATAGGGTTTTGAGAACAAATTTGAATTATTTACGGGCGCTAATAATGGCTCTAAGAACAGCGATGACAGCATAGGAATTATTAAAACTGTCTCCAAAAACTTCATTTAAATTAAAACCAGACTTCTTTAGAAGAAAAATGAGCATTTACAATATAATAAAATTTAGCTAAAAATAATCTAATTAAGTGAAAAATGCTTGAAAGAAAGATTAACTGTTTTTTATGAGAGATAACTTAATTTCAAAATCCATAAAGATATGGACACATCATAGGAATATTTTATAATATGTTTGGCCCTATACAGCTTAAGGAGAAATCTGAAGGTGAGAGTATGGATGAAGTGACAGAAATCTCGGAAAAGAAAAGTTTTATTTCGGGGTTATTCGGAAAAACAGGCGATAGTAACTCCATCTCAGATATACTGAAAAGGGCTAAGAGTTATTTTGACAAGCCTTTGAGAAGTATGCCGGCATACGACCCGGAAGAAGACGGACCGCTTGTAGAGTTTGAAGTACCCGGAGGAATGAAGGAAATAGAAAGGTACTGGCTCCAGGAGCCTTATGCCCTTGTATCAATCCTCGAAGACCGTAGAACAAGGTACTACAAGCTTATTGAACCTGCCCTCACAAAATTTGAGAAAGAAGTACTTGAAAGAATTTATGAGGATTTTCAGGACATCCTGATTTTGAACCCTACAACATCTAAAATAGAAAAAGACGCGCTCCTTGTAGACAAAACTCTTTTACTTCTCGAACGTTACAAAGCTGAAGTTTCTTCCTCAGCCATCCACAGGATAACGTATTACCTCAGAAGGAACATGCTCGGCTACGAAAAAATCAATCCTCTTTTTTATGATCCTTATATTGAAGACGTATCATGCGATGGTGTCGGAATTCCGCTCTATATTTACCATACGAGGTATCTCAACATTGAAAGTAATATTTTTTTTGAAGAAGAAGAACTCGACTCCCTCGTAATCAAGATGTGCCAGATGAATAACAAGCATATATCTGTCAGCCATCCAATCGTTGATGCAACAATCCAGGACGGGTCAAGGCTTCAGGCTATGTTAGGGAGGGAAATCACCCCTCGCGGCAGTTCGTTTACTATCCGCAAGTTTAGAAAAGATCCGATAACACCCATCGACCTGCTCGGCTTTAAGACATGTGATATGGAAATGCTGGTATACTTATGGATGGTCATTGAAAACGGTTACAATATGCTTTTTGCAGGGGGGACGGCTTCAGGAAAAACCTCAATGCTTAACGCCACTTCCCTTTTCATGCCTTCCACAGCCAAGATAGTTTCCATAGAAGATACAAGGGAACTCTTGCTCTATCACAACAACTGGGTCCCGGGTATTGCAAGGGAAAGCTTTGCCTCGGAAGCTACAGGGGAAGTTTCCATGTTTGACCTTTTAAAAGCGGCCCTGAGACAGCGCCCGGATTTCATCATTGTAGGTGAAGTCAGAGGCAGTGAAGCTCTTACGCTTTTCCAGGCAATGTCAACAGGGCATGCAACAAGCTCAACAATGCACGCAGGAGATGTGCGGACAGTTATAAACAGGCTTACCCACGAACCCATAAATGTACCTCAGCTTATGCTCCAGTCGCTTGACGTACTATGTATCCAGGAACAGGTGTACATCGAAGAAAAAAGGGTAAGGAGGACAAGTAGCCTTGTAGAAGTCATTAACGTTGACCCTGAAACAGGAGACCTGGGCATAAATGAGCTTTTCAACTGGGAACCTTCCGAAGACAGTTTCCTGAAAGTTGGGGATTCATATCTCATGCAGGAGATCATGCATGTCAGAGGATGGGATACAGGCCAGTTAAGAAGTGAGATAGAGAACCGGAGAAAGATCCTCACTTACCTCTATGAGAAAAATATGAGGAGCTACATCCAGGTATCTCTTGTTGTGCAGACATATCAGAGTTATCCGAAGATGGTTCTGGAAGCTATAGAAAACGATACCCTGCGCAGTATGATATAGGATATGATTGCTTAAGAGGGGAGCATGACTTACACTTCAGCGGACGAACTGGCATACAGGATTTTCGGAGACTTTTTTTATAAAAATAAAGAAAGTTTCCAGGAGCTCAAAGTAAGGATACGACACTCCCATATTCCAATGTCAGTGGACCAGTACCTGGCTTCAGCCTTCATGTACTCGCTCTTCGCAGGTATAATAGGAGGGATCTTCGGGTTATGGCTGGGACTGAAAACTTTAGGAGACCCACTCTCTCGCCTCAACCTTTTTGTGGATTCCACAAGAGCAGGCTTTGCAGAAGAATACCTTTACTTGCTTGTGATATTAGTCGCCCTTTTGGTATTCGTTATAAGTTTTCTTATCGTCTTTGGGATGATATACATCTACCCTTATCTCCAGGCAGATATCCGACATGCCTGTATAGATAAGTCCATGCTGCCGGCGGTAACATACATGTATGCCCTTACCAATGGAGGCATGTCAATATATGATGTTTTCAGGTCCCTGAGCAGTTATACCCATATCTTTGGCACAAGCGCGGAAGAAATCTCCTATATTGTGCGGGACATGGACTACCTGGGAAAGGACTTTATAACGGCCCTTAAAGAAGCAAAGGAACGCACCCCTTCTGAGCGGTTCAAAGATTTTGTTGACGGCCTGATCCTCGTTTCAAGCGGGGAAGCCATAACCGATTACATAAAGAATAAATCAGAGCAGTATCAGGAAATGGCAGAGCTTGCAAACCGCAACCTGTTAAAGAGACTGGACGTCCTTGCAGAAGTCTATGTGACCGTGCTTGTTGCAGGCCCGTTATTCATAATGACGACCCTCGTAGTGCTGCAATTTTTCAGGCAGGCCTCAGTCCAGATCCTTTACATGCTGATTTATGTCATAATACCCCTTGCAACCCTGCTCTTTATCGTACTTCTCGATACAGTGGGAGAACTCTCCATGAGTCCGGAAAAGGGCAGTGTTCCCGGGTATCCCATAAACCTTTACGATATCCCGGAACTCAGCTCTGAACTCAGTGAAGAAGAGGAGGAAAAGAGAGACAAAAGGTTAAAGCTTTACAGGCAGCTTTACAATATCAAGAACCTTGTTTTGAACCCGTACAAAACTATCCGTAACGAACCCAGGTACACCTTCTTTTTTGGGGTTCCTCTCGGGCTTTACTATCTTACCCATCTTCCGAAAACTCTTAAAGACAGTATTAATTTTAGTTACCACTGGAACCCTAATTTTGCACACATCAGTGACAGCAGCGTCCAGTTGATCAGCTCTATTGACGATTACCTGGTCATCTTCATCGTAATCGCACTCATCCCCTTTATCATATTTTACGAAATCAGGGCATGGAGGATGCGAAAGATCGATGAAAGAATGCCTGACCTGTTGAGAAACCTCTCAAGCATGAACGATTCAGGGATCTTGCTCTCGAATTCCCTAAAAATAATGGCAGAATCCAAGATGGGAATCCTCAGCAAAGAACTAAAAAAGCTGAATGAAGACCTCTCATGGGGAACTTCAACTTCAAGAGCCCTGATGAAACTGGAAAATAACATAAGGACAGCAACATCCAGCCGGATTCTCCATACTCTCATAAAAGCAAACGAATCCACAAGTGACATTAAAAATGTGCTCTCCATTACCTCAGAACAGGTCAAGAGCGAAGAAAGGTTAAAAGAAGAACGTTCTTCAGAAATAGTCGTCTACGTCGTCACCATCTACGTTACTTTCTTTGTCTTCCTTTTCATAGTTTATATACTGGTAGTGTACTTTTTCCCCGAAAGTGCCTCATTTAAAAACTCTTCTCAGGGGATGGGATACGGAGGGATCGGAAACGGTTACTTCAACGTAGAGGAGTATACGATGCTTATGTACCATTCAGCCCTTGTCCAGGCCTTTACTTCCGGGCTCATTGCCGGGAAGATGGGGCAGGGTTCGGTGTATATGGGCCTGAAGTACAGCGTCAGTATGATGATAATTACTTACATAGTTTTTACAATGTTCGTTTAAGGTTTTTTTATGCAAAAAAACTCCCGGAACAAGCACTATAAAAGAAACTGCGGTTTCAGAAGTAATGGGAGTCGTACTCCTTACAGGTATAGTAATTATCATGCTCAGCATCCTCAGCATATCCTTTTTCTCTCTGGACTAGCCAGATCGATGGGTTTACCTCACAAATTTGCCGAAAGAAACCGATGATTTTGATATCGAATACTATGACATCACCAATTACATTCATAATGCAGAAAAACTTTCAAAATTCAAAGAAAGAATTGAATACTGTGAGATAAATGGGGACTAATGTGTATATATAGACCAACTTACCATATAGATAGAGTGATCTTTGAAAAAAACAGATGATGATGAAAGAACTGGGTTAGAGAAAAAGAGTTCAAAGAGAGGGATCGGTTTTGCCTGGTATAAAAGAACTCATGAAAAAATGCACTGCAGTTTCGGATGTTGTGGGAGAAGTTCTTATGACGACAATTGCGGTAATCTTCATAAGTTCAATTGCAGTTTTCATATTTTCATATGATGGAGCTGCTGACGTACCCCACACCCATGTGAAAGAATGGACAGATTCTCGAATCGATACAATCTACTTAGAACATAACGGGGGAGAATTTATCGAGACCGAAGCCCTTGAAATTGCAATAAACATCAATGGAAACCGATACACTTATTCCTCGCCCCAGATTTATGCAAATCTCGGGAATAAAAGCAGCTGGGAACTGGGGGATAGAATAGAGATCAATACCGACAGCGAATGGAATGTAGATATAAAAGATGAAGATGAGATAAACGTATACCTGATAGATAGGCCTTCCAGAAAAGTGTTTCAGAACCTTCGGCTTTCCACCAAAGAAAGTGCGAATTCCGGTTGGCATACACCTCAAGGCTCAGCAGTTGACACTTCCGAAGGCGGTTCAGCAATCCTCCTCCATGTCCAGAAAGAAAACGATGGATTGTATACCAGCTACCATCCACCTGTAAGTCAAAACGACAACACATATGAAGAATTTAATTTTGGATTAAGTGCTGCCATATGGAGGGAAAATATTACTTCTGTGACCCTGAAGCTCGTCTACAGCGGGAATAATAACACATGTGAACAAATAAAATTGAAGTTATGGGACGAAAGCTCAGGAACCTGGCAACAACAGAATCTCCCTGAACATACCTCATTTACAGCTTACTCCACGGACCTATCCTCATATATAAATAACACCACGGATCTCGAAAACTTAAAAATACAGCTGGTTGCTACGGGAAACGCCGGTGCAAGCACCACAAATCTCCATGTGGATTACACGGCATTGTATGTAAGTTAAAAATTAAAAAGCAGGAAAAGGTAAAAAGATGAAAAATAGGTTCTTTGAAACAATCTCTTCTTTTTGCAGTTCCGAATATGGAGTTTCCTCCGCTGTTGCCGCAGCCCTTCTGCTTGGAATAATAGTTGCCACGATGACAACAATTCAGCTCAATTACGTGCCTGTCTGGAAAGAAGACGCAGAATACGCTCACATGTCAAACGTCTGGCAGGATATGTCCAGACTTAAATCTAATGTTGATATTCTTGCTGCCGGGATTGAAATAAATCCTGATGCAAGAATTGTCCTGAACAGTCCGATCCGGGTAGGAGGAAGTGACGTTCCCTTCATAGGCGGCACAACAACAGGGGGTACCCTTGCTGTAAATAATGAAATATCGGGGCTTTCTATAATTATCACGACAGACAATGCAACCACCGAGTATAACAGCGGAACAAGTCTCTTTTACACAGGTACGGTCACTTACCATCCGACAAATAGCCATTACGTGGACGAGACTTATTGCTATGAAAACGGAGCTCTCATAATATCCAGAAACGGTAGGTCGATGATGAAATTGTCCCCGGGAATAGTGCTTGAAAGAGATACGGGCTCGGTAAATCTTTCCGTAAGAGCTGTAACTCTTGATGGAAACCAAAGGGTCATGGCAAGCAACAGCATTGAAGACATAAGGCTTACATCCGAATATTTTACTCCCCTTTTCGACCTTACAGGGATAGAACAATTTTTCAACATAACCTCGGCCAATCTCACGGTCTATACGGGAAACCAGGAAGCTTGGGAAAGATATTTCGAAAATTCAGCCAGAGAAGTCAATCTCCAGAAAGGTACTGATTACAACATTACCAACGGCACCTACACAGTTACCCTATCTCTCTCCCCTGAAGATGAAGACCTATATGTTAACATCTACAAAGCCGCGATAAAAGTAGAAACGGGGATTTAGTCAAAGTTGCACTGGCAAGCCTGCTGTAAGCAACAGGGTATTAACCTAGTATAAGTACTTACAGCCATCCAAAACTAAAGAGAAAAGAAACCTTTGGTAGTGCATGTCCATTTTTAAGAATATAAGAAGCCTTCATTTTCCAAATGTTCACTATATCAAATCTGAAAACTGAAACCGAAAAAGAATCGGCCGCAGAAATATGGATGTCGGTTATTTTCAGTTCAAACAGGAAAATAACCTCATTTTCCTCCAGTATGATCTTATCATTTTCATCAATATAATCCCGTAAATAATCTTCAATTGAATCCTGATCCATAGCCCCGGAATTTAAGGGATGGCATCACCATTCCTGAGTACTTTTAAATTTGGAGAATAACTCGTAGAACGATCGGTGTCTGGAAGAATCCAAGAATCCGTATCATGTCCATTGAGGTTGCGGGTCACCGACAAATTATAATCTCCCCGGGGATCAAATGCTTCATCTCCGACCTTCAACCGAGAAGTTACCATCCTGTTGTTACCATCCTGATATACGTATGTCCATGATATTGATATTTATGTGAGCTCCAAGCATCTTAAAACTGCTGATGAAGTCCTCCTGTGGAACTACTGTATCGTCTATAATCTCAAGGACACATCATCTTCAGGTACATTGTCCTCAGACACATCATCTTCAGGTGAACTGGCAGAAGACTCTGGTGAGAAGCCAATTCTATATTTGGGAAGTACTTCCTTTGAACGCGTATCAACTAATTTTACATTTATATCTTCATCATTTGCGATGCCGATACCCCATTCCTGGCTAGTATTTATTTGAATAACATCTGCCAGTTCCCAGAAACCTTTCCCACCTAAATTTTTAGAAATATTAGAAGGAGAATATACATAAGTGGTACCATTTATCTGGACATTGATCTTCATGTCTTTAGTATCGATCGGTTCTCCTCCAGCGTGGCGCAGGAAAATAGTATCAGAAGGTGCATCTATCCATTCTTCTGCCAAAACCCTGGGAGAATCAACCGGCTTGTCAATGGAAGTTATAATTACGAATAGCGAACCAAATGCAATAACAACAATCCCTGCAAGAAGAACCTCAGCCATGACAGATGAGACCCCTACGTAATCCTTGATGAGTTTTTCAAGTATATTCAAAGTAAATCCCCCTGAATAATTTTCAGGCTTTGCCTTCTTCTGCAAAAGGAAAAAATACTGACCTTTAAAGGAGGGAGTGGACAAACTAACCTAATTAGTAGTTACAAACTTCTCTCTTTCAGGATCAAGATTATACAATTTCCCTTTTAGAACACAAGATAAAATAATGAAGATAGTTATAATCTACAACTATAGAAAAAGATATATATAGCTAATTCGGGCGGGGAAACAGTGTGAAAAAACAAACCAAGCCCCGGAAGAAGTAAACAATATAAATAAAAGTAGACTGTTTTGTAAATAATTCTTATAAGAGATATTTATTTGGCAGGTTTATTATCCGAAAGAATTGAAAATAAATCGACATATTTCAAGTAAGAGGATACATACAGTTAGGAAGTTGAAAAATACAAATATTTAGTATGATTACTTTACAATAAAATTAAACTTTAAATAAGGAGTTTCCAACAAACTCAATACGAATGTAATTCGACCTTAGTAAGATGTGGATATAAAAAAGAAAAAAGCAACTTTTTAAGGTGCTTGAGATTTAATTTAGAATCTTACATCCGTGTCACAGATAAGCTGCTTGGTTTGGACATCTATAATTTTGATATTGACAGTGTCACCGGAAGAAGGACCGCCACTGAATGCAGCAGAGGTATTATTCGAAGCATCATTCAACCCGATTGTGACCATATCACCCACATCTAATGTGCCAAGACCAGTAGCATCAATTTCTACAGATGTACCATCAAGAGCTGCCATAACCTTAGTGGTGGAGTTTTCATTGAAATAAATAGGCTCACCACCAAGGTGTTCAAACTTTATATACCCGGGATCTGAGGCGTTAACTGCTTTAATATCTATGTTAGCCTGCGGTGCAGATTTGGCGGGGCCCTGGCCAAAGACAGAGGAACCGATTGCAGCAGCGAGGATGACAGTAATTGCAACCATCAGCACGACACCGATAACTGGGGACACTGCCTTATTATCATTAAATATTTTTTTGAGATCCATATATGATTCTCCCTCCTGAGTTAAAGACATCCAGACAGGACAGTCTGTCCGAATTTTAACACTTGAATATACACATCAACAATTACTAATTTTTATAACTGCTTTTAAAGATATTCTTCATTCGTATATAAATTTTTGCTGACACTTCAGTAGATTATTAAGTGATTATCTCACTTATTTTTCATAAATATTCCCAAAGACCTCAATGGACTTAATGAATTATATTTAGATAGTCAAGTTAATATCCAATCCATAATATTTAGATAGTTAAGCAAGAAAATTAGAAAAGGTGACTGTTGTCGTGGAGGATAAAAAAAACGGGGCACTTGGGAAGGACTGCCAGGCAGTTTCAGAGGTAATGGGACAGGTGCTCATGTTGGTCATAGTTGTGTTGGCTTTTTCTTCAATAGCCGTGATCATATTTTCGGACGAGGTAAATATAAATCCGCCTCACACGCCAAAGGCTGACCTGCAAGAAAGAATCGACACGGATGCGAATACCGTGCAGATCTTCCATAAAGGGGGAGAAGCTATTGATCTGAAAGATGCGAAGATTGTTCTCAATATTAACGGGCAACAGGAAGAATATGAGTTGTCTTCCGACCCCAGCGTTAGTTACGACGCCACAAATAATGTCCTGATGACCGGGGATTACATTGTAATCGATACTAACCTTAGCAGAGGGATAGACCTGAAGAGTACGGACACAATCGATATGTACTTTGTAGACACCGAATCAGATCAGCTAATCCAGAGAGTTATGCTCCAGAGCGGAGGCGAAGAAAGCGAAATTTCTGATGATACTGATGATACCGACAGATACTGGATAACTCCTTATCCGAATGGAACAGCAGATGATACTTCCGAAGGATGGATATCTACAGAAGCGATTAATGAGATCGGAGATGGGATTTTTACCACTTATTATGCCCCGAATAAAAAAGATGGAAACCCTAACTCCACAGCCCAGGTATTCGATTTTGACATCGACGTAGATGAGGAAGGACTTACAGAACCATTCAGCAACGTAACCTTAAAAATAGTATACAGCGTGCACGATAAAAATTACGAATATATTGCACTTGACATCAGTGTTGACGACTCTGAAGAAAACCCCGAATGGATAAGAGTCGAACAAAACATGCCGGAGTACAATGAAAATTTCGAACCTTATTACATAGATCTTACTTCCTATGTGGAAAATATTGAAGAAATTGAGGCATTCAAGGTAAGGATAGTTGCTGTCACACATGCAGACAAAAAAGCCGATAAAACCTCATGGATAGACTTCCTGGGAATCCACGTCGAATAAGAATAAACACACAAAAGAAAGGAGATGGGCAGGAAAATGAGGGAAACATGGATAGAAAGAGCATCGCACTAAAATTCGGCAAGGATTCTTTTTATCGATCTGATTCTGCTGCATCTACAGCTATTGCAGCTATTTTACTTTTAGGGATAATATTTTCAGTTTTTTCCGTGATCCATCTCGGATATGTTCCAGAATGGAAAACTGACGCAGAATATTCTCACGTATCCAGTATATGGGAAGACTTGACAGAACTCAAATCTAAAATAGACAGAACCACAATACTCCTGATGTCAGACCCGGATTCCTCTTCCCCAAAAATCAGGATAACAATGCCTCTTCACACCGGAAGCATGGAAATGCCGTTTACCGATTATTCAAAGTTCAGCGGGACGGTTTCCATAAATACTGATACATGCAAAATGGCAATCAATCCTGCAAACGACAGTGAAAAAATTATAAACTGTGGCACCATTTCCTATAGTTCTAATAATAATTATTATGTTGACCAGATATTCAAGTATGAAAACGGAGCCTTGATTCTTGCGCAAAAAGAGCAATCGGTAATGAAACTGTATCCAATGATGTTTGTCTCCGAAGTTTCAGATGGGAATTACAGTTTCTCGATAAATGCAATTGAGATACAGGGCTTGGAAGATACCCTTTCATCAAGATCTGACTGTTCTGTTTATCTGAAAAAATGTTCATTTACCCCTTTCTATGACAGTAATGAGTATGAAAATGTAGACTTTTTCATGTTGAAAATATACACAGCCCATCCGGATGCCTGGGAAGCGTATTTTGACGAAATGATGAAAGGGGCCGGGCTTGAGAAAAATAAAGATTACACCCTTGACCTTATAGAAAACGACTATCTATACTTCTCATTCCCTGAAAATGGAAGCGACAAAAACCTCAAAAGGCTTTATGTTAGCAAGACTGCAGTTAGTGCAGAGCTGATAAATGGTTTAAACTGAACTTTTTAATTATTGGTCCAAATAACAGACTAAATTGAAGAATAAAATAAACCAGAGTTTTTAGCTTTCAGCATAAAGAATTAAAAGACAGAAAAATGAAAAAACGGAAATTTAAGGTTCAATATCTGAAACATAGTAAATAAAAAATTATGTGATGTTCCGCTATGACGACCGGAAAAAACAAAAGCAGGGAAAAGGCCAGAAAAAGCCTCTTCAACTCGGAATCTGCAGGAGCTACCGTAATTGCGGCAGTCTTGCTGCTGAGTATCATATTTACAGTACTTGCAGTTGTCAGGATTGAATATGTTCCGGCATGGAAGACTGATGCAGAACAATCACATATGAGTGAAGTCCAGAACGATATGGCCGAACTCAAATCAACTGTAGATATGGTATCCCTCTTTACTTCTTCAGACTTTAATTATTCAGAAAATAGATTTCCAGTAACTATTTCGTTTAGTATGGGGGGAGGAGAGATCCCCATTCTGGAACCATCAAAATCAAGCGGAACACTTTCATTAAATAGAGAATATTGCAGAATGACCATAATTCCAGAAAAATCTTCGATCTCAGCCTCCCATCAAATAGTGGACTGTGGAGGGATTACCTATTATTCGAACAACAGAGAGTATATAAACCAGGTTTTTAGATATGAAAACGGAGCCCTTATCCTTTCCCAAAAAGGCAGATCATTGATGAGGCAGTTTCCCTCATTCAATATAAAACACACTGATGAAGATAACTATACAGTTTCGATCAATGCGATCAAAATTACAGGAGAACCTGACAGCATCTCTTCTAACACCGATGCTTCTTTGAGGCTGACAGGACTTTATGCAATCCCTATATATGACAGCAATGATTCAGAAGGAATCGACTCTTTCACCTGCACAATTCTCACCGGATACCCGGATGCCTGGATCTCCTACCTCAACGAAACCTCAAAAAATGCAGGTCTTGAATACGGCACGGATTATGCGCTTGATAAAATAGGTTCAGACACCGTATACTTTTCTTTCCTGCCCGGCAGTAATAAAACTCTTGAGAGGCTCTGTATCAGCAAGTCTGTGATTGAAGCAGAACTGGGGGCAGGAGGCAGTCTGAAAGAGGGAGAAGTCGACGGTTCTGAGTCCGGCGAAGAAGAGGATGGATCTGAAGAAGAGGAGGATGAACCCGAAGAAGAATTAATTCATGGAAACAGCATTATATTGAATAAACCTGGAATTGGAGGAGTTATCTCTTCGGGAACTTACATCCAATTCAAAAATAATGGAAATAGCGGAAATAATAACTATTATTGGATTAAAATTAATGGCTCCGAAAATAAATTTAAAAATAATGACATTGTAAAGCTCATAATAGATGGAGACCAGACATCCGGAACTGCAGATATGAGCAACAACCAGATCACCGACTTCAATTTTAATGTTAAGATGTATATTGATGGGGAATACGTGGATCAGGGAAAAGTCACTGGGATATATGTGAAGGATTATACAGACTATGAATCGACTTTAACATATTTACTTCCTTCATATTCATCTGGAACTCAATTCCAGGTTGATGGGGTAAGCCTTATTGGCTGGTGGCCGGAAAATGACTCTGCAGTTAATCTATACAATATAGGACCATCACCTACCAATAATGAGTTTCTGAGAATTGATTTTAACTCAGGAAATACATACTTTGACTGCAGTGCAGACTATGAAATTGTAAGCAGTTAAAAGTAGAAAGAAGAAATTGAAGGGACATTCAAAAGCTAAACAGGCAATAAAAAATGAACCGCTATCAATGAAATAATAAATCTGAAAAACATATCAAAATTCAGACCAAAAATGCCTGAGAGATACACCACTCCTTACCCTGCAAAAAGAATCCATTCCGACGGCAGGGTAGAAGATACGGAAGTATTGCTTGCAAGGGAATGCCCTGTCAAACTTTTTCTGGACGGGAAAGCTTTTACAACCCTTTTTGCCTCTCCTTTCGAGCTTAAAGAGCTTGCAGTAGGGCATCTGATCACTGAAGGAGCTGTCAGGTACGGAGAGATTGCAGGGATTGAAGTGGAGGGTGATGAAGTCCATATCCTGACTAAAAAGAAAAGCTCCCCTCCTCGTGATGAGCCAGCCCCGGCAGAGATTTACATAGAGGCAGATACTGTTTTTGATCCAGAAGCCATTTTTGCAGGCACAGGACACCTTGAATCCGAGACTTACAAACTTACCAGAGGCACCCATCTTGCCGCCCTTATAGACAAAAAAGGAAAACTCGCAGTCCAGATTGTTGATATAGGCCGACACAACGCCGTAGACAAGGTAGTTGGAGCCGCCTTCCTCCGGGGACTCGACCTTTCACAGCACTACATGCTTTCCACAGGCAGGCAACCTGCCTACATGGTAACAAAAGCAGCTAGGGCAGGAATTTCCCTTGTTGCCACCAAAGCCATGCCGTTTGACTCTGGAGTGAAGGCTGCAAAAAAAGCAAACATGTGCCTTGTCGGGCAGCTCAGACCTGAAGCAATGCTGGTCTTTGCAGGGGAGTGGAGGATCAAAACAACAAAATAAAGAGCTTAAAACTTAAATGTTAAGTATTGCTACCAAAATGATACATAAGTTAGTCCTCTTGAGCGGAGAGAAAAGGATGGCGGGCTCCCGAATCGCAATTCGGGTGGCGCAACTAAGGAATTCATAGAGTGCCCTTCGTGCTTTTTACTTCTTTGCCTTCGATTTTTACAGCCCTTTTCATTGCATAGGCAAAAGCCTTGAAGAGGGCTTCTATCTTGTGGTGGTCGTTATCTCCATAGACACTTGCATGCATGGTAATTTTTGCATTTGAGGCAAGGGTTTCGAAGAAGTGCCGCACCAGCTGGGTACTGAACTGCCCCACCTGAGGACTTGAAAACTCGGCTTTCAGAACAAGATAGTTGCGCCCTCCGACGTCCAGCGCAACTTCGGCAAGGGATTCGTCCATGGGAATTCTGGCTTCCCCGAAACGGGCAATACCGGCCATGTCTCCAAGAACTTCGGCAAGAGCCTTCCCGAGGACTATCCCGACATCTTCTACCAGGTGGTGCTCGTCTACATAGAGGTCGCCTTCGGCACGCACCTTAAGGTCAAATTCCGAATGCCGTGAAAAAGAAGCAAGCATGTGGTCAAAAAATCCCAATCCGGTGCTGATGTCTGCACTACCTTTGCCATCAAGGTTCAGTTCAAGCTGGATATCGGTTTCCTTTGTCTTGCGGGAGATTCTGCAGGTTCTCATACACCATCACATTCTCTTTTAAATTTCTTAAATACTTTGCCCCGGAGTAACTGTAATTAACCATCTAAAAAGCAATCATCTAAAATAGCTTCGATAGCCTCCTCAAGGGTGAACCTGCCTGTGTAGAGGGCACTACCTACCACAACCCCCGAGGCTCCGGTCTGCTTTAAAACCTTCAGATCTTCGAGGGAACTCACCCCTCCGGATGCAATCACAGGGATGATGACAGACTCCACAAGTTCCCTCGTCGGGTCAGGGTTTACTCCCTGCATCAGGCCTTCATTATCTATATTCGTAAAAAGGAGGCTTCCGGCTCCAAGCTCTTCAAACTTTCTGCCCATTTCGACAGGAGTTTGCGCGCACTCTTCGGTCCAGCCTTTGATCGAGATTTTCCCGTTCTTTGCATCCAGCGCGACATTTACACATGAACTTCCAAAGGCACTGGAAAGCTTTTTTACAAGTTCGGGATTCTGAAGGGCAGCAGTTCCGAGAATTACCCTTGAAACCCCAAGCTTAAGCAGGGAAGCCGCATCTTCAAAGCTCCGGATTCCCCCTCCCACCTGGATACCCACGCCTTTCTCCCTGCAGGCCCGGACTATATTTTCAATAATAGGAGCATTTTTTCGATCCCCTTCAATTGCTCCGTCAAGGTCTACCAGATGAAGGGTCTTTGCCCCTTTTCTTACCCAGTCAAGCGCAACTGCGAGAGGATCTTCAAGGGACACGATCTCACTGCCAGGCACGCCCTGCACAAGCTGAACGCATTTCCCACCCCTCATGTCCACTGCAGGAATCACTTCAAAAGTCATAGAAAGCTACATCTCCGGATATCTGCAAGAAAAATTTTCCGTATATATCTGTTTACTCTTCATTAATTTCAGGGCTAATTTCCTTTAAAGAGCTATTTCCTTTAGGGCATGATCCTTTCGATAGGAACGACAAGTATATCCCTTGCACCTACATTCTTGAGCTTGTTCACGATGGTAAAGATCAGGTCTGCGTCAACAACGGAATGAACGGCAAGGAAGGATTCTTCAGACGACCTGCTGGATTCGACCTTCATGACTGTTGGTCCGGACATTCCCGGAAGGAGCTCTTTTACTGCTTGGAGAGATGCCTCGGGAACATTCATCATCAAATAGCGTTTTTTCTTTGCATTAAGCACACTTTCGAGTGCGGTTTTTATGTCCAGGATTTTTTCCTTTTCCCTGAGGCTTTTTTTGTTAGCAATCAAATGGACAGTGGAAGAAAAGACTGTGTCAATAGCTTTCAGGTGGTTTATCAGAAGGGTTGTCCCGGAACTGGAAATATCTACAATGGCATCTGCAATTCCCACATGAGGAGTCATCTCACATGCCCCGCTGACCGTTATAACTTCAACGTTGATTCCAAGGCTCTTGAAGTACTGGCGCGTGATCTCCGGAAACTCTGTTGCCACTTTTTTGCCTTCAAGATCCCGGGCACTCTGGAAAACAGAGTCCTCAGGGACTGCAAGGACAAGGCTTGCCCTCCCGAATTTAAGATCCAGAAGAGCCTCAACCTCTGCCCCTCTTTCCGTAATAAGATCCATGCCCGTAATACCTACATCCGCAGCTCCGTCCTGAACGTACTCAGGTATATCAGCAGCCCTGGCAAAGAGAATATGAATATCAGGGTCCGTAGTTTTTGCGAAAAGTATTCGACTTTCGGCTCCACCGCTAATGGGGAGCCCCGCATCTTTAAAAAGAGACATTGTGGGTTCGTGAAGGCGACCTTTGTTTGGTATTGCAATGCGAATCATCTGCTATGTCCTCTAATAGAGTAGTCTGTCGGGAAACTTATCCCGGGTATGCTCATTCCGTATAAAACATTTATCCAGAATACTCTCGTATAAAATACTCTCGTATAATATAGACTTCACGGTAAGGTTCAGGGTAAACTTTTTTCACGAAACCCTGTTAATTAGAGCGTTAAATCCAAAATGAGATAAATTTTTACACAAAGATAAGGGGTTAATTTTTGAAGTCGAAGTAGAAAGATAAACCATTTAAATATGATATAACTACCAGTAATGAATATATGGGAAGCATTATATAGCCGTAGTAATTTAATAGAAACAATCTATCGAATCATAAAAATAATAATATAAATGTTACAATAGCATCGCAATTAATTTAAGTTACCCCCGGGAAAATAAATTATGAAAACAGAGTAAAGATTAATAAAGTGGTAATATTAACATCTAACAATCTAACAATAAATGTACCAATAATTTTGAAAAAAGAGGATCCAAATGGCCCGAAATATAAAAGTAGAAGAGCTTTTGCAAACTCCTATCGAAAAACAACGTATAGAGCTTGTAGAACGCAAAGGGATAGGGCACCCTGACAGCATATCGGACGGACTTGCCGAAGCCGTAAGCCGAGCGCTATGCAGGGAATACATAAGCAAATGTGGAACCGTACTCCACCACAACACTGATGAAACCCAGATAGTAGCCGGAAGATCAAGCCCGGAATTCGGAGGAGGAGAAGTACTGCAGCCAATTTATATGCTACTCGTAGGCCGGGCCACTAAAGAGTTCGAAGGTGTAGAACTTGCCACCGAGTCCGTAGCCCTCCAGGCTGCCAGGAATTACCTGAGAAAGACTATGGTAAACATGGATCTTGAAAGAGACGTGATTATGGACTGCAAACTCGGAACAGGATCCTCAGACCTCAGAGAGGTCTTTAAGAGAGACAGGGTTCCGGTTGCAAATGACACCTCTTTCGGAGTTGGGCACGCTCCCTTTTCCGAACTTGAAAATATAGTCTACAATACCGAAAGACAGCTCCTTACCGATCTGAAGTCCCGCATGCCTGCAATAGGAGAAGACATGAAAGTAATGGGGCTCAGGGATGGAGAAGATATAACCCTTACAATATGCAGCGGCATGATCGGACGCTATGTTGACGACCTGGACAGCTACATAAACATGACTCAGGAAATGAAGACCTATGTAAAAGAGCTTGCAACTCGCTATACCGAGCGGGATGTAAATGTCTACATTAACACGGGCGATAACCTGAAAACAAGCTGTATCTTCCTCACCGTCACCGGAACCTCAGCCGAGATGGGGGACGACGGCTCGGTAGGGCGTGGAAACCGTTGCAATGGGTTAATCACACCAAACAGGCCTATGAGCATGGAGGCAACCAGCGGAAAGAACCCGATTAACCATATCGGAAAAATCTACAACCTCCTCTCGACCCAGATGGCCAGGGATATCGTAAAACAGGTTCCGGAAGTACAGGACGTATATATCAGACTGCTCTCGCAGATTGCAAAACCAATTGATCAGCCCCTTGTGGCAAGCGCTCAGATCATTCCAAAAGAAGGTACTTCCTTTGAGAAGGTCAAATCGGAAGCTGAAGTTGTAATTGACGACTGGCTTTCCAATGTAACAAAAATCACTGAAATGGTCATCAGGGGTGAACTGAACACCTTCTGATAAAACCAAAAATTTCTGAGCCCGGAGATATCAAGAAGAAACTTCGGGTTCCTTTCGCATCTTTTTGCCGTACCTTTCTTTTTACTGGATCATTATTTTGTTGCAACTTTTTTGCCTCAACTTTCTTTTACCATCCCTTTCCCAATATCCAGCCCATTAGCCGTTCAGAATTTTAAGATAGAGTTTAAAATGGGGCTTATAGCTTAGAAAGGAATTATTAAAGAAGGAATTTTTCAACCTTTCAGATCCTTTCCAAAATCAGGTGTTAAATAGTGAAAGCAGCCTCAGGAACCAGGCTGACATCTCCAACTATATGAGGCAGACTTTTAATTAGATAAGAAGTCACAAAAAAATAAAAAATGTTTGAATTCAAAAAATTTCTTAAACAACCTTAACAGTTAGTTTGAACTTTCTCTCGCCTCCAAAACGGAAAATGGTGTAAGTGCCTTCAACATCCCAGGTACCCGGTTTTACAGCCTCGTATTCCCATTCATGAATTCCTGGAATAGTCTTTGTGTCCGGAATATCCGGAGTGAATTGTTCCCGGAGCAATTTGAGACCCTCTTCGGCCTCCATTTTCCATACAGTTTCAGCAACGGGTTCTTCCTTACTGTACAGGTGCTCTCCAGGTTCATCCCTGAGTTTTATCACAAAGGTGTCTCCAAGGCTGACGCTGACCGTATCGAAACAATTGGCGTTCGTAAAAATTTGGGCGACCATATTCCTTACCCTTTCTATTTGTGAGATCTGTCCGTTTTCTTACTTTGATTATGCTTTATGTTCCCTGTAATATACAAAAGTATTTTTGATATATATGAAAAATGTCATAAATGTCAGCTATTATTCCAACTTCCAGCGAAAAACATAAATACCATCACCATATATGGAGATGGTGCACTGAAGCAGTGTAGCCCTGTGCAACACTGAAGCAGTATCATAATCCCGCCTTAACTCAGTGGTAGAGTGCGCGGCTGTAGTTCGGCTCGTGCGGGTTCCTCCCGTACATCTCTGCGCAGGCACCGCGATGTCCCCGGTTCGAGTCTGGGAGGCGGGACCTGAACATTCACCAGAATCGAAGTCAGTCAACGGGAACATTTATATATCGGAAAGACATTTAAGATTTGCTCGCAATGCGGGAAAAACAGCAGCTAAGAAGACCGAAGTGTCCGGATAGTGTAGAGGCCTATCATGGAGCCCTGTCGAGGCTCCGACTCGGGTTCGAATCCCGGTCCGGGCGCTTCTTTTTTTTCAATTGGCCGACTGTGTAAATTTTGTTTTACATTTAACTGTTGAACCTGTTTTTATATAATTCAAGATTTTTACCGGTGGTATCCATTCCTAATAAATAAGGCCGTTATTCCTGAAACTTCTGGCCCGGATTACTTGCTTCTGCCCTTTACTTCCCCGCTCTGTCAGTTACCCCTGCTTCCTGCCCAATCCTTCCGCTTTTATGGACCCTTTTAACCGCATTTTATCAAATCCATAATCTTGAAACCCCGAATACTTTTCCATAAAAAACATGTAAAGAGAAGAGCATTAAGGAATGAAACTGAAAGAAGAGGTTAGAAAATGGGAATTAAGTCCCATACTCAGGATTGTTCCGGAGAAAAAGTCGACATAGTTAGAGAGCTCCATAAGAATATGGATAGTACCAGAGAAAAAATGGAAAAGGAAACTCTCATTTTTATCGAAGCCACTAAAAGTTTCACCCTGGAATGGATTCAAAGGGAGCTGGAATTAAACACGCTTCCTATGGGAAAAGACGTTTATCCCAGGAATAAAGACACCGACAAAAAGAAACCGGATAAAATGTCACACCTGAAGGAAATGAATTCCGGAATCCCTCTTATTGTTGAAGAGAACCTCAACAGGGATGAGTACTGGGCCCACAGGGATCAGCTGCTTCAGAACGACGTCTTCCGCGACTACCTGGAGTTTAAAAAAGATAAAATGAAAAAAGGGTTGACATCAAGCGTCCGGATGATCCTGGGCTGCGCGGCAGAAATTTTCGCCGACCTGAAAGATGAAGCCCCTGGAGATAGGATATGGGTGAAAGAGCGGGGGAGACGAAAATATATATGCATTCTCAGGTTTTCAGACGAGATGACAGCTTCCCTTGACAGATATTTCACTATGCTGGAGGAACTTTTAATTCTTGGGAACGAAATGAAGGAGATAGAAAAAAGAACACAGGCAAGGGAAAATAAAAAGGGAAGATGAAAAAGTAAGAAATGATCCTGGTCAGTATCCACCGGGTAAGCATCCGTACACCGGCCTGCCAGCAAGCCGACGATAACAACTTTATCTACAAACACCAGAATTACCTTGCATGAAAGAGACAGACTTCAGTATAAAAAAGGCCCTTGAGGAAGCAGGAGCAGACGCCTATCTGATGACAGGGGATATTCACAGTGCCGATATTTACTACGTAACCCGCTTCCTGGCATCGGACGAGTTCATTTACCTGCAAACCGAAAGCGGGAGAGAAATTCTTTTCATCTCAGAAATGGAGCGCGGAAGAGCTGAAATCGAGTCAAGGGTTTCGAATATAAAAACCACTCAGGACTTTGGCTACCGTGAAAAAATCAAGGAGAAAAAGGATGCATCTATTGCCTATGCAGCCTGTATATCCGAGCTGCTCCTTGAAGAAAAAGTAAAAAAAATTGCTGTAGCCTACGATTTTCCTATCTTTTACTCAAAATACCTTACAGAAGCAGGTTTTACCGTACTGCCTGTAAAAAGCCCTTTCAGGAAAATGAGAACTGTGAAGGGACCGGAAGAGATTGAAGCCATAAAGTATGCTCAAATGGCGGGAGAAAAGGCAATGGAAGCAGCAATTGCCCTGATAGCAGGAGCAGAGGAAAGGGATGACATACTCTATTTTGAAGGGCAGGTCCTTACCGGGGCTAAAGTAAACTCGGTAATTGACCATACCCTGCTGGATTTCGGGTGTGAAGCCGAAGAGACAATTGTTTCCTGCGGGGAAGACACCTCAAACCCTCACGGAACTACGGAAGGCTCTCTCAGGGCAAATGCCCCAATCATCCTGGACATATTCCCAAGGAGCAAAAAGAAGCGTTATTTTGCAGACATGACGCGGACCGTGACCAGAGGCGAAGCTTCGGAAAAACTAAAGGCAATGTATGAAACCGTACTTACAGTCCAGCAAAAAGCGCTGGAAATGGTTAAGCCCGGAGTTCATTCATCTGAAATACACAGGGCGGTCTGTGACCTTTTTGAGGCAAGGGGGTATCACACCTACAGAAGCGGGTCAAAAGCCGGATTTACTCATTCTACAGGCCATGGGGTAGGGCTTGACATCCACGAACTTCCCAGTGTAGGAGAAAACGGAGCTATCATGGAGGCAGGCAACGTGATAACCATCGAGCCGGGCCTGTATTATCCGGGAATAGGGGGTATCCGGCTTGAGGATATGGTACTGGTTACCGAAACCGGATGTGAGAACCTTACAGGACTGGAAAAGAGATTTGTATTAAAATAATATATAAATTAAGCCGCCGGAGATCGTCAGAATTTGCTTTAATTTGCCTTATATAGCCCCGGATTACAGGAAATAAGCATAAATACAGCAGGAATCTACCATAATAAGGGGGTATAAATCAAAATTTCACAGATAGGATTTCATAGTCAGAACTGCTGACAGAAATGCTTTAACAAGGTTCAAAATCAGTATAACAATCAGGATAAATCAAGAGAGATTACTAAGTGGGGTTAACATGACAGATAACGTATACAACAAAGAAGATATCACTGAAAAGTACAGAGAGGCCGGCAGGATCCTGAAGATTGTCAGGGCCGAGGCCGCAGACATGATAAGAGTCGGAAACAGCCTGCTCGAAGTTGCTGAATTTGTTGAAAAGAAAACCATAGAACTCGGAGGCAAACCTGCCTTCCCCTGCAATATCTCAAGAAACCAGGAAGCTGCCCACGCAACTCCTAAGGCAGGAGACCAGGACGTCTTCGGAAACGATATGGTAAAGCTGGACCTCGGAGTCCACGTTGACGGATACATAGCAGACTCGGCAATAACCGTGGACCTTTCGGGCAATTCAGATATCGTAAAAGCATCGGAAGGAGCCCTTGCAGCAGCTATTGACCTTATGAAACCGGGAATCAGCACAGGAGAGGTCGGGGCTGCAATAGAAGAGAAGATCCGCAGCTATGGCTTAAATCCCATTACAAACCTCACAGGCCATGGGCTTTCCCAGTATGAGGCCCATGATAATCCCTCGGTGCCCAACAAACATGTAGAGGGGGGAGTTATCCTGAAGGAAGGAGACGTTCTTGCAATCGAACCCTTTGCAACTAACGGAACGGGCCTTGTGCACGATGGAAGCTGGGCAGAGATCTACAGCCTTATAAAGAAAAAACCTGTCCGCCTCCCAGCAGTCAGAAACGTCCTGAAACAGGTAGAAGCGTACAGGGAACTCCCCTTTGCAAAGCGCTGGATCGAGTCGGACAAACTTGATTTTTCATTGATCCAGCTTGAAAAAGCCGGAATTCTCCACTCTTATCCTGTACTTGTTGAAAGTGCCGGAGGGCTTGTGGCCCAGACAGAACATACGGTAATAATAACCCGGGACGGGTGTGAAGTTACGACAAAATAAAGCCCGGAAAAGAAAAAACAGAAAAAAGAATAGGATGAAGGACGGATAAAAAAGAGTTGACAATCTTGAAACTGTATCCCCTCCTTTCGGCCAGTCTTTTACTGGCAACTTTCCTCATTCCTTCCCTTCTTTCAGAACCCTGTTCTGCTGCCTTTATTCCCGGCAACAATATCACAGTGGAAAGAGACGGAATGACATGGAATTACGATGAGAAAATTACGGATGAAGAAGCTGTTTTTTTCAGGAATCTCATAGACATCGAAACAGGTGAAGGTGACGGTTTTGTTAATGCCTGGGAAATCCTGAAGATGGAAGTTATTTTAAATGGCAAAATGAAGAAATCCCTAGAAGAGGAACCGGATGTAAAGCTCAACTCGAGTTCGGAACCTGTTGAATTGAAGGACGTTGAATTCTGGATCTCAAAAGAGGCCCTCGGAAGAACTGGAAAAAAATCGGCAATTACAAACAGCGCCAGCGTAACCTACAGTTTCAAGGAAGAAGCCGGCCCCGGAACAGACATATGGCTGATGGGCACTCCGGATTCAAGTGTTACGATTATCCTTCCACCGGGCTTTGATGTAGAATTAACGGAAGGGCTTGAAAACAAAAGCCTTGAGTTTAAAACTAACCGGGCCTTACTGAAAGGAAATTTCGGCTCAGAAAAAAACATTACCATATTGCTTTCGGAAAATGAGACTTTCAAAGCCGAACTGCAGAACATGGAAACTAATAAAGACAAAAGTCCGGAAAACGGAAGTGAAGAAAACGTAACCCGGACTGCCGGGGAAAATACTGAAGCAGGTCAAGTAGCCGGTTTTTTCAGAAATATCCTTAAAGAAATTAATCGGAACCTGACCTGAGCCCAAAAGTTAATCTGGCTTGAAGCTTATTGAGAAAAACATGCTCATTGAACAGATCTCACTTGAAAACGGATGCGCACTTGGCCTCCGGTTTGAAATGCAGAAGTATCCTCTGCTGGTCATAAGGGCAGAGAAAGGTTTTCTGATGTGCGGATATCTTAATGTCAGTGCCGCAGAGACCCTCGGAGATGCGGCAGCAAAAGTGAAAGGTGTGCAGAGTTTCGAAGATATGCTCAAAGCCCCTGTTGTCGAGATAACGAAGTTTGCCGGAGAACTTGGAATTGAGATAGGAATGACTGGAAGGGAAACACTTGAAAAGATGTTTTAATGAGTCCGATTCACAGGCAGTCCTCTCCGGAAACATCATAATAGAAATCTTGCAGGCTGCCTCCTGTCAGGTAGCTTCTCTTACCTGTAACCCGCTTTTGACTTCATTGAGACTTTAATTTCATTGTGATCTTGTTTAGACCTCAATACTCTACACGAAACTCGAAATTGAGTTATTTTGAACTGCCTGAAGATCATTTTGAACTATATTAATCAACTTATTTCCGATCATCAATGTTATACGCTTTTGAACTATCCGGAGAACACGAAGAACTGCCAGCTGCCGAAGTCCTTGCCTGCCTTAAAATTGAGGGGCTTGATTTCCGGCTCCATTCAAGAGTAGACCAGTGCCTTGTAGTGGATATAGCAGGCAGAGAAGAGGATGTTGAAAAAACCCTTGCAGGTCCTGTAACCGGAAGGCTGGCAATGACCCACCATATCCTGAAGGTGGTGGGAACTACCGAAAACAACCCTGATGCATTCCTGAAGCTTGCAGAAGCCTTTGAACCTGAAGGGTATATCAGGGAAGGAGAAAGTTTTGTTGTCAGGGCAAAGCGGATCAAACACCACGTTGATTTTCCGTGCGAGTACCTGGAGCAGAAAATTGGAGGCTTTATTTACAGGAAAGGGTTCAGGGCAAACCTGAAAAACCCTGATGTGGAATTCCGGCTCATCCTGAGCGAAAAAGCTGTGCTTGGGACTCTCCTATCTTCAGTTGACCGGAGTGCTTATGAAGCCAGGACTCCCCAGAACAAGCCATTTTTTCACCCCGGAGTCCTCATGCCCAGGGTTGCCCGCGCCCTTACAAACCTTTCCGGGATAAAGCCCGGGGAGCTTTTTCTTGATCCTTTCTGCGGCACTGCCGGCATACTCGTAGAAGCCGGGCTTGTGAGGGCGAGGGTCATCGGGGTCGATGCCCAGGAAAAACTTGTCCTCGGGGCTCACATGAACCTTGAGGCCTACGAACTGGACTACCTACTGATGGAAGGGGATGCCTGCAGGATCCCTCTGAAGGACTCTACAATCGATGCCGTTGTCACCGACCCTCCCTATGGAAGGTCTGCAGCAATCCTTGCAGGGTCCTTAGAAGAGCTTTACTCCGGCGCCCTTGAAGAAATCCACCGTGTCTTAAAACCCGGAGCTATCGCAGTTGTTGTCTCGGACAAAACATCATTTGAGTATGGAGAGAAAGCAGGACTTAAGGTTCTTGAGATTTACGTGCAGAGAGTTCACAGGAGCCTCACGCGAATAATAACTATTTTCCAGAAGGATATGAAGTAGAATTTTTCGGAAAACTGAAAGAGTAAAGGGCAGTAAAAAGTGAAGAACAAAGTGAAGAACAGGAAAAAAGAATAAAGTAAGGTGAATAAAGTTGGGTAAAGGGATTTAAAAAGAGGTTAACGATAGAAAGGTGATTTTTCACATTTAAAGGTATTTCTCACTCATGGGAAATCAGTTCTTCCAGCACCTCAGCCATTACCCTGTGTCTGAGAATGCGTTTGTGGTTCTGCTCACCTGCCCGCCTGATCGAGTAATCATCTTCAATCCATTCTATATTTTCTCCATAATTTACTCCCATAAGGGTTAGCCCGTAGGGAGGAGCCGGTTCGATTCCTTCTTCATAAATATCGGGATTCAGCATCTGGAGCAACCAGTCATTATCACGCACCCCGTTTCCGATCATTGAGAGAGCTGTCACTATTTTTCTTACCATGTTCCAGAGAAAACTGTTACCAACAACATCAATCTTTGTAATTTCCCCGTCTAAACGGACGTTGATCCTCTCCAGAGTGCGAACAGTACTTTTTTCACCGTTTGCCCTGGAAAAATTTTCAAAATTGTGGGTTCCGAGCAACAGTTTTGAAGCTTCCCTCATCTTTGAAATATCATAATCATCGCCGCTCATCACGTAGCGGTAATGCCTGGAAACCGCACTTCTCCTTGCATCAAAGTAGTAGGGGACTTCCGCATGAGCCCATGCCCATATGGCCGGAGGGAGTTCGGAGTTGATAACTCTTGGAATTGCCAGGTTCGGTTTTTCCGTATCAAAAGCAACAACCTGTCCGAGGGCATGGACTCCTGCATCAGTCCTGCCCGCACAGGTATAGCTCGCAGATTTGGGGCTTTCTATAATCCTGAGGTTCCGAAGAGCCTTGAAGAGTTCTTTCTCCACGGTCTCAACATTCGGCTGAATCTGGGACCCATGAAACTCGGTGCCTATGTATGCAAGTTTTAAAGCGACTCTCATACAATCCCTGATTACTTGGTTTTTTTCTTATAATAGACTTCTCTTACAATTATCAAAAATATTACAAAGATGCAGCCGAAAAGGAACCAGACCCCCGGGTGAAGAGAAAGAGTATCGTAAAGCCCATGAAGCCCTCCGAGAGGGGTGAGCCCTTCCGAAGGAACCGAAGGCAAATCCGAAGTAGAGTCCAGAGTCTCAGAGGCAGAGACTTCCGTTGCAGCTTCTCCCTGGAAGGTTTCCCCTCCGGTTCCTGCTCCCGATGAAAGATTTTCCGCACCCCCACCGTCTTCTACCTGCTGCCCGGCAAAGGTTTCGGGGGTCTCATCCATTGCCCCCTCTACCACTACTTCCTCATCCATTACCTCCTCTTCCGGCACTACCTTGTCAAAATCCGAATTATAACTATCTGATTCCGGGCTCAGGTTTTCTGTTTCAACGGTCTCCATAATTGTTGCTTCTGGATAAGTCTCATTTACCGGACCCGTGATCCCCCTCCGCAAAGGAGCCGTGGCATCAATAATCTTTTTTGCCCGTAGATAGGCCGAGAGGTATTCTATTCCTGCAGCAGCAAAGACGGCTGCTCCTATTACTCCGATGTATTTCTGCAGCAAGTTTATAATGGAGAGTTTATCCATCGTGCTTCTGGAAGGGACAAGGACAATCAGCTTTTCCGCTGACTCGTAGATCTTGACCTGCCTCCCTTTCTGGCTCCACTTTATCTGTTTGACCTTAATAAGGTCGGATTCGGCCAGAGAATCCAGATTATACTTGACTGTGGTAAGGGGGAGCTTCAACTCTTCTGCAATATTGGTTGCAGACATGCTTTTCTTCCCGAGAAGTTCAAGAATTTTCAATGAGGTTTCGTTGGAGAGGACCTGGGTAATTTTTCTTGAATCCCCGTTTACAGGGAGAACAAGCACCCTGTTATCCTGCTCCTCTGATCCAGGCCCCTGGGGAGGCGCGCCGATTTCGGATAAACCGTCTCTATCTTCAAGCCCTTTCATGCGTATTTCCTGAATTAAAAACCTTATTATCAGTATTTTAAGTATACTCTGTACTGTACTTTGAACCGATCTTAATATAAAGTTTTTATTTCTTCAATTTATTATAGATAGGCTGCTATATTTATATATAGAAGCCTGCCCTTAACCTTAAATACAACATTGTGTATTCTAATCTAAATTTTCCGCTGGTAGCAATCATGATCACAAAACAGCAGATTCTTGAATTTCTGAAAAATTACGATATAGAAAACATTACTATTGCAACAGTCTGTTCTCACTCAAGCCTTCAAATTTTTGATGGAGCTCGAAAAGAAGGTTTCAGAACTCTGGGGATCTGCGTTGGCAAACCGCCTAAATTCTATGAGGCATTCCCCAAAGCAAAACCCGATGAGTATCTTATTGTTGACAGCTATTCGGATATCATGAATAAGGCTGAGGAACTCAGAAAGAGAAACGTAATCATTATCCCTCACGGCTCATTTGTTGCTTACCTTGGCACTGAGAACTTTGCAGAGATGGCCGTTCCCACCTTTGGGAACCGGGCTGTACTGGAGTGGGAATCGGACAGGGACAAAGAAAGGGAATGGCTGCTCGGAGCAGGCATCCATATGCCCGGGAAAATAGATGATCCCCATGACATTAACGGGCCTGTGATGGTCAAGTACAACGGGGCAAAAGGAGGAAAAGGCTTCTTCGTTGCAAAAACCTACGAGGAATTCGACGAACTCGTTGACCATACCCAGAAGTACACTATTCAGGAGTTCATTACAGGAACTCGCTATTACCTGCATTACTTCTATTCCCCTATCCGAAACGAAGGATATACTTTAAGCGAAGGAAGCCTTGAGCTTCTCAGCATGGATCGCAGAGTGGAATCCAATGCCGATGAAATCTTCAGGCTCGGTTCCCCCAGAGAACTTATCGAAGCCGGGATCCGCCCGACATATGTAGTCACAGGAAACGTCCCTCTTGTCGCAAGAGAATCCCTCCTGCCCCTTATCTTCTCCCTTGGAGAAAGAGTAGTTGAAGAGTCTCTCGGGCTTTTCGGCGGGATGATAGGGGCTTTCTGCCTTGAAACCGTCTTCACGGACTCCCTTGAAATCAAGGTATTTGAGATTTCTGCCCGGATCGTGGCAGGGACAAACCTTTACATTTCAGGCTCTCCCTATGCGGACCTGATTCAGGAAGACCTCTCAACCGGACGGAGAATAGCCCAGGAAATTAAAGAAGCAGTATGGAAAAACCAGCTGGATAAAATAATATCCTGAAGCTGTTGGAGAATTCAGAAGCTTTCAAAATTCATACTTTTTCAAAAATCATACTTTTTTTCACTTTCCGGCTTGAAACAAGCTTTCAAGCCCTGATTTGGATATATTGTCGGGTTTGGGAATATTATTTTATTACATAGTAATAAATTATTTTAAGTAGAAGTCAATCCGATACTATCAAGGATGCCTGAAGGAAAGAATAAAAAGTTCAGACCTGTTTTCGGGGGAAGGCTCAGCGGGACGCTGCGAGTGCTCGGGAACGAAGAAAATAATGGAGAAGGCCTCCTGTTTCTTGGGAACTATATGGCACTTGACCATTCAAGGGGTGCCGCCGTTTATCTGGATGCCCTTAAGCCCCATGCTGTTTTGATCTGCGGGAAAAGAGGATACGGAAAGTCCTACACGATGGGATGTATGCTGGAAGAGCTTGCCTTTCTTCATCCTGCCATCAAGGGAAAACTTGCCTCTCTTATCATCGATACCATGGGGATATTCTGGACAATGAGTTATCCGAATGCTTCCGAAACAGGAAGACTGAAAAACTGGGGTCTCGCCCCCAAAGGCCTCGAGACCGAGGTTTTCGTGCCAGCAGGAAAGGTGGAAGCCTATAGGAAGCGAAACATAGAGGTAAAACCTTTTTCGATTTCTATCCGGGACCTATCCGGAAGCCAATGGTGCAGGGTTCTCAAAATTGAAGAGGTTTCTCCTCTTGGGATCCTGCTCGTAAGAACCATTGAATCACTCCGGGAGAAAGGCCACCATTATTCTTTTGAAGACATCATCAGTGAGATCTTCCTGGACACTCGTTCGGACCCGACAACTAAAGGGGCTGCAGAAAACTATTTCAGGGCTGTGAAAGCCTGGGGGCTGTTCTCAAAAGAAGGAACATCTCTATCAGAATTGATATCCGGAGGCAGGACAACAGTTCTTGATGTAAGTCCCCTGGAAAACGAAAACGTTTGTGCTGCGGCAGTATCAATTCTTGCGGGCAGGTTTTATGCGGAAAGGCTTGAGGCAAGAAGATCCTACGAAAAAAAGCAGATGGGAGAAAAACCTGAAGGAAAAGAATTTCCCATGGTCTGGCTGTTTATCGATGAGGCCCACATCTTCGTGCCTGCGGGAAGAGAAAGCCTGGCTTCCGAAATGCTTATTAACCGCTGCCTCAGGCAGGGCAGGCAGCCCGGGCTCTCCCTGGTACTGGCAACCCAGAGGCCTGCAAGCCTTCAACCTGATGTTGTCTCGCAGAGTGACCTGCTTATCTGCCACCGCCTTACCTCAAGTGATGATATCCTTGCTCTTGAAAGTTCCAGACCTCTTTATATGCAGGAAAGCCTCAGGACATACCTTAAGAAAATGGGAAGCGAAAAGGGAGCAGCATTGATAGTGGACGACCACTCAGAATCTGTCCATATGGTACGCATCCGGCCGAGAAGAAGCTGGCACGGGGGAGGTGAGCCGAGTGCTCTTGAACCTTATGCCGAGGAAAGAAATGAAGAAATGACAGTTCAACGATCAAAATAATTTTTTGCATTATTCAGGATTAACTGGATCAAAAAATGAGGTTCTTACAAATCTTTTGAACCAAATATAAATGAGGTATATTAAGCTAATTTTATTGGTATTTCTTAAGCTAATTTTATTGAGATTTCGCCGATGCTTATTCATTTTTATCTCTTACTGTGAACCTTACAGTAACCTCTGTCCCATTGTTCCTTTTCAGTTCAAGTTTCCCATCTAACTGGTCTACAAGAGAAGTTATTAGCTGAAACCCAAGACTGTCAAGATCTTCAATATCAAAATTTTCAGGAATGCCCACGCCGTTATCTGAAACGGTTAGAGTAAAATTTTTACTCTTACAGCCTTCTTTTTTGCTTTTTTCTCCATTGTTTATACACTTTCCTTTTTTTTCTCTACGGAGTTTGATTCGGATTTCTCCCCTGCTTCTTCCTTGAAATGCATACTTGAAGGAATTGGAAACAAGTTCATTAATGATCATCCCTAACGGGACTGCAGTATCCATATCAAAGAAAATATTTTCTTCCAGATCCATGTTTAAGCTGAAGTCTGTATTTCCAAGCCTGTATGTCAGGAAAAGATTCTCAGTGAGTTCCTCAATGTAAGACGAAAAGTCAAGTGTATCGAACTCTCCACCTTTGTACAGTTCCTCATGGATAAGAGCCATAGATATTACTCTATCCTGGCTTTCCCTGAAGGCTTCCAGCACTTCCGAATCCTTAATATCCTCTCTTTTATTGAACTTTTCAGCCTGCAGGTCCAGCAGAGAGGAAATTACCTGCAGGTTATTCTTAATTCTGTGGTGAATTTCCTTTTTGCGGGCAATCTCGATATTTGCAAGGGTCTCTTCAGCTTCTTTTCGCTCGGTGACGTCAGTAAGCATGCTCAGAGAGCCTGCAAACTTGCCACCCATATCAAAAAGAGATTTAGCGTTTATAAGTACCCACAAGGGTGAGCCATCCCCACGTATCAATTTCAATTCGTAGCTTCCATTGGCACCCCGCCGCCTCCTTCCCAGGTTCAGTTTGGCGATAGCCTTACTTTCTTCACTGATGAAGTCCCATATCAGTCTGCCAATACTTTCTTCCAGACGGTATCCGGACATATCCGTCATTTTTTTATTAGCATAAGTGATCATGGTCTTATCATCAATTATGAGCACACCTTCGTTGGCTGTCTCTACGATGTTGCGGTACATCTCCTCACTTTCTCGAAGTTTATGTTCTGCTCTTTTGTTTTCGGTTATATCTCTGGTAATAGCCGAAATAGCAGTGAGGTTTCCATGAATGTCAAAAACAGGGGAAAGAGCCATTGAAACGGATATTCTCGTACCGTCCTTTCTTAACCGCATAGTCTCATGATGATGGACCCTTTCTCCCCGTTTAACCATCTCAGTTAATTTCTTCGTTTCTCCTCCAAAAAGGGATGGTTCCAGAATAGAGATAGGCTTGCCCAGAACTTCTTCGGCCGAATAACCATAAACCTTCTCTGCGCCCTTATTCCAACTTGTAATAATACCATCAAGAGACTTGGTTATAATTGCATCGTCCGATGACTCTACAGCATTCGCAAGTATCTGAATTTTCTCTTCTGCTCTTTTACGTTCCGTAATATCCTGAACTATTCCCTTTATTCGAACAGGGATATTTTTCTTATCACAAACAACTTCGCCCTGTGTATGGACTATACGCTCTGCCCCTTCAGCTAAAATTATTCTAAAATCAATGCTACAGGGCTCTCCATCTAAGGCTTTTTTAATGGCATCATTTACATGGTCTCGATCGTCCGGGTGTACGTAACTTAAAGTTTCACTAAAAATTGAGCTGAATTCTTGAAGATTAAGTCCAAAAATACGATATAATTCATCGGAACAGTGTATTTCACCAGTTACAAGATTCCAGTCCCAATTTCCCAGGTGTGCCATTCTTTGAGCTTCAGCAAGACCTTTTTCGTTTTCCTTCAACAAATTATAAGCTTTCTCAAGCTGTGTTGTCCGTTCTTTAACCAGGTTTTCTAAATTGTCGAGTGTTTCTTTCAGCTTAGCTTCTGCTTCCTTAATAGCAGTTATGTCACGAGAAATGGCAAGAACAAAGGTCACTTTGCCATTAATGAACTCGGGTACTATTCGTGTATTAAAGTGGTATTCTTTTCCTTGAGGCGACGTATAATGGAATTCCATTGTTTCGGAGTTTCCTGTAGTAAAAACTTTCTCATTATGTTTTTCCCAGAACTTTACATGCTTTGGGTTTCTTCCCAGTTCACTATGAGTTTTCCCAATAATTTCTTCTTGAGAAAGATCGTAAACCTCCGCAGCTGCTGGATTAACATATATATGGCGACTTTGTCTATCAAAGCGGGCAATCATGTCAGGAGAATTTTCAGCCAATGTTCGAAACTCATTTTCTCTCCTAATCAGTGCTTCTTCAGCCCGCTTTCTCTCCTGTTCCGCCTTTTTTCTCTGGAGAGCCTGCATCACCGCCGGAGCGATAGCTTCGAGATCCTCCTGCTGCTCATGGTTATAGCCGCCCTCACTGTTCGCGACCGCAAGTACGCCTATCGTTTTCCCATCCTGGACAAGGGGAACGCCGAGAAATGATGTGAGCTGGGGATGACCTTTCGGCACGCCGATACTATCGAAATGAGATGGGGGATCGTTGGTAAAAAAGCTTTTTCCACTGTTGACGACACTGCCGTACAAGCCATGTACAACAAGATTGCCTGGACGGTAGCGATGCCCTGTCTTGTCGTACATAAGACACTGATCCCATCCCGATTCACTGAATGCGATATCGTGCAATATCCCATCGGTGCCCAGTTCACCAATGAAACCAATCTGGCTGCCAGTCATTTCCAGGGCTACAGACAGACATGCATTTCCCAATTCTTTTTCTGTTTTTGCCTGCACTACATTGCTGAAGATTCTGTTAATTTCCCCGAGAATACGGTTGTATCTGTGTATTCGGTGCTCTTCTTGTTTGCGTTCATTGATATCACGGGCTACATGAATACTCCCGGTGAGTTTTCCTTTAGAATCATATAGTGGCGAGACGCTCACTATGGAATAACCACCAAGACAATCCTCGTAAACCTCTGCGGTATGTTCAGCCCCGTCCTTAAGCAACTGCCGTTGCGGGCAGGAAGAAGGAGGTTTGCTCTTCCCATGAATAATCCGATAGCAAGTCTGTCCAATGCACTCTTCTGGTGTCATTCCTAATTTTACCGCCATAGCTTTGTTTGCACGAACAATTTGATATTCGGTATCAAGTATAGCTATCAGGTCCGGTATAGCGTCAAAAGTTTGTTCCCAATCCCCTGCATCTCGAACAGCTGCTTCTTCAGCTTTCTTCCTCCCAAAATTGTCTTCCCTTTCCCATTTTCCTTCCTTTTTGATCAAAGAAAATTGATGGCTGGAGACGACTTCAATAATCTCAGTTGCGCTGCACCTGTTAAGTGAGCAAGTAGAGAGAGCTATCATATGGTAGTTGCCGATGACTCTGTCTATTTCTTTTTCGGAGTTAACAAAATTATTCCAATCCTTGTTTCCCACCCAAAAAGTGTTTTCACTCAACCTCAAACCGTCGTATCCATTTGCCAGGGCCTGATCAAGTTTTTCAACATAGTCGTTTAAGGTCCTTCTCGAATCGAAAATGCCCTCCTTAAAATACCAGCAGGTACAGGGAATAATTTCTATTTGCCTTTTCTCCAGATAAATATCAAGATCAGGAACAGATTTTCTAAGTGCTTCTTTTGCCTTTTCTACTTCCAGAGGTTGCGATGTGACCCACATGCAGAATTCGTTACTTTCCAGTCCTGCTTTAAAATAAGGAACAAGCGTGTCTATCAAATCTTCTTTTGTCTGATAGAACTGGCAGAAGTGCGTTCCAAAAGGCACGTCCCCAACAATATCAATGCCAGAATTTCTCAAATTTTTTTTCATTCCATATTTTCTCCAACTTTGATAATACAAAAGCGTAAAAATTAATTGTTTGATTCTGTAATTTAGATTAGATTAAGGAAGTTGTTGAAGTAAGATGATTGCTCCACTCATCCGTCTCGATTCGTATTACGAGCTTGTACCCACTCTTTTCATTGTCGTAACCTCTAACCACCAAAATATACTATTAATTAAAAATAGACTATTTTCAATAAAAAGTAGACTATTTTTAATATAAAACATACTATTTTTAAATAGATAAAGAATCCACAATTTAGTTTATCTCATCTCGCAATTTTTGCTTATAAAATTTAGTGGGTTATAGAAATTAATAAACAGAAGGTATTTTTGCAAAAAAAAAACCTGTAGGAAAATAATATAAATATTACCTGTGATACTTCAACCCTGTAAGTTTAGCTGAGTTACAGGCTGTGAACATTATATCAACAATATCAACAGCATTTAATTACAGCAAATTACTGGTGATTTCATGAAAGGAAGAGCCTGGAAATTCGGAGATGACGTGGATACGGATGCAGTAATTCCCGGAAGGTACCTTATTTTCAATACCCCGGGTGAGCTTGCTAAGTATACATTTGAAGGCGTACGCCCTGATTTTGCAAAAAAAGTTCATGAAAATGACATTGTGGTCGCTGGAAGTAATTTCGGCTGCGGGTCCTCGCGCGAACACGCCCCTCTTGCCCTTAAAGGGTCAAAGGTATCCTGTGTGATCGCAAAGTCTTTCGCAAGGATCTTTTTCCGAAATGCGATCAACATCGGAGTTCCGGTCCTTGAATGTCCGGACACGGATAGGATCGATGACGGAGATGAACTTGAAGTGGACCTTTCAACAGGGATCATTCAAAACATAACAAAAGAAGAGACCTATCAGGCAACCCCCCTTCCGGATTTCGTCCGCGAGATCGTAGATGAAGGAGGGCTCATAGAGTATGCCCGAAAACTGGTCTCTGAACGCTAAAAACAGGAAAACTGTCCGGAGACAGTCCTGATCCACGTTTAACATCTCGCAGTAAGAAGGCATTTTTGCCTCTAAATTTGATAGGAGTATTAACATGACGCAGTATAAGGTTCCGGTCCTCCCCGGCGACGGGATAGGCCCAGAAATCATCGCCGAAGGCAAAAAAGTAATAGATGCCGCAGGCGAAAGATTCGGTTTTGATGTAGAATGGATTGAATACCCTCATGGAGCAGATCATTACCTGGAAACGGGAGAACTGATCTCAGAAGAGACCTTAAAGGAATTATCCGGCTACCCTGCCATTTACCTTGGCTCCATCGGAGACCCCAGGATTGCCCCCGGGGTTCTTGAAAAAGGAATCTTATTAACTGCACGCTTTTACTTTGACCAGTACATCAACCTTCGCCCGATAAAACTCCTCGAAGGAGTCTGGACCCCGATTAAGGACAAGACGGCAAAAGACATCGACTTTGTCGTGGTCAGGGAAAACACCGAAGACTTCTATATCGGGATTGGCGGCAGGGCAAAGAAAGGAGAGAGCAAAGACCTCCTTGAAGTAAAAAGAACCCTCTATTCTGCAAAATTCGGCCTGGACATTGAGACCGACAGCGAGGAAATAGGCTACCAGATAGGCCTGATCTCCAAAGAAGGCACAAAAAGAGTTATCGAATACGCCTTTGACCTTGCCGAAAACCGGAAGAAACACGTCTCATCGGTTGATAAGGCAAATGTCCTTTCCGATATCTACGGCTTCTGGAGAGAAGAGTTCAATGCAGTTGCCGCAGCCCACCAGGACGTCACCACGGACTTCAACTTCGTTGACGCCATCACAATGTGGTTTGTGAAAAACCCCGAGTGGTTCGATGTGGTCGTAACCCCGAACATGTTCGGAGACATCATCACCGACCTCGGAGCCATGATACAGGGCGGCCTCGGGCTTGCCCCCGGCGGAAACATCAACCCGAAAGGCACAAGCATGTTTGAGCCCATCCACGGTTCAGCCCCGAAATATAAGGGACAGAACAAGGTCAACCCGATTGCCACAATCTGGGCAGGCGCCATGCTCATAGAACAGCTCGGAGAAAAGGAAGCTGCTGACACCATAGTCAATGCAATCCAGAAAAACATCCTGGAAGGCAAGGTCAAAACCTACGACATGGGCGGCAAGAATACCACCTCGGATGTCGGCAACGACATTGCAAAGATTTTAAAGGGAGAATAATTCAAACCTCCCTCCATTATATTTTATTTAAAACTCACTGGCATAATGAACCTGAACATACAGGTTTCTTTTTTAGGATTCGGGGCCCTTTCTGATCAAATTTATATCCTGCCCCGGAAAATAAGGAATCAGCTTTTTCAAAAAATCACATGAGGTTTAACCATGCAATCCGTACTTCTCCGTATCTACCTGAAACAAAATACGACCTACCAGGACAAATCCGTCCATGAAGCAGTCCTCGAACTTTTACGCGATTCCGGCGTCAACGGTGCAACCCTGCTCAGAGGAATTGAAGGTTACGGAGCGGACGGAAAGATCCATACCCTGAAGATCCTGAACCTGAGCAATGACCTCCCGGTAGTTGTGGAGGCTGTTGACAGCGAAGAAAAAATCAGGGCTCTGGTTCCGAAGCTGAAAGAAATTGTAGGAAAAGAGCTAATGACGATGCAGACGGTGGAAGTTCTTTAAACCGGGAATTCGGATTTCAAACCAGAAAAGACTGAAACGCAATTATTTTCTCTTTTATTTCCATCGAATCAGCCGACTTCAGTTTTCGTGGAATTCAGTTCAGAGACGGAAATCAGAGACTTCAATGATCTTTAATCATATATCGAGTTAATAAAAATACATAAAAAATATAATTTAAAGTAACCATGAAAATTCATTAATGCCTAAAAAAACTAAACCCCGGGTCATTCAAACCATAATTTTTCCGCATTTTCCCACAGAAGTTTCTTTGCAACATCCGCAGGAAGCAATTTGATCAATTCGTTATACCTGGCCATGGTCTGTCCGAGTTTGTCAAAGTGCCCGCACAGGTCACTTCCAATCATGAACCTGGAAGAGTGTTTTTCTATAAGCTTCACCCATTTCTCTTTTGGGACCTTGGAGTTCTCCTTGCAGATGATGTCGTCGTACACAACCCAGGAGATGTCTACATGAAGATTGGGGTAGTTATCCAGTGTAAGGTCGATCATTTCCCAGTACTTTTTACCGGTAACTCGTCGGGAAGCCCCGCAGTGAGCCCAGACAATAGTTGTATCCGGATGGCTTTCCAGAACCCCCATCATTTCGTGCAGGTACTCGAAACGGTCGTGGGTCCCAACCGACGTACTGTTCTGATGGACGTTTACAGGAAGGCCTTTTTCAGCACAGAATTCGAAGACCTCGTATAGGGCAGGATGATTAACCCTTGCGGTTTCTTCGAGAGTTAGGTTTGTCAGGTCGTCGTGGCGCAGTAGCAATTCCCCGATTCCTTTCCATATGGGGAATTTTTTGAACATTTCCTCGATATAATAGATCGCGCATTTGTCTGTCGGGTTAAAGCCGCAGAGTGTAGGGGCGATTCTCTTTTGTTCGGCAGGAGAAAGCTGCATGTAATGCTCTGCCACAATCTGGTCAGCCAGGGCGTAGTAATAACATTTCGAATTGTCATCCAGATAGTACTGGGGCATGTCGGGTTCGAAAAATTCCCATTTTTTCTTTACCGGCAAGCCAAAAACCACGGTTCTTGCAATATTTGCATTATTCATTTCCCGAAGCAGTGCCTGCATGCCGTCAGTCCTCTGGAGAAAGTCTACGAAATGAAGATGCATATCGATTGGCCCTTTAGGGACTTCAGGTGAGGCTTTTGAAGCCTCTTCAGATTCTTCAGGCTCCCCGGATTTTTCTTTCAAAAACTCCGCCGGGAATTTTATCTGTGTTTCAGAAACTTCCATAATACGTTGCTCAAAAATCCGGCTGTAACTCATATTATCACCATTTTACTCTGCAACTTCCTTTTATCCCTATAACTTCTTTCGTTCAGGGCATATTTTTATCTTTCAGGATGTTTTTATCTCCATCATTATATAAGAATTTAATCTGTTCTCCATTGAGCCATGAATTATCCATCACCCACCTGCCTTGCTCCCTAATGTTACCTGAATCTACATACCCTGTATTCGAATATTCCAGGTTGAAACACCGGATTAAAAATACCTTATAGACTCCAATTCCAAAATAGTTAGTACTGCTTCCTGATTAGTCTCCAGTTGTCTTTAAATCCCAGAAACTTCCTAGTATCCCGTGATTGACGTGGCACGGAAAAAGCAATTTGAAAAACCCCTTCACGGGGATAAGGAAAGCGTGCGCTTTGCAACTCCTGAGCCTATTGCCCGCTACAGGGCACAGCGATTAAGATGCAAGACTCTTGCTGACATCAGCTGCGGGATAGGAGGGCAAACTGTTTTTTTTGCACAGCAGTGCGAGTTCGTATATGCAGTGGAAATTGATCCGAAGAAAATCGAGTATGCAAAACAGAACTGCGAAATGTACGGGCTTGACAATGTAGAATTCATCTGCGGGGACGCCCTTGACCCGGAGGTAATCGAGCAGATCCCGACAGTGGATGTGGTTTTTTCTGACCCCTTCCGCCCGGCAGAAGAGGACGAAAGGCACGTCTCAAGCCTTGAGCCGGGGATCCCGAATGTACTTTCAGCTTATGGGGAAAAGACAAAAAACTTCGCCTTCGAAGCCCCACCCCAGATGCCGCCTGAAAGGATTCCTTTTGATTGCGAAAAAGAGTATATCTCCCTGGACGGGCAGCTCAACCGCCTGACTCTCTACTTCGGCGGATTAAAACAGCATGACCGGCTTGCTGTGGCTCTTCCTGCAGGCGAAGGGCTGGTCTCAAAGAATCTGCCACTTCCGCAAATAAAGGAAACGGGAAAGATGAAACTCTGCGCTTACGAACCCGAACCCTCGGTTGTTGCAGCAGGGCTGCTTCCCGAACTTGTGGAATCCATGATGCAGATGGCAGGCCCGATTGTCGGGGCTTTCGAACTTTTCAGGGTTGACAAAAAGAGGCTTTTGCTGACCTCGGATGCCCTGATAAAACAATCCATGATCAAACATCACTATCTGGTCCTGAAGGTTTGTCCTTTTAAACCCCGCGAGATCAATAAGTTCCTGAAGGACGGGAACGTGGGAAGTGTCGTGCTCCGGGCAGGCATAAAACCCGAGGACTACTGGGAAGTTCGAAACGAAGTCGAAAAAGGACTTGAAGGGAAAAAGGCCATCCACCTCTTTGTAAAAGACAGGATAGCAATCCTCTGTGAAATGCTCTTTAAGGTGTGAAAGGTACAAAAAGTAAAAAATGCATAAAAAGGGTTAAAAAGAGCAAAAATAAAAAAAAGATAAAAGAATAGGAATTTAAAATCCGGTGATTGTTTTGGATTTTCAGGTTCAATCCTTTCATTGAGCTGTTTGTTGAATCGCTCCTGGTTTTACCCTGGGCCTGGGGGTCTGCCCAACTTTTCAGCTTTGCTCAAACTTCTCAGGCCAGGTTTTATGCAATATTTCAGGCTTCTTTGCAAGCCTCTTTTATGAGTTCAAGCCCTCTGGAAAGTGCATCCGGAATCTTTGTGGGGTCAGTTCCGCCGCCCATTGCAAGGGCAGGTTTTCCACCTCCGCCTCCGCCTACTATCTTTGACATCTCACGGACAAGGGTTCCGGCATTAATTCCGCATTCTATGGCTTTTTCTCCGACCGACGCCACAAGCTTGACGCCTTCAAGATCACTTGCAAGAAGGGTAACTACGTTTTCCTGTTTCAGGAGTTCTGTAGCTATCTTCTGGAGTTCAAGGGAATCGGCTCCTGAAATTTGTTCGGAAATAACCCTGAAACCTGCAAGCTCGGTAGCGCCCCCGAGCATCATGTAAACCCTGGACCGCGCAAGGTCTTCCTTGAGCCTTTCGTTTTCTTTTTTTAGGTCTTTCCATTCTCCGAAGAAACGCTCCACACTTACCGGGAGGTGTTCCGGAGGCACGCTCAGGGTCTTTGCAGAATCAACAAGAAGAGATTCCATTTTCTGCATGGCACGCACGGCTGCGATTCCGGCTGCAAACTCGACCCTTTCCACCCCGTCCTGAATCCTCTCGGTTTTAAGGATTTTAATGGGGCCGATAACACCCGTACTCAGGCAGTGGGTTCCGCCGCAAGCTTCCACGTCGTCTCCGACCTTTACAATCCTGATCTTCTCTCCTGGGGGCACTCCACCCTGATAGAGCCCGAAACCGTATACCTGCTCAGCTTCAATCCTCGGCATCCATTCCGTGACCACCCGTTTGTTTTCCATAACCGTCCGGTTTGCGAGAAGCTCAATCTGCTTCAGTTCTTCAGGGGAAATATGCTTGTAGTGGGAAAGGTCAAGCCTGGAGTGGTCTTCAAACTTCTGGGCTCCGGCCTGCCAGATGTGTTTTCCGAGGACCTTTCTGGCTGCATCGTTTACGATATGGGTTGCTGTGTGGTGCCTTGCAAGAGTCATCCTGCGCCTTTCATCGACCTTTCCGGTTATGATATCGCCTTTGGTGATCGCAGGTTCCCCTTCCGGGATGTCAACTATGTGTACGACTACGCCTTCATAGACCTGGACGTCAACTACCTTATATACAAGATCTCCAACAGTGATGGTCCCTATATCTGCAGGCTGCCCTCCGCCTTCCGCATAGAAGAAAGTGTTGTCCAGCACAATATGGTTGTCAAACACATCAAGGACAACTGCCTCGAACTCCAGACGGGTGGGTTCGTCATAGAAACAGCGTTTGGTTTTAGGGAGGTGCTTGAGCCTTTCTGCAAAAGGAATTACCTCTTCTTCCTTTTCTTCCGCCTTGTTATGCAGTTCTCCAATAATGGAATAGAAATTGTCAGGGAACTCCACACCTACCCCGATCTCGGCTGCAACTTCTTTTGCCATCTCAGGCGGGATCCCGTGTGAGTCGTAGAGTTCGGTTAACTGGGATAAAGGAATTTTTTCTTCGCTCTTCTTGAAATGGGACGCCGATTTCTGGATGATCCTGCGACCTCTCTCCATAGTAGCGTTGAACTTTTCCTCTTCGGATTCCAGAATGTCCTGAATGACAGGGAAGTTCATCCTGAACTCGGGGTACTCGGGCATGTTCCTTATGTGCATATCCACGATTTCGGTAAGGGGAATCCTGATATCAAGGTCTTTCATCATGCGCAGCGTCCTTCTAAGGACGAGGCGAGCCAGGTACCCTGCCTTGACATTGGAGGGAATGATTCCGTCCCCGAGCATGAAGGTGAGACAGCGAGTGTGGTCGGTGATAGCATAGACCTTTTCTACGGGTTCCATGATAGTCGAGAGTTTGTCCACGGTCATCCCGATGCTTGAAGCGACCTTTTTCCTGAGTTCTAACAGGTTTGCCTTTTCGCTGACATCCATAAACCCTGCGAGCCGGGCATTCTGCGCCAGGATGTTTGCATACTCGGTGTTATTCAGTTCATGTTCAAGCCCGGCAAGTCCCATGAGCTCGTTTACTATGCCGGGGAAAAGCGCATCATAAATCGTAGGGGAACCCTTGGAAGCCCAGACAAAACGCTCAAGACCATATCCGGTATCCACGATGTAGTTGTCCATCTTTGAATAGGGCTCGCCCTTGATCACTATGTCTCCTTTCTTATCGGCCTTCATATCCATGAAAACAAGGGTCGCAAGCTCAAGCCCATGCACGATGACCTCAACACAGGGACCGGCGTTGCCTCCGCCTGCCCAGGGCTCTTCTTTGTAGGTTACGGCGAATGGGTCTACCTTGAGAGAGTAAAAGAGCTCGTCGCAGAGTTCCAGGGTATGCTCCTTCCAGTAAATTTCATTGTCCCTTTTGTTGAAAGCATGGTGAGCCATCATTTCAAAATTGGTCAGATGGCGACCGCTCCTTCCTACAGAGTCCAGGTCGTTTAACCTGATGCAGGGCTGGGATATCGTTAGGGGGTTTGCAGGAGGAGGAACCTGCCCTGAAGTTACAAAAGGCTGGAAGTCTGCGATTGAAGCAATAGTCAGGTAAATGTCGTCTCTCCATCGGGCTACTACGGGATAGCGGTTAAGCCTTGTATGCCCTCTTGCTTCAAAGAAGGAAAGATAGTATTCGCGCATCTCTGAAATATTGAATTCCCTGGAAAAAACAGGGCTTCCAATAAAAGAATAGGGATCACAGGGCGCATCTCCGCACGTATTTCTTTCAGGGTCACGTGTCCAGAAGAATTTGCCACATTTCTGACACTGCTTCCGGACAAAACCGTTGTTTTTGAAAAAGTCAAGTTGATACTCATCTTCAAGCATGATAATCTCTCCGGATGGTGGGTGCCATCTGCCCAGCGTATATGAAAATAAAAAGAAAGCAGAAGTATCCCAGCTCAACCGTCTCAGGGGTTTCAGACACTTTAGTGCTTACATGATGATCTTAATACGTTTATTCGTTAATTTTTACATACAGAGGTGAAAAACAACCTCATAAAGTGAGATACTGTGGGCCTGTATACGAATAAACTTCTACAGCTAAACTTCTACAGCTAAACTTCTACAGCTAATTTTTTTCGATATTTTACAGCCAGTTGTTTTTCGTTATAAGTATTTACATAATACTGAAGAGATATATAATAATGTCACATAATAATGTGTATTTAAACAGGCCCACACATACAAACCTTAACTATTACAGGCACTTCTACAGAAAAACTTTGTTCTTCATTATTAAAGATAAAAAATGTTTTTGTTGCTGGAAAGGAACCTTCACCCGTAAAATAGCCCGAAACAATGAGATTTCAGGGAGAAGGTTAAAGGAGGAGTACTTCAGCCTCCAACCAAATGACACTGAAAAGTACCGAGAATCAAGCACCTTTTAAAAAGTACGCCTGCTCCCAAATATCATTACCTGTACAGCACAACTGTCCTGCCGCGTACGTCAATTATTGTGGACCTTGTAGCCTTGGCAAGCTCTTCTGCGATAGTTTTCAGATCTTGTCCTTCCTCTGCACTCTTGAGAACCTTGACCTTTACAAGCCTATTAGCTTTTATCTGTTTGTTCAGTTCTTCGACCAAAGTCTCAGTGACCCCATTCTTTCCAATATTAAGAATAGGACTTATCTTGCTTGCATCGGATTTCAGCTGGTATAGTTTTTCTTTCTCCATTGCCTTTCCTCACATCGCTAATAATAAAACTCGCCTACCAGTTATAAAAAGCTCACATCATCAATATGATAACATCATCAATATGATAACATCATCAATATGATAACATCATCAATATGATAACATCATCAATATGATAACATCATCAATATGATAAGAAATGCACAACATCGATGAAATAATTCCTTCTACCTTGAAGCTAGTTTACCCTTTGAGTATGATTTCACCCATTCTCACCAGCATCTATATCAAAGTTTCCCGACTAACCCTATTTCAGGTACAGTTGATTTCCAGAATAATTAATTAGTTTTACCCTGATCCGGGCTTTTTGTATTTACAGATACAGATGCCGAACCTGAAAAGGAATTCCAAATAATTTCGACATCTTTATTATCGGCTTGCTACTCAATAAACTATAGAGATCCTAAACTATAGAGATCCTAAACCGGAAATAAAACCCCTCTCTTTCACCTCCGGATGGCGACCGTAAATGAACACTAATTTGCTTGATTTGATCCTTTTTTCAGAGAAGAGGAAAGCTTTTCTCCTGCTCCTGAAAGAGGGACCGAAGAATACCCAGGAAATTCTTGATAGGCTTCAGGTTCCAAGAACCTCTCTTCTCCCCCAGATAAAGAAGCTGAAAGAACAGAACCTCGTAATCCACGAAGAAGGCATGTACAGCCTCAGCCTGATAGGGGAGATCATTATAGAGAAGATGCAGCCTCTTCTTGATACCCTGGAGGTTTTTGAGAAAAATGAGGATTACTGGGCTGACAGAAAACTCACACCCATTCCCCCTCATCTTATGAAACGGATAAGCGAACTTGGGGATTATTACCTGATAGAACCGGACCTGAGCCATACTTTTGATCTTAGTCCGGAATTCGTAAAACATACTTCGAACTCAAGCCGTATCCACATGTTTGTCTCTTATTTTCATCCCCAATTCCCCATCTTCTTCCTGAATCTTGCCAGAAGAGGCACTGAGGTCTCCCTCGTCCTGAGCGAATCTGTGTACTTACGGTTTGTGGAGGACTTCAAAAAAGAAGGAGGTGAGTTTCTCAGAATGAAGAATACAAGTATCTTTATTCTCGACAAAGAAGACGTGGAGATCCCTGCAGTTGTTGAATCTTCCGATAAAATAATGATTCTTGGACTGTTTAATGAAAGTGGACGGTTTGACCGTCAGTATATAATGAGCTTCGAACCCGGGGCAATAGAATGGGGAAAAGACCTGTTCGAATACTTAAAAAGTATGAGCAAAGAGATAAAAATTAAAGAAAAATGAAAGGCATTTACTTACGTTCCCCAAGGAAAATTAGCACCCCTGCTGGTGAAGCTTTTTTGTAGATTTCCTCCAGTACTTCAAGCAGGTCTTCTTCACCGCACCAGAGCGGAAATTTTCCAAGTCTTTTTGGAAGGGAGGCCGGAACCTGCGGGATGTGGGCCTCAAAGGAGGAGATTTTTTCCTCCCCCGGGCTTTCATAAGGCATCCCCCAGAAAGCTTCGGGGTCAAGGGGCAGAGGTTCGGGGGAAACAGGAGAGACCTCAGCTTCGAGTGCAGTTCCGGTTTTATCATCGGCATTTTCTGAAAGCACCCCTGCTTCTGCTATCCTGTCTATGGTTTCCGGAACAAAACCCTTCCCAAGAATGGACATAAAATCGTCCATGTCAACGCCCCTTAGCTTAAAGATAAGAAAGGGGTCCCTATCAAATTCTTCCCCGAGCAGGTAATAGACAGCTGCAATATGCTTGCAGGGGTTTGACCAGTCAGGGCAGGAGCAGTCGGTTTCAAGGTCGTCGAGCGTTTCAGGGAAGAGGGAAAGGCCCAGTTCCTTAAATGCAGAGTCGATATCTTCCGGCATCCCACCTGCGAGGAGCTTTGCCGCAAAGATCGGTTTCAGGGCAAGCTTTTCTGCAAGGAGTTCCCATTCGGAACCTGTAAGGGTCCGGACTTTGATCGTTACCGAATAGGGTTTAGGGTCCGAACCCTGGACTTTAGCCCTTACAAGTCCGGTCTCTATTTTTATAGAGGTTACCTGGCCTTTACGAGCATAGCTTTTTCCGCGGCTTAACCTGGCTCCTATATTAAAGCTTTCAAGGGTTTTGATCCAGCGTTTTGCCCACCAGCTCCGGGCAAAACTTCCACGTTTGGACTTTGCCTTGATGCCTCCTTTGACCTCAATTGGTTTTGTTGGCTCATAATTCTCATAGCCGTCCCAGTAAGCTGCCATTTTATTCACCTACCGCCTCTTCTCGAAGAGCAAGAATATCCTTCAGTTCCTCGTTGGAAAGTTCCGTCAGCCAACCTTCCCCGGTCCCGACAACGTTCTCTGCGACCTGAACTTTGCGCTCGATAATCTCGTCGATTCTTTCTTCAAGCGTGCCCGCACAGATGAACTTATGCACCTCAACGTTTTTCGTCTGGCCTATACGGAACGCTCTGTCCGTAGCCTGGTTTTCAACAGCCGGATTCCACCAGCGATCGAAGTGAAAAACGTGGTTTGCTCCTGTAAGGTTAAGCCCCGTGCCTCCGGCTTTAAGGGAGAGGACAAAGATAGGGAGGTATTCTTTTCCCTCCTGGAAGCGCTCAAGCATCCGATCCCTCTGCTTTCTGGGGACTCCCCCGTGCAGGAAAAGGACTTCACAGCCGAAGCTTGCCTGCAGGTGTTCTTTTAGCATTTTTCCCATCTCCGCAAACTGGGTGAAAACAAGGGCTTTTTCCCCGTTTTCCAGGACTACGTCCAGCATTTCGGTAAGCCTTGCAAGTTTTCCTGACCTTCCGGATACAGTGGAGTTATCCTTCAAAAACTGAGCCGGGTGGTTGCAGACCTGCTTGAGCCTTGTAAGGGCAGACAGGATTATACCTTTTCTCCGGATGCCTTCTTCAGCCTCTTCCATCGCCTCTTCGATGTCTTCGAGGACTGCGGCATAGAGGGAGGCCTGTTCTTTTGTCAGCGTACAATAGGTCTTCATTTCCATTTTTTCCGGCAGGTCGGAGATAATCGAAGTATCGGTCTTCAGACGGCGCAGGATAAAGGGACCTGTAATTTCTTTTAACCTACTTGCAGCTTCCTGATCCCTTTCGGCCTGAATGGGAATAAAGAAATTCCGCTTGAAACCTGCCTGGCTGCCAAGGAAGCCGGGATTTAAAAATTCCATTATGGACCAGAGATCCCCCACGTTGTTTTCAACCGGAGTCCCCGTAAGAGCTATGCGGTAATCAGCTTCAAGAGCCCGGGCGGCTTTTGCCTGTTTAGTTTCCGGGTTTTTGATATTCTGGGCTTCATCAAGTATCACTCCGGCCCAGGAGACCCCTTTTAAAAACTTAAGATCCCGCTGCAAAAGCCCGTAGCTTGAGATAACAATAGCATGATTTATGGCTTCCTTTTTGAATTCTTCTTCTTTTTTCCGGCTGGTCCCGTGGTGGACCATTACCGAAAGTCCCGGGGTAAAGCGGGCCGCCTCTTTTTTCCAGTTGTTGATGACAGAAGTCGGGCAGACCAGAAGAACCGGTTTTGCAGCTTTAAGTCCGTCAACTTTTTCTTCAGCAATTTCTTTAGCAATTTCTTCAACTTTTTCTTCAACCTGATCAACCTGATCTTTAACCTGTTCCAGGTCGTGCTGGATAAGAGCAAGGGTCTGGACGGTTTTACCAAGCCCCATGTCGTCTGCAAGGCAGGCTCCTATGCCCCACTGCCTCAGGAAAGCCAGCCAGGAATAACCTCTGAACTGGTAGGGCCGGAGGGCACCTGAAAAACCGTCAGGAGCCGGGAGTTCTTCAAATCCGGTTTTGTCCTTCAGGCGACGGATTAATTCTTCTATCCAGCCGGTAGCATTGAGCCCTTCAACGTCCACACCATCGGTTTTTTCGGAAACTCCAACTGCCAGTTTTAAAACTTCACGCAGACTTGCTTCCCCGTTGGGAGTTTTCTTCCAGAACTCAAGGGCAGCCCGGATTTCCGCATCGTTTACCTCGACCCATTGTCCGCGGAACTTCACAAGCGGAGCTTTGAGCTTTGCAAGAGACTGAAGTTCCCTGATCGTGAGTGCACGATCTCCAAGGGCGATTTCCCAGTCAAAGCTGACGATTTTATCGAGGGTTAGCCCGTATCCGGCCTGTAACTTCTTTTTGCCCTTAACCTTAGCCTGGGCTTTTAAACTAGTTTTTGTACCTTTACGAGTCCACCAACCGGGAAGAAGCAGCCCGAAACCCGCCTGGCTTAAATTCGCTGCACTTTCAGTCAGGAAGCGGTAAGCCTCTTTCGTATCAAGGGAATATCCGGATGGGTTGGGAGATTCAAGACTGGAAGCAATTCCTGCACTGATGCCGGCAGCCTGCCCGAGGGAAGATAACAGAAATTGGCGAATGTTTTTCACATCATATCGTTTCAACGGGCTGCCCTTTTTTGGCTTCCACGCCTCTTTTACAGGAATAAGAAGGCTCGGATCTTCATAGGACTGAAGCATGTAGCGGACATACCAGAGTTCTTCAGGAACTTCTATGTCAGCTATCCCTTTCCCACCTTTTTCAGTATCAATTTTTCCGGCTTCGGTTTCTTCGGTTTCTTCGGTTCCTTCTTCCATAGCCGGTTCTTCTAGCCTGAAACAGAACCTGAAGGGGGAAGTTGTAAGTACAGTAAGGGGGCGCTGCCATTCACGGGCTCGAACCGCAAGCTGCAGGAGTTCATTTTCTTCTCCGTAGATCAGCCCGTCAGAGCTTTTAAGAGCAGAAACCCAGGCATCATGGACGCTATCAAAGGATTTTCTTTTGCGCGTCCCTTTTGCAAGCTCTTTTTCCCCTATCTCGGATCGGACTATCCAGTCAAGAGACTCTTCGATAAACTGCCTTGCCACTACAGCAGCAGGCATTTCCGGCGGCACGGAAGAGGCTTCAGGAGCAAGAGCCTTTGCAGCCGGAGGCATTTGCTTTGCAAGTTTTGCCAGCTCTCCCGCATCTTCTCCGGAAAATACGGGTTCCCAGAAAGCCCTGTACTCTCCCTCCCCGCCCCTGACGCCAGGCAGGTATTTCTGGCCTGCTACCAGCGAGCCTGCAAATTTCAGGGCATCCGCCCACCAGAGAAGGTCATTTCCCGAGATTATGCCGGGAGCAAGAACCTTTTTTCCCATACAGGCACAGAGGAGAACAACAGCTTCTTCAGCTTCCAGGGGATATGCATGAACAGTCCAGGGAGCAAAGGCAGGTTCTGCTTTCGAAGCAGGAGTTTCAGCAACGAGAGGACTGGAAGGGATTGGATTCCAGCCTGCTGTAGGGACCCAGACATTGATTTCCTCTGCCTTTTTCCGGCCAGTACTGCCTAGCAGCAGCTCAAGGGCAGAAGACAGGTTTTCAACGCCTGAATCGTAAGGGTAAGGTTTCGCAACCGGCTTCTTAGGCTTTCTCCCGCGCCGGACAGGCGGAGTTTCATTTTCAGCCGGGCTTTCACCCCATAAGAAGAACTGTTTTCCGACTCTTCCTGCATGAAGAATTATCATATATTTGTATAAAGAAGGAAGATATATTAAAAATGATAGGGGAAAGCTGTTTCAAAGATTTGATTTTACAATGGTGCTCCGGCAAATTTTCGGCTTATTATTAATGCGCCTCTTTTTGTCTGATTTTTGAAATTGAAAGATTTCAGTAGTGTAATATAGGGAAAGTTGAAAAATGCTTTAATTGGTTGGAAAAAGCTAACTAAGAACTTATTTTCAGAGGAATTGGGTGTCGGTTTGTCCTACAAATTTTAATGAAAAAGTAGAATGTCCATTCGTTGACAGGAAAGAGTTCATTGAAGCTTTTGAAAAGGCCTTCAATAACATCGACCAACAGAACTACAGTATCCTGGTCTACTATGGCGTTGCCGGGATTGGAAAAACCAGTCTTAGAAAGGAACTTCCAACCTTGCTTGAAAAACACAATGAATCGGACCTGCACACAAGAGTTATATGGACTTCAATAGACTTCGCCACCGAACAATACAGGCAGCCTTATAAGTTCCTCGAAGTTCTTTCTAGCCAGCTGCACCAGAAATACAACATCAAATTCAACTCTTTTGACATTGCCCTTGCCACCTACTGGAAAAAAATCAATCCACATAATCCCCTGGTAAAAGAAAACTACTCTGAAGGCAGCATTGTTCGTGATGTTCTGGACGTCTGCGACGAATTTGTTCCTGTAAATCTGATACCAAACGTGTATAACCTTGCAAAAAGTTTACCAGAACATTATCAGAAATGGGTTCTAAAACGCAAGGAAGATATTTCCGGACTTCAGAATCTTGAACCTGCAGAGATATACGAACGATTACCTGTTTATTTGGCCCACGACCTTGCTGACCGCCTGCAGAACACTTCAGAATTCGCAGTTATTTTCATAGACACTTACGAAGCTCTCTGGGAAAAAGAAAGAGATAAAGGAAGTTTCAATTCCAGGGACGGATGGCTCAGAAAACTTATTGAAAACATACAAAAATCCTGTCTTTGGGTAATCTGTGGAAAAGAATCCCTTTGCTGGGAAGAAGTGGATGAGGACTGGAAAAATTACCTTGACCAGCGTAAAATTGGAAAACTTCCAGAAAAAGATGCTCTCGATCTGTTGAAACAGTGCGGAATCACTGAAGAGGATATCCAGAACGTACTCATTGAAAGCAGTGAAGGCGTACCTTACTATCTTGAACTCTCTATCGATATCTACAGAAAAATAAAGAAGAAAAAGCAGCCCACTCCAGGAAACTTCGCAAAAGTTCCGGAAGGTATTTTCTGCAGGTTTGTCAAATATCTTGACAGGGAAGAAAAAGAAACACTGAAAATCTTATCGGTTCCCAGATACTGGAACCGTGAATTATTCAAAATCCTAGTCGAGAAATTTAATACTGGATATCCTGCAACCAGTTTTTCAGAACTGCATAGCTTCTCTTTTATGGAAGTTGACGAGAAAGGAAAATGTTCCATGCACCAGCTTATGAGAAAAAGCCTGCAGGATTACCAAGATCAAGATTTGAAAAAAGAAGTCCATAATTTTATGCTTGACTTTTACAGTAATCAACTGAAAGATCTCGATATCAAAGCAATCACCCCAGAACACGAAACCGCTTTAACTGAAGCCTTCTACCACGCAAAAGAAGCACTTGAAGCAGAAGAATTTTACGAATGGTTTGTTTTTGTATCATATCCATTTTACAGAGCAGCATTCTGGCAATTAATTACCCCTCTGTATGAAGAAACGCTGCAAATTCTTGAAATAGAACTTGGACCTGAACACCTAGATATTGCAATAACACTGGACAATCTAGCAGGACTCTATGAAAGTTTGGGAGATTATGAAAAAGCTCTCCTACTTTGCCAAAGGGCACTTGAAATTTATGGGAAGGTACTAGGACCTGAACACACAGATGTTGCGATAAACCTAAACAATCTAGCATTACTCTATAGTCATATAGGAGATTACGAAAAAGCCCTGCCACTTTTTCAAAGGGCACTTGAAATTAGTGAGGAGAAGCAAGGATCTGAACATCCAGATGATCCCTTCTACCGAGCAGCAGTTATTGCAACAACACTAGACAATCTAGCAGGACTCTATTATCAGATGGGAGATTATGAAAAAGCGCTCCTACTTTGCCAAAGGGCACTTGAAATTTATGAGAAAATGCAGGGACCTAGACATCTGGATGTTGCAGTAACACTAAACAACCTCGCAGAACTCTATTATCAAATGGAAGATTACGAAAAAGCATTACCACTTTATCAAAGGGCACTTAAAATTCGTGAAAATACGTTGGATCTAAAACACCCAAATGTTGCAATAGCCTTAAACAATCTAGCAGGACTCTATTATCAGATGGGAGAGTACGAAGAAGCACTACCACTTTATCAAAGAGCACTTAAAATTCGTGAAAATACGTTGGATCTAAAACACCCAGATGTTGCAAACTCACTAAATAATATCGCATCACTCTATCGTCAAATGGGGGACTACGGGAAAGCACTCCTATCATACCAAAGAGCACTTGACATTAGTAAAAAGGCGCTGGGTCCGCAACACCCAAATGTTGCAATAACTCTGAACAACATTGCAATTCTTTATTGTTATATCGAAAAATATGAAGAAGCTTTGCCCTTGTTTGAACGCTCTCTTAAAATATTTAATCTTAAACTTGGATCTTCTCATCCATACTTCAAGAAAACTGAAAAGAGTATAGAGTTTCTTAAGGCTAAAATGAAAGAAAAATGAAACTCAATTCACAGTACGTTTTATACTTGGATGCAGAAATTGATTTTGAATTTGCTTTATGGAAAAGCCATTCGCTAAGCAACCTCACTCTCATCCAAGCCTACATATATTAAAAAACTCATCTACCAAAATATCAGAATTATTCCTTCACATGCTTTACAACGTGCCCGGCTTCAGGAATAATAATCTCAGAAAGGGCAAGCTTCACCGCATTCGGAGACCCCGGCAGGCAGAATACAGCCTTTCCTTTTATTACACCGGCCGCCGCCCTGGTAAGGATTACCGATGTCCCTATATCTTCAAGGCTTTTGTACCTGAAAAGTTCCCCAAAGCCTGGGATTTCCTTCTCAAAAAGAGGAGTTACGGACTCTATAGTAAGGTCTTTCGGGGCAAGCCCTGTGCCTCCGCTTGTTATAACAATATCCGCAGAGCTGTCAAGCGCGGCAGAAATGGCATCCAGAAGTACATTATTTTCATCAGGCACAAGCCTGTAGAAAGAGACATTGTTGCCTGCAGCCTCAAGAAGTTCTTTCATAGCTTTTCCCGAAAGGTCTTCAGCCTCGTCGGGAGAAACTGAATCCCCATACTTTTCGTACCTTGAGGTCGAAACCGTAATTAAAGCGAAAGAAAAAGATTTTTTAGCGTTTTTTTTGTGAATTTCCGGTGTAGATTCTATCATGAAAACGGCACTCTCCATAAGATTCAGATATATCCAGATTATTTTTCTCTTCTGGGTATCCGGTTCAGTTTCAACGTTGATTTTGATATTATAATTTTCAATTATGCTTATTTTTCCTCTTTATCCTTCAAGCTTACTTGCCTGCCCATATTTTAATAACTTATCAACCCAATGCTCAGGTTATGCATATATTAGCAGCGGATATAGGTACAGGTACGCAGGATATCCTGCTCTTTGACTCGGCAAAAGAAGTTGAAAACAGCCTGATAATGGTCATGCCCGCCCCCACACAGGTTACTGCGGAAAGAGTGCGGAGAGTGACAAAGGCAGGAAAGGCGCTTGTACTTACCGGGACCATAATGGGAGGAGGGCCCTCGGCATGGGCTGTCCGTGCTCACTTAAAAGCAGGGCTCCCTGTATATGCCACGGAAGACGCTGCCCTGACCATTCATGACAACCTTGAGCGAGTGAAGGCTTTTGGAGTCCGGATTGTCTCAAAGGAAGAGGCAAAGAAACTTGCAGGATCGGGGGAAGCGCTGGAGGTTGTTATGCAGGACTTTGACCCCTGCGCCGCTTCCTGCGCACTCTCAAATTTTGAGGTCAGGATGCCGGAAAATTATGCAGTTGCGGTGCAGGACCACGGAAACGCCCCGGATAAGAGCAACAGGGTCTACAGGTTCGAACTTCTAAAGGAACTTATCGAGAATGGGGGAAAGCTCGAAAACTTTGTGTTCCTGCCCGAAGAAATCCCTCAGGCTTTTACCCGCATGAAAGCCCAGGCGGATTCGCTTCTTAAATCCACGACTGTCCTCAAGACACGGGCAGTTTTCATGGACACGGGACCTGCAGCCGTATTCGGGGCTCTTGTTGATCCTGCAGCTGTCCAGCCTGCAATCGTTGTCAATATAGGAAACGGGCATACGCTCGGGGCACTTGTGAATGAAAACAGGATCACAGCCATTTTCGAACACCACAGTTCCCTCATGGACCCGGAAAAGCTCCAGGACTATATTATCCGGCTTGCCGACGGGGTCCTTGGCTTTGAGGAAGTCTTTGATGACGGAGGGCATGGGGCTTATATAAAGGAAGCCTGCGGCTTTGAACAGGTGCACTCAATAATGGTTACAGGCCCGAAGAGGGAGATGCTTGAAAAGCTCCAGGACTTGGAAATCAGGCAGGAAATTTCAAAAAAACTGCATTTTGCCGCACCTTTCGGGAGCATGATGCTTTCAGGCTGCTTCGGGCTTCTTGCAGGATTTTTAGAGAAATACCCGGAACCATCAATAAAACTTATAAACCACTAAGTAGTAGGGGGTAAGTCACCTAAGCCCGGGATATATAAAAATTCAGGAACTGTAGAGTTTCAGATACGAAATTCCCTATCAGAGAACCCGGGGACACCGAAGTTTCCTGCCGGAACCCGTGAGGGAAGATTTACAGATAAATGTAAATACAGGCAGGTATCTCTATATGCACATATCTCCATACTCAACGGTTTGCCAGACAGTTTTTTCGTAAACTTGAAGCAAACGCTTATAAATGGGTTATAAGTGGAAAAAGGTTCCACTCAAAATTTATCAAAATCATCATCTTTCAGGAGAATCAGACTAATGGTACGAAAGCCAGGAAGTATGTATAGAAACGTGAGACAGCGCTCATTTACCAGAAGAAAATACATGGGCGGTGTTCCCGGAAGCCAGGTTATTCACTATGATATGGGAGACAAAGCAAACACAAGTTTCCCTGTAAAAATTTCCCTGGTCGTAGAAGAAAAATGTCAGATCAGGCACACTGCGCTTGAAGCAGCCCGTATCACAGCAAACAGGCACCTTGTCGCTGACACAGGGAAAATGGGCTTTTACATGAAGCTCCGTGTTTACCCCCACGAAGTAGTCAGGGAAAACAAACAGGCAACAGGCGCCGGAGCAGACCGTGTGTCCAGTGGGATGCGCAGGGCTTTTGGAAAGAACGTCGGTACCGCAGCAAGGGTAAAACCAATGCAGAAGATCTTTACAGTAGCCGTTGAGAAGCAGAACTTCAAGGCTGCAAAGGAAGCTCTCTGGCACGCCGGACAGAAGCTGCCCACCCCTTGCAGAATCGTTATCGATGAAGGCGCGGAACTGGTACAGTAACCGGGAAGAAGCCGTAAAATTACGAGGGAGTCTAAAGAATGTATGATTACGAAGAGCTTTTGAACCGTGCAATGGCAAAGATGCCGGACACAGAGACTACTGATGCTCGATTCGTAATCCCTGAACCCAAACTCTTTTCCGAAGGAAAGACCACAATTCTGGACAACTTCGGAAATATTGCAGACACCCTTAACCGGGACCCTGACCACCTGATGAAATATCTCACCAGGGAACTGGGGACTGCAGGGAAGATAGAAGGCACACGTGCAGTCTTCCAGGGCAGGTTTACGAGAGCTCAGATTTCAGATAATATTCAGGCATATGTTGACGAATACGTCATGTGTTCGGAATGCGGACGCCCGGACACCCAGCTTGTCAGGGTGGACAGGGTGCTTGTCCTGAAATGTTCTGCCTGCGGAGCTCACAGGCCTGTCAAAAAGAGAAAGGTAAGTAACGTGGTTATCAGGGATGCTATCGAAGAAGGTGGAACCTACGAACTCCGGATAGATGCCGTCGGGTCCAAAGGTGACGGGATAGCAAAAATTGATAAGTACACAGTCTTCGTGCCCGGAGCCACAAAAGGCGACGTGGTAAAAGTAAAGATTAAGAAAATCAGCGGAAACCTCGCCTTCTCGGAAAGGATATGAGGTTTAAGCTTTTTTAAATACTTTAAGAGGCAGTCCAGGCCGATCGTGAATTTATTCACCCCTCGAGTCAGGACGGCCAAAGCTCTTATTTTCAGATACATTTTTAAGACCATACATTTTAAACCGGATATATACATAACTTCATGTTCGAGATTCAACATAGCTTCAGATTCCCGCACGACCTGTTTTTAAAGAGTTTACCGCCCTCTGAGGCTGGTTTAAAGTGGGTTTCAAATAGAACAGCTCCATTTATCCCGGGAAAAATAGTTATTTGAATGAGCGGTTTAAAGCAATTTGAATGGGCTTTTTAAATCAGAGACGGTTTTAAATATTTAAACAATTAAACCAGGAACTCGTAAGAAAATGACCTGTGAGGAAAAATGACTCCTGAAAAAAAGAATGTGACGGGCTCTCCTGTAAAGAGTGGAACTATAGAACTTTTTTCCATGCCAGGGCTGTCTGTGAACCTTCAGCAGCAGGAAGGAAAATCTCTGAAGCTTATAACAAACGGGCCTCTGAAAGCGGCCTGCAACCCTGTACTGAAAAAGATGAATTCACGCCTGCAGGAGGAAAAACCGGCTCTGGTACAGGAGGAGAGGATTATTCCATCCGCCTGGCTGCCTCCCATCCCGAGTCCTGTTTTCAAGCGCCTCATTTTTGCAGAAATCCAGATAGCTATGGGAAAATACGTGCCCGAAACCGTCTCAATCGAAATCACCCGCCGGAACAGTGCAAAGTACCCGCCGGAAACCGCTGCTGACGAACTTGATACGGACATAATAAAAAGAGTAATAGACGAAGCCCTGGAACTTGGTACCCTCACTATCAATATTACTGAAAATGATCCCCTGCTGCGGGAAGATGTCTTTGAGCTCATCGAATATGTGGACAAAACCCGGGCCATAGTTAACTGTTCCACCTGGGGTACGGATTTTTCAAAAGAAACCGCCCTTAAACTGAAGGAAGCCGGGATTCATGCCCTCATGGTAGGGGTTTACTCTACCGACCCCGAAAAACACGATGCTGTCCGAAACTCTACAGGAGCATATGAACGGGCCGTCTCTGCCATAAAACTGGCTCTTGAAGCCGGGCTTCTTGTTGTAATGACAACTCACGCCTCTCCCTCAAACATGAAAGAACTTCCTGCCCTTTATGCCCTTGCAGCGGAACTTGGGGTACATGAGTTTTCGGTCTGGGAATCAATGCCGAAAAACAGAGGCGAACCTGTGATTACGGATCGGGACCGGAAAACAATTCTTGAAATGTATCACAGGATTAACTCGGCTCCTGAAGGCCCAAGGATGTTTTCAAACACCTATTTCGAAGGGCAGATGATGGGGGCAATGGCAGGCAGGCGCTGGATGCATGTAACCGCAGAAGGCGATGTAAAACCAAGCCCTTACCCTCCTTTCAGGTTTGGAAATGTAAAAGAAGTGTCCTTAAAAGAGATCTGGCAGAGGATCAGGAGTTATCCGTATTTCCAGAGGCAGAAGAGTTTGAGCCCCATGCACGACCCTGAGTTTATGGATCTTGTAGACAAAATTCCCGAAGAGGCAAAACTACCCTATCCTTTTGAAGAAATCTGTGAAAAATAACCTCAAGATGATCTGCTGTCTGAATCTTCGTTCAAGGCAGCTTTTCTCTGGTATTTTAATGCACCTCAGATCGAGATTCATTCAGCAGATAAATCCTGATCTGATAATTTCTTAACTTCCTGTAAAAAGGATTTCAGGGTCTTAAGATCGTTTTGCAGGACGCCATATACCTGATCAAGGTCTAGCTGCCAGTATATGTGAACGAGGACATTTCTGAACCCCGCCAGATCCGAAAGCTCTTCAGCAAGTTCTTCCGGAATCAACCCTGCCTGACCCAGTATTTCAAAGGCTTCTCTATATGTCGTGGGTTTCCCCAGTCCCTCTTTAACTATTAACCCGGCAGCTACATCTATTGCAGCCTGGATGCTGACCAGCATGGCATGAAGAACCATATTCCTTTTGTCCCTATCTCTCTTCAGATCTTTCAGGGATATGGCCTGATATCTTTCCCAGTCCTTCTGGGATTCATCAAGCTCTCTGAGATGGGCCAGTATTCTCATTTTATGCCCTCGCCAGGAATTCCTTGTCTATCAAATCATACATATACTTCAGGTCCAGATAAGCCGAAATTACCTCAGATTCGTAATCGATTCTGTTGGGCTCGTTCCTGGAGAAGATAACATGTCCTTTTTTAATAACCTCGAACTGAAATTCTATCGGAGAATTGTTAAGTATTTTTACGTCAAACTCAAATCTGGGCCTGATTCGCCTCTCCAGCTCACCTGCAATTCTTAAAGAGAACTTGAGACTTTGATAAGGATCTAAACTTTCGGACAGGAGCAAAGCTACATCGATATCGTTGAAATTTGTTCTTTCAAGAAATGAGCCGAATACGTAGGCTGTATCTACCTCTTTTAATCCGGCTAAAATCTTGCTTATATCTTCTAAGAATGAGCTCTTATCCATCTAATTACAATTGAGCTTTTGAATATATATTTCTGGGGGTCAGAACCTGATACCAAGATTAATTAGCCAAGATTAATTAGAAGACAGAAAAGGCGTGGACTAACTCCTAAATTTTTTACAGATTATATTTCAGTTTTTGAGAGGAAAATTTCTTCCAAATAACTTAAAGAAAAGAAGTGCAAAGTAATATTAAGTTCCGGAACTTAACGCCAGAAGATAAACATTTACATATAAGCAGGTATTTTTAAAGAGCAATTTAGCCGGAAAGAAGTTTTCACCCTTATTTACGTTACCCTATTTATGTAGCAAGAAAAAGCTGCCTGCGGTTGCTTTCCGGAAAAGGCAGCCCATGAGGGACTTTATGAATACTAAACTTGACCCGTGGAGTTCAAGCGATATCACTGACTATTCCAAACTATTCGAAGAATTCGGGATTTCTCCTTTTGAAAACATACTTCCGGAAATCCCTTCCCCGCACATGTACATGCGGAGAAAAATTATCTTCGGGCACCGTGATTACGAACAGATTGCAGAGGCCATGCGGACAGGTGCCCCTTTTTCGGTTATGGACGGTTTTATGCCCTCAGGAAAGGTCCATCTCGGGCATAAGATGGTCATGGACCAGATAGTCTGGCATCAGGAAATGGGAGCTTCCGCCTTTGTAGGGATTGCAGACAGGGAAGCCTTTTCCGTACGCGGTTTTTCCTGGCAGAAGTGCAGGGAAATAGGAGTTGAAGAATACATATTAAGCCTGATCGCCCTCGGATTCAAACCCGACGGCCTTATCTATTTCCAGTCAGGCTGCGGAAGCGTCAAAGACCTGGCATTTGAACTCGGGGCCAAGGTCAATTTTTCGGAACTGAGTGCAATCTACGGCTTTTCGGGAGAAACAAGCCTCTCCCATATGCTCAGCGTGGCAACCCAGGCTGCAGATATCCTCCAGCCCCAGCTTGAAGAATTCGGAGGACCGAAGCCGGTTGTGGTCCCCGTAGGCCCGGACCAGGACCCTCACCTCCGCCTGACAAGGGGACTTGCAGGCAAGATGAACATGTTCAGGGTAGAGGAGCGGGAAGACGTAAAGACAGGCAGGAAATACCTGAGCGTCAGGGGAAAAACCGCCCAGAAAGAGGCCCTTCAGGAGCTTAAGAAACGCATTCCCGGGAAAGTAAAGCTCTATGAAGAGCACATTGACGTGCTCGGGTATCCCGACCTTGCAGGACTTGAAAAGCTTGTCAGGGAAGTCGCAGTCGAGTTCGGAGGCTACGCTTTTATTCCTCCAGCCTCCACCTACCACAGGTTCATGAGCGGACTGCAGGGCGGGAAGATGTCCAGCAGTATTCCCGAAAGCCAGATTGCCCTTACGGACTCCCCGAAGGATGGGGCAAAAAAGATAAAGCGGGCAAAAACCGGGGGCTGCGTAACCCTCGAAGAGCAGAAAAAACTGGGAGGAAAACCCGAGGAATGTTCGGTCTTTGAACTCATGCTTTTCCACCTGATTGCCAGCGATGAAGAACTGCTGGAAATCAAGCAGGAATGTATCTCCGGGACAAGGATGTGCGGCTCATGCAAGCAGCTTGCAGCCGAAAAAATGCAGGAATTCCTTAAAGACCATCAGGAAAAGAGGGAACTTGCACGGGAACATCTTGACGAATACAGAATTATCTACAAGGACTGAACTATTCATAATTTACAAAGACTGAATTATTCATAAACTTACAAAATCAGATTATTAGCAGACTTATCAGATTCCGATAAAAGATCGGATCCTTATAACAATCAAATCCTTAATCATTTCAGGAAGATCAGGACGTGATTACAATATGAGTGCTCAGGATAACCTTACAATCAACGAAAAAAAGGTCTTGCTCGCCCTTGAGGAGCTGGGGTCGGCAGCTCCCGATAAACTGGAAGAAAAGTCCGGGCTGCAGGTGGATGCGGCAATGCAGGCAGCCTTCATGCTCCAGGAAAAAGGACTTGCTTCCGTCTCCGAAAAAGTGCTCGAACGTTACTCCCTTACAAAGGAGGGAGAAGAATATACGAAAACCGGACTTCCGGAGCGCCAGATAATTGACGCCCTGAAAGCTCCCGCCCCTCTTGAAGAACTCAGGAGCCGCTTTTCCCCCAAGACCGTGGGGATCGCAACCGGCTGGCTCATAAAAAAAGGGTGGGCAAAGGTTGAAAACGGAGTTATGGTACCTTCGGGAAAAGCTCCTGCAGGCAAGGACGAAGAAGCTCTTGCGACTTTCGCAGGCCAGGCAAAAACTCTCGAAGAGCTTGCAGCCGACGAAGGAACTGTAAAGGAACTGCTCAAGCGCAAACTTGTCATAAAGCACGAAGAGAAGTCCAGAACTGTTTCCGTAACAGGAGCAGGGTGCGCTCTTGCTGCCGAAGGCATTGTCCTTGAAGAAGAAATTGCCCAGCTCACTCCCGAACTGCTGAAGAGCGGGGCCTGGAAAGGGAAAAAGTTCAGGCCTTACAGGCTCGACATCACCCCGAAACCCCTCTACGGAACCAAAATCCACCCTTACAGGCGCCTGATTGAACAGATGCGCCAGATCTTCCTGGAAATGGGCTTCACGGAAATCAAAGGGGGCATAATCCAGAGCTCTTTCTGGAACTTCGATGCTCTCTTCCAGCCCCAGGACCACCCTGCAAGGGACATGCAGGACACCTTCCACCTCGGCAGCACCTGCCAGCTCCCGGCTGAATATTTCGAAAAAGTGGCGGCAATGCACGAGAACGGGGGAGATATCGACTCCTGCGGCTGGGGGGGGATCTGGGACAGGGACCTTGCCAGGCGCAATGTGCTCAGGACCCATACCACTTCAGTAACCATAAAGTACCTCGCAGACAACCCCGAACCACCTGTAAAAGCCTTCTGTATTGACAGGGCGTACCGCAGGGAAACAATTGACCCTACCCATACTCCCGAATTCGAGCAGCTTGAAGGCGTGGTAATGGACAAAGATATGTCCTTTGCTGACCTGCTCGGGCTCCTTGCAGAGTTCTACCACAGGATGGGGTTCGAAGAAGTCCGCTTCCGCCCGGGCTATTTCCCCTACACCGAACCGAGTGTGGAACCTGAGGTCTACGTGGACGGCCTTGGCTGGGTCGAACTCGGAGGAGCAGGCGTCTTCAGAAAAGAAGTCACGGAACCTTTCGGGATCAAAGAACCCGTCCTTGCCTGGGGGCTCGGAGTAAGCCGGCTCGCCATGCTGAAACTGGGGCTTAAAGACCTGAGGCTCCTCTACCAGTCCGATATCGACTGGCTCAGAAAGAGCGAGGTTTGTAGGATTTAAAGCTTTAAGCAAAAATTCAAATTTTAAACTTTAAAGCGGGTCATGGGCTGAAAAAACTGCCTGCTTCAGCCCGCAGGCAATTTTCCTTTTTTCACATTTTTTGATCTTCCGTTACCAGGCTGTTGAAATTTCAATGCTTAATTTTCCGGCGCAATCGAAGATAGTTCGTCAATTTGCTCGAAACCTGCCGGCTTAGCAGTTCCCGGCCCCTCCTGACATAGAAAAAGTTAGGCAAACATACGCAGTCGATTACACTTTCTCCGCATAGACTATCCTTTCGACCGGCGTAGAGGCAAGTTCCCGACCTGTAGGCCTGATATACCGCGCGGCAAGTTCCTCGTAACCGACATGCTCGACTACCTGCCAGCCGTACCCCTCAAGAAAATCCGGCCACTCTTCAGGGTCCATCCCGAAAAGCCAGATCTTATCCCTTACGTACTTTTTGTAGATATTCTCCCAGCCGTACATTACCCGGCCATCGAGAAAGTCTTTGCGAGTATATGTGAAAGCCAGAAGGCTGCCGTGCTCGGCTTTAGCCAGAAAATCAAAAGTCACTCTGATTCCGGTTTCAGTCAGATACTGCGTGACAGCCTCCCATATGAAAAATGTCCGCATGTCCTTAGAGTAGCCATAAGAAGCAAGAACGGGACCCAGTTCTTCTCGATCAAAATCTATCGGCACAAGCCTGACGTGGGACGGAACTGCTCCGAACAACTTACACAGCCGGGTCTGCTTGGAATTAATGTTTTCAGGCTGATCAACCTCCCAGACCGGCATTTCAGATAGAGCTGGTAACCGGTATGCTCGGGTGTCAAAGCCTGCACCCAGATTCACGACCGCATTAACCTGATTGACCGACTTGATAAGCTTCTCGTCTATGTACCGTTTTCTGCACATCATCCCGCCCCAGATACCGGGAGTGTCTTTCTCGGTAACCCGAATCATCCAGGCCCTTACCGAATTAAACCGCATCAGCCATACAAGAGATCTCATGCCTAACGGCAGTATTCGATAAGCAAGATCGTCTTCGATTATGCGTTGATTCTCAGGAAAATATTGCTCGATAGCGACCAGTACTGTTGGGCCTACTCCTGTTTTAGCTGCAGCTTTTGTCATGATGCTTCTCTCTATTCACCCTCCATTCACTCTCTATATTCATTTAGTCGGCCTATGCGTTTAATTTTGCTATAACGAAAGCAACAAAAAAGTTTCCGGGTTGCAGATAACATCGAGCCCGTGCATTGAATATTTCACATCCGGTTGTATTCGAGCAGCTATTTCTGCACTCAGACCTGAAAATTTCATGGGAAATAAGGGTTAAGTAGCTCCGGGCCCTTATTTCTGGCACAAAACCTTAAAAAGAAAAAAACTGGAATGAATATGGAAACAGGTCCGGAAAGCGTGAGACAGGAAAATAGGCCTGACCCTCCTGCACGAGAGAGGATTTCCCTTCTCCCTCTCCTTACGGTCAATTTTATAGGCACGCTCGGGTTCAGCATTGTCCTCCCCTTCCTTGTCTTTCTGGTAAACCGGCTTGGAGGCAATGCTTTCATTTACGGACTTGCAAGTTCCATGTATCCGGCTTTCCAGCTAATAGGCGCCCCGGTCCTCGGCAGGTGGTCTGATATTTACGGGCGTAAAAAAATACTGCTCTTGAGCCAGGTGGGGACCCTCCTTTCATGGATTATCTTTCTCGGAGCTCTTTTTCTCCCGGTTGTAACCCTTTTTCAGGTCGATTCCGAAGTCCTGGGGACTTTTGCCTTCACCCTGCCCCTTGCAGCGCTCTTCTTTGCGCGGGCTTTCGACGGGCTGACCGGAGGCAACGTGTCCGTAGCCAATGCCTATCTGGCAGACATTACCGAAGAAAAAGACAGGAACCGAAATTTCGGAAAAATGTCGATTTCCTCAAACCTCGGGTTCATAGTGGGCCCTGCCCTTGCCGGACTTTTGAGCATAACAGCATACGGAGAAGCAGCCCCTGTCCTTGGTGCAGTGGTAATTTCCCTTATAGGAACTTTACTGATTATATTTTATATCCCCGAAAACAGAGAATGCTCTCTGAAGGGACCTGTCAAAGCCGAAGACATAAGAAAAGTGTTTGGCTACGAGATAAAGGAATGCCGGACCGTGCGGGAAACCGGGAAGCCTTCCTTCAGGGAAGTTTTAAAGCTTCCGAATATCCCTTACATGCTCGGCCTTTACTTCCTCATCTTTCTCGGCTTCAATATTTTCTACACCGCTTTTCCGCTGCATGCAATCGCAGCCCTTGACTGGGGCATAGCAGGAATGGGGGTCTACTTTACGGTCCTGAGCGGTCTTCTGATAATTGTGCAGGGTTCCATACTCCCAAGGCTTTCAAAAAGATATTCGGAAGCCTCGCTGATAATATTCGGAAGCCTTATGCTCGGCACGAACTTTCTGCTGCTTATCCCCGGAAACCTCTTTCTGACCTATCTTGCAACGGGATTTTTCGCAATGGGGGACGGACTTATGTGGCCTTCTTTCCTCTCCCTTCTATCAAAAATTGCAGGGAAAAATTACCAGGGCACGGTACAGGGATTTGCCGGCAGCTTCGGAGGGCTTGCAAGCATAACCGGCCTGATCCTCGGAGGGTTTTTATACGAACTGCTTGCAGGAAGAGCCTTTTTGCTTGCAGGTATGATAATCTATATCGTATTTTTCCTCAATTTCAGGCTAAGGAGATTTGAGAAAGAGCTAAAATACTGAGATAGAATTTGAGATAAGAACTTGAGACCAAAGAAAGATGGGATTAAAAAAGGCAAAAAACCAAACTGTTTAAGTAAATAGGGCCGTATATTGAAAAATAGAACGGGGCTGAGAAAAATCCAGATTAAGAAAAACTCTGGTTAAGAAAAATTTCGGATTAAGAAAAACCAAAACAGGAAACAGTAAAATGCCAGGTAATTACCTTATTCTCATTATATTCGGATTTATTTTTCTTCTTTCTTTTATCCTCTGGGCCTGGACCCTTGTTGACTGCCTGCGAAAAGAAACGGACAAAGGGAATACACGCCTTAAATGGATCATAGTAATTGTTTTTACATACATTGTAGGAGCTTTTCTTTACTACCTTATCAGGCAGCCTAAAAGAATCAAAGAACTCGGCAGGTAATTCCCGAGAGCTCAGGCATCTCCCGATTATCCGGAGAAAAAGTAGAGAGGGTTCCCCCCTCAAAGCGTTTTAAGGTATTCAACGACGTCATTCACATCCTTATCGGTCATATTCCATCTGGGCATGGTAAGGTCAAGAGGCTCGCCTGCAGAATCAATACCCTCCCGGATCGCCCTTTTGATGGTCTCGTCCGTATATGGAGGATGTCCTTCCTCTTCTTCGTGCTCGTCAGAAGTAAGGGTCTCATATCTGATATCCGGAGGGATTGTGTAACCCATCATCACCGGATATCCTCCTCTCCCGTCCGTCCGATGGCAGTCAACACAGCTCCCTCCATGAACGTACAGCCAGTGAGGACCGTACTCTGTCTCAATACGCTCACCGCTTTCATTAAACCCGGTATAGTAGATTAACTCCCCGTTTGACTCAAAATCACTTATGTTATAGGAAGGATACCCTCCCGGATACATACCTCTTCCCGGATACATTCCACCTCCCGGATACATTCCACCTCCCGGATACGAAGTCCTGTTTTCCGAATAAATATCAGGCCGGCCATAGAAGCCGTCCCCTGTACGAGAAAATCCCCACATGGTCCCGAAAGTAAAAATAAGGAAAGCTATCCCTGCGACTATCAGAACCAGCAGGAGAATCAGGAATGGATTGCTTTTGCTCTCCCTGTCTGCGATGCTTTAACCCCCTTTTAAATCATACCTGAGTTTATCTGTTAAAATAATCAGCCAAAATAATCAGCCAAGATTATCAGGTTTTTTGTTCACTACTTATTATTTTCTTCTTTTTCCCCTTACATGCTTTGAGATGAATTTGACTCCTGCAGAAACCATTGCTGCCAGAGCCAGTATCTTCATCAAACCGCGAATTATTCCGAACATTAAATCACCCCATATCTAAAGCTCTTGCATTTATAGCCACGATCACGGTACTAAGGCTCATGAGAACCGCCCCTATGGCAGGGCTCAATAAGATGCCGCATCCGTAGAGTACCCCCGCTGCAAGCGGAATTGCAAATACATTATACCCGGTTGCCCAGAGCAGGTTCTGGTACATCTTGGAGTAAGTTTTTCTGGAAAGCTCAATAATGTACAGCACATCTCCCGGATCGTTTTTCACCAGTACGACATCAGCGGTTTCGATTGCAACATCCGTGCCTGCTCCGATGGCTATGCCCACATCAGCCTGGGCAAGGGCAGGGGCGTCATTGACCCCATCTCCGACCATGCCGGTAATGTACTGCTTCTGGACTTCCTTGACCTTTGCAGCCTTTTCGTGCGGGAGGACTTCTGCAAAGTAGTCGTCAAGCTCCAGTTCCTTAGACACCCAGGCAGCAACATAGCGGTTGTCCCCGGTAAGCATCAGGCATTTTATACCCATTCCTTTGAGCTTTGAAATTGCTTCCCTTGACTCTTTCCGGACAATGTCGGCAAGGGCAAGGGCTCCAAGCACCGTATCTCCTTCAAGTAGAAATACAACGGTTTTTCCCTGCTCCTTAATTTCTTCTATTTTCTCAGATTCGATTCTCCCGTTATTCAGGAGAATTCCTTTTTCTTCAAGGTAGCCCGGGCTTACAACAAGGAATTTCCTGCCTTCTATTGTGCCCTCGATTCCTTTTCCGGGAATGGAACTGAACTTTTCAACCGGTAAAGGCTCTATCCCTTCTTCCCTGGCACTTTCAAGAATTCCCCTTGCGATCGGGTGTTCCGAACTTGCTTCAAGAGAAGCTGCAAGGCTGAGGACCTCTTTGTCGTTAATTTTATCGACATCTCCTGAGAGCAAAACTACATCGGTTACCCCAAATCTGCCTTCAGTGAGGGTTCCGGTTTTATCAAAAATTACAGCCTCAAGGCTCCGGGCTTTTTCAAATGCCTGCCGGTCCCTGATGAGAAGCCCGGACTTTGCCGCCAGGGACGTTGAAACTGCAACCACGAGCGGGATCGCAAGCCCGAGGGCATGCGGGCAGGTGATAACCATTACGGTTACCGCTCTCTCCAGGGCAAAGACAACTTCATGCCCGAAGAAAATCCAGAGGAGAAAGGTGAGCGCGCCCACAGTCAGGGCTATGATCGTCAGGTACATTGCAGCCCTGTTCGCCAGGTCCTGAGTCTTTGATTTGCTTTCCTGGGCTGTTCTGACGAGTTCGACAACCTGGTTAAGATAGGTGTCCTTGCCCGTTTTTTTTACCTCCACGACAAAAGCCGCCTCTCCGTTAATCGAACCGCCTATGACCTCAGTTCCCGGCTTTTTCGTGACAGGTCTTGATTCCCCTGTGAGCATTGATTCATTGACGCTGCTCGTCCCTTCCGTAACAATCCCGTCAACAGGAATCTTTTCCCCGGGCTTGACCAGAACCCTGTCCCCTATTTTTAACCGGTCAACTCCCACGTCAACAGTTTCGCCGTTTTTCTTCAGGTGAGCAATAGAGGGCATGATTTTTACAAGCTCTTCAAGGGCTCTTGAAGCCCCCATTACCGAGCGCATCTCCAGCCAGTGCCCGAGCAGCATTACATCGATAAGGGTTACGAGTTCCCAAAAAAAAACGCCACCTGGAAGCCCGAATACCACCGCAGAACTGTAAAAATAAGCCACGCTGATAGCAACGGCTATAAGGGTCATCATTCCCGGAGCTTTCTCTGCAAGCTCGTCTTTGAGCCCTTTGAGAAACGGATAGCCGCCGTAGAAATAAACGACAGTGGAAAGCAAAAAGGTAAGAATATCCGCGCCTGGAACGCGAAACTCAAAACCAAAAAAGCCCTGAATCATGGGAGAGAGCAGCAAAACCGGGAAGGTCAGTATAAAAGAAACGATGAATCTTTTTCTGAAATCTGCAAGCATATGAGCATGGTGATCGCCATGACCTTTGCCGTGACCTTTGCCCCCCATTTCATGCCCCTCATGTTGCATTCCTTCATGCTGGTCATGACCCTGAGGGTTCATCTCAGCGTTCTGATCATGGGTTTGAGTTATCTTTTCCTCGTGCCCTGCTTGCCCTTCCTGATGGTCCTCATGCAGCATATTTCCAGCCGATTTATGCCCGTTATCTTCGTGCAACTCGTGGGAATTTTTGGGCATTTCCATTCCAGAGTTATGTTTTTTATCGTGAGGAGATTGTTCATTTACCTGAACGGTAGAACTTGTAGTGTCAATCCCTCCGTTTTCAGCCTGCATATACCCAGATACCCCCTGATTTTAATTTTGTTAAATATTATAACTCTTAATATATTTGAAAATAAGGGAATCAAACGTCCCACATCAGACAGAACAGACTTAAAAAAATTACGAATAGTGAAAGAAAATAAAATAAGAGAAAGAAAAAATGGAAAGAAAAAGAAGAAAACTTCAGTAACTTTGTTTACTCTTAATACCCCGATGCACGATGTATATCAAAAAATAGAGCATAATGAAGCAAACGGTCCCGATGAAGACGGTAGACCAGAAAGCCACATATGCAGGAATGTAACTAATTGATCCAAAGTCTCCAAGCAATACCGACATATTATAACATATATGCCCACATGTAATAAACTTACCTTACCACCTTAGAAGGAAAAAAGAAAGACAAGAGAGTTTATAAAGGCAGATCAAAATACAAAAATATCAAAATTGTACAGTCTCACGAAGGATAGATATACGTTTTGCCTTCAATTCCTACATTTTTTACTCTTTTTATTCATGATTTTTTATTCAAGCCGTACAACGTCATTATAGGGATAAAACAGGAGGTCGTTTCTTTTGGCGAGTATCCACAGGTTGGAAAAGACTTTTTCCCGGAACCCGAAAAGAAACCCTTTAATCGGAAACTCCGTGAGTTTGAAGGCTCAGGAAATGGAAATAGAAAGAGTGATTAGAAATTATGTATGCATCTGGTTTCTTTAATGACTTTACCCGTACTATCTTTTTCTATAAATCTCATGATTTCTTTGTCGTGAGAAACCATTGTGTCACAGTAGGGGCATATTTCCGAATTTTTGTATATTACCGTGTGCAGAAACGTTTCTGCATCTTCAAATTGAACAATTTGTGAGCGGAACCATTTTCTACACTGTGTACATCTGATTTCACAGCTTGTAGTCACTTTCATTTACCTCATCTTTTTGATATATTTTTGATATATATAAACAATATTATTAGACATATATAAAGTACTATGATAAAAAAATGATTTCTTCATTGAATAAGAAAGAAAACATCACGTTATACTTCTGTAAAACTACAAAATAAATAGCAATTGCCGGACATTGTCCCGAAACCGGGAAAATGAGGAAGGATTCAGGGAAAGATCAGGCAGAATCCAAAGAAAAAAATCAGCCGGGACTTAACAGTCTGATTTTCAAGAGAAATATTTGTTGAAAAAAGAAACAGAGAACTGATTTTTCCAATGAACTGCCGGCAAAGATTCACTCCCGTATTCTATTTGTTACCCCCAACTCTGTTGTTATTTTTTCCTTGCAGTATTGATCCCGAGAAAAGCGTATGGAGTGCAATGTCTCAGGATCGAACTGTAGAGTCCCGTAAAAGCTATCAGTGCAACAATCCATTTCAAAGGAGAACTTTTTATAAGATTCGTTGCCAGAGCAGTAATTCCAAGTGTCCCTAACAGGGCCCGGAGTACCAGATCAAAACCGCCCACATTTTCTTCCAGAAACAATTTCTTGAGATTCGTCGGACAAAACCCCCATATAAGCCTTCTTACATACTTATAGAACCTCGCAATATATAGCGTTGTTCTGCTTGTGTTCCGTTGTATTTCTTTGTATTCCGTTGTATTCCGTTGTATTCCATTGTATTCCGCTGTATTCCGTTTGATATTTACTTACCAAAAAATCCTGAACAGGAAAATTGTGAACGTCCCTGTTAAAGGGCCTAAAATTCCCGAAAAATCACAAAATATATAACAAGAGATGAGAAGGTTTCTAACTATGCCCGAGATAAAAATTGATAGGTCACTCTCATACCTCGAAGGCACCCAGCGCGTGTATGACGAAGCCACAACCCTTGAAAACACTAAAGATCAGATAAAAAGGATAGGTGTAACCCGAATTGCAGATATAACAAACCTGGACAGGCTCGGAATTCCGATCTTCTCGGCAATCCGTCCCAGTGCCGCTCCGGGAGCGATCAGCATCTACTCAGGCAAGGGCTCAACCGAACAGCGGGCCCGGATTTCGGCAATAATGGAGAGTTTTGAGCGCTGCCTGGCAGAAAGGCCGGGCGTGAACGCAAATATAGAAGGTAGCATCTCTGCCCCGGCCCTTGTGGAGTCCTATGCCAGTGCAAAAGAAAACTGCAGCGTGCTTGACCCTAACTCTCTCCTCCTGTCCCAGCCCTTTAACCCCGGATCCCTTATAGAGTGGGTTGGAGCATATGATTTGATGAACGGAGAAGAGGTCTTCGTAAGTGCAAATGCGGTTTACCACCCTTATGACGCTCCCGGGCAGTGCCAGAAACTTTTCCTGAGCAATACCAACGGACTGGCTTCCGGAAACGTGCTTGAGGAAGCAATCCTGCACGGGCTGCTTGAGGTTATAGAAAGGGACGCAATCAGCACGGCCCAGTTTACCCGGAACCTTGGGAAAGAAATCGTGCTGACTGAAGAGGACGGCTACCTGTACGAGCTTGCCCGGAAATTCAAAGATGCCGGAATAGACCTCAAAATCTGGCTTGTCCCGACCGACACCGGGATTCCCACAATAATTGCAGCAACTGATGACGTTAAATTAAAAGACCCGGCTCTTCTGGTCATGGGAGCAGGTTCCCACCTTAAACCCGAAATCGCAATTTCAAGAGCAATAACCGAAGCCGCACAGTCAAGAGTAGTCCAGATTCAGGGCGCAAGGGAAGACACGGACAGGGAAGGCTTTATCCGAAGTGTGGGATACGACCGCATGAAACGCCTGAACTGGTTCTGGTTCGAAGAAGGAGAAAAAATCTCCCTTTCCGAAGTGAAGGATCTCTCCGGAAAGAGCCCGGCAGAAAACATCGATATAATACTTGGACAGCTGAAGGGGCTTGCCGAAAAGGTGATTGTTGCCGACCTCTCAAGAGAGGAAGTCGCAGTACCTGTAGTCAGGGTAATCATTCCGGGCTTTGAACTCTTCACTATCGACCGCGACCGCAAAGGACAAAGAATCACTGCCGGAAAGAAGAAAGAAATTATAAGAGACAAAAACGATAAGCCGTGGAAAAGAAGATGAAAGCAAGAGCAGTTATCTTTACCGGTAACAGCATCAGCCATGAGGATGCAAAAAAAATCCTCAGGGCAAACTACCAGCCCCCAATACGCAGGTTCCAGCTGGAAAAATTCGTCCGGCAGGGGTATAACGTCATAGGGATTATAGACGGGATCTTCTTTGACCGGGCTGCAGTAGGGCACAGGGAGATCTTGTCTGCCCTTAATGCAGGAGTGAGAGTTGTCGGCGGAGCCAGCATGGGAGCCCTCAGGGCTTCTGAACTGGATACACACGGCATGGTAGGCGTTGGAAAGGTCTATGAATGGTACAGGGACGGGATTATCGAGTCCGATGACGAGGTGGCTGTAAGCACCAACCCTGATACCTTCGAACCCATCTCCGTGCCCCTAGTAAACATCAGGGAAACCCTTAAAGCTGCTCTCGATACCGGAATTGTAAGCGAAAAAGAACAAGACGCCCTTCTGGATCTTGCGATCAACACTTACTACCCTGACCGGAGCTATCTCGGGCTTACAAAGGAAGGGGCAAAAAAAGGGCTGATCCCGGAAGAAAAAAGAAAGCAGCTTCTTGATTTTTGCCTTAGCAGCGAAGTTGATGTAAAAAGACAGGACGCGGTTCTTGTGCTTGAAACCGTAAAAAAGCTTATTGAAGAGGCCTGATATTTAAGGTCTCCTCAAATCAAGGGTTTCGGCTCTTCAAATTCCTTTTTTCAGAGATTGAGAGATTTTCAACTGATTTACCTGTATATTTTCGTCTATTTCGTCTTTTTCGTCTTTCTTTTATATTTCAGGGCTGTTTTTAACTATTTCAACAAATTTTACATTTCATTTCAGCGCTGTACTATGTACAGCCTGAGAACGTACAGGCTTGCAAGCAGGACTATGAAATTGTATACGGCCCTGAAAATGGGGATATACTCATACTCAAACCAGATCTCGATTACTCGCTCTATTGAAAAATAGAGCTGGAAGGTCGCCACAAGCAGAAGCAGCATGGCAATCACAAAAACTCCTTTATTGAAGTTATCCCTGAGATCTGAAGTTTTTGCCTCTTTTGTCTCTGGGCTGAGCTCTTCTGTTTCACTCATCCAAACCGCCTCCTTAGAACCGCTGCCGAACAGAGCAGGACTGCTGCCAGGAAAAGGCTAAACCCGGGAGTTGCTCCTTCTTCGGCATATTTCTCTTCAGGGATCATTTCATAATCATCCACGTTTTCAAACTCACTGGTCTGAATCTTCTTTGTTTCCGTGGAAGTTTTATCTTTAACCTCAACTTTCGGGTTAAGCTGGATATAATCTTCCCCGCGCCTTACAATGGTATCATTGTTCCAGATCAGCACTTCGACAGCGTAGTTGTACTGGTCAGGCATGGTCAGGTTAACACTCCGGATAACTGTTGTTTCGGGCTTGATCTCTCCCGTCAGGGTCCAGACCTTATCGGCAAGTAGCCCCGCGTCCAGTTCCCGGACCTTGACAAGCATACGGAGATCCTGACTGGTTTTCTTTCCCTCGTTTGTCAGATAGATGTCACTTTCAATGAGGACTTTTCTGTCTTCCACTTTCCTGACCCTGAAATCCATTTCGGAAATTTCAAGCCCTATGTCCTGCACATCCGCAGGCAGAAAATCAAGGTTGTAGACATCGATTTCTCCGATGCCCTTCTGGGTATCCCCTTCGAAGAGAACGGAACGTATATTATAGCCTCCGGTCTTTGGCAGGTTCAGACTCTGGCTTACGGCTTTTGTTTCCCCTTTTTCCAGCGCCCCCAATTCAATTCTTTCCTGTGTTTCAAGCAGCCCGCTTTCCCTGCTGTAAACTTTCAAAAGAAGAGAGGAATTTTTCTCCGTATCCCCCTGATATTTTTCTACATATGTGGTAACATTAAGGTCTACAAAAGAAGTCCCGGCACGGTCTGCTGAGATATCCATATCTTTGATGTTGTAGTAGCTTCCCTCTTCAAAGCTCCGAACGCAACCGCTTCCAGAAGCAAAAAGGAAGATAATAGACATCAAAAACAATATCCGGATTGGCTTGATCCTCTGTTTTCCCAAAGTCTATCCTCCTCTTTATTAATTGTATTGACAAGTATATGCCTTTTGCCGTTATCGACAGGCTTTCCATTCCCTGGAAACTTATTCGGTGAAAATTATTAATATAAACATACGGATATTCAGATATGGGATAATATTCCGGGGGTTAGATTATGAAGAGCAAACTCTATAGAAAAATTCTGCTTGCAACCGATGACTCCGAAAGTGCCAGAAAAGCTGCAGATGCCGCGCTTGAGCTTGCTCACCTGAGCGGAGCGAAAATTTATGCTGTCTATGTTATCGACAGATCGATTTATTCTTCGGTTCCTGAAGATCTGGAGTGGGAAGAGGCAATGTATACCCGGTTCAGGGAACTGGGAGAAGAAGCCGTTTCTTATATGGAAAAAGCTGCAAAAGATACTGACTTGCAGGTAGAATCCGTCCTTCTCGAAGGACATCCCGCAGAAGAAATTGTCAATTTTGCAGAAAAGAACGGAATGGACCTGATTATCATTGGCTCGCTTGGAAAAAGCAAAGTCGAACGCTTCCTGATAGGCAGCATATCCGAAAAAGTGATCAGGAACTCAAAAGTCCCGGTACTTGTCGTACACTGGAAAAGACCGTAAAATCGGGATTTTACGGGAAAAATCAGATCGGATTCAACAAAGTGAGGGGAAATAATGCTGAACGAAAAGATGGAAGAAGCGCTGAATGAACAGATTAACAGGGAACTGTACTCTTCTTACCTTTACCTTTCCATGGCGGCATACAGCTCGTCTATCGGACTGCCCGGGTTTGCCCACTGGTTTAAGGTACAGGTCAAAGAAGAGACCATTCACGGAATGAAGATCTTTAATTATGTCAACATGCAGGGGAGAAGGGTCAGATTAAAGGAAATTAAGGAGCCACCCATGGAGTTCGGGACACCGATGGAAATGTTCCAGAAGACCCTGCAACATGAGCAGTTCATTACCCGCTCAATCAATGACCTGGTAGAGCTTGCCCTTTCGGAAAAAGATGAAACAACGGCTTCCTTCCTGCAGTGGTATGTCGAAGAGCAGGTCGAAGAAGAAGAAAACGACAACGAGATAATTGATAAGCTGAAAATTGTCGGGGAAAACAAAGATGCTCTGTCAGCACTTGATGCCGAGCTGGCAAAGAGGCTCCCTCCCGATGATGAAGAATAAGTATCCGGGAGCAGAAACCTGAGCAAAAAAGAGGGCAAAAAATTTAGAAATTTAGGAGGAGTATACAGCTACAATAAGGAAGGAGTATACAGGCTACAATAAAATAGTCTGAGATATTCCTCTTTCTCAGAGAAACTTGACGATGGTTCCGCTTCCGAATGCTGCGAGCTCTTTCCCCGCAGCCAATCTCATTTTCCTTTTATTCGTTTTTTTCTTAGCCCACTTTACCTGCGATTTATTTTGTTCCGTATTTCCGGGACCGCTTTACCGTAATTTACTTTGTTCTGTAGTACTCCCCGGTTTCCGAGTCTACTTTCTCTATTTTGCTTTCACCAAGCAATTTTTCGAGGACAGGGCTAAGGTTTTCAGGGTCCATGTTCAGGCCCTGCCAGATCTGTTCGAAGGTACAGGGCCTCCTGAGGAGAAGGGCATAGACCTCTTCATCCGGCTCCCGGTGTAAAACCCTTGCCCTCTTGTTTTTTCCTTTTAAAACCAGCCTTACTTTTTCGTCCCCAAACTCCGAAACAAAGCACTTCGCAATTTCCCTTAACCGTGCCTCAGAGACCGGTTTTACCCATTTTTCCGCGGGAGGACGGCTGACTGTAAGAATTTCAATCTCGTCAGGGCATATGTACCTGATTGTTGTTATCAGGCCCCCGACCTCTTCATCAGTACTGTTCAGAGGCTTCCCGGTTTCACTCTCAAGAAACATGACCTCAAGTGCAAGCTTTTTTCCGGTCCCTGCTTTTGCAAGTTCCCGCAAGCCCTCGATTATTCCCTTCAGGGTTATGCCGGGAGCAGGTCTATGGATCTTTCTCCAGGTATTTTTATTTCCCGAAACCAGAGTAGCAACAACAAGGTCCGCCTGAGCCAGATTCTCCCGGACGTCTTCCCTTCCCACAAGAGAAGAATTCGTGATGACACAGACAGGGATTCCCCCTATCTCCCTGACATCCCGGATCATCTCCCCCAGAGAAAGGTTCAGAGAAGGTTCGCATGTCCCTGAGAAAGTGACATAGTCCAGACCCTCGATGTCTTTATGGAAATTCCGGAAGCTTTCTGAGACTTCTTCCGGAGTTACCGGTTCCTTTACATCTTCAGGACATCCGAGCTTTGATTCAACGTGCCCGAGCTGACAGTAAATGCAATCATAGTTACAGTTTTTTTTCGAGCCGGTGTTTTTAATCACATCGACCCCGAGAGATCTTCCGAGCCTTCTTGAAAGAATTGGCCCGTAAACGATTCTTGATTTCATTGTATAGGCTCTTCTCTTTGTCGTGTAAGCGGTCACTTCCTGACCATAGGAGTCCCGCATTCTTCACATTTTGTCTCAATGCAGGGCACTCCCGGCCTGTGGGACACCTCGTATCCGCATTCAGGGCATATGCACGTCCCTTCCGGGCCGCCGGTTCCTCCCTTGCTCCTGCACCGCCCTCTAATCTCCCGGCTTGTGCCCACACCCGGACCTCTACCTTCCGGACCGCTGCCGTCTCCACCTGGCATTCTGTAATCTTCTCCTTCAATTTTTACTGATTTTAATTTTTACTTCATTTATGTGTACAAAAGCTTCAGTCACTTTTTCAAGTACGCTTCTGAGCGCCCTCTGAAAAGTAGATTGGTGAGCATCAGGCTATATTTCCAGCTAACCTGCCAGTCTAGAATAAACTGGGGGAATCTACCGGGAAATCCACCAGGAATCCCTCATATCCCAGTTCAAAAATTATTTTTTAAACTAGTATATATATGAATTCGGAGCCCATCAATGAACTATTAGTTAATGGACTCTTTTCTGAATTTGTTTATTAACTCATTCCTTTTTATCGTTTTCCTGGGACTGGAAGTTCTTCAAATTTTCCGTTAATTTATCAAGCTCCTGTTTCAGAGCCTTTATTCGGTCCTCAAGGAAATCTATATCCGATTCTGCCCCTGTCTGAGAAGGTGCAGGATAGTAATATCCAGAGTACTCACCCCGGGAAGCAAACTGCCCACTTTTTCCGGAACCGGGAGTTCGCCTGTGTCCTAAACCCCGACCTGCTCCGCAACCTGCTTTTCGGTTCATACCGCGTCCGGCCCTGCGGCCAGCTCCTACAGGAGTAACCGTCTTATAGCCCGGCTCGTCACTGCCCGAGCAGTAACCCATAGCTCTTCCTGTCTTTGATCCCTGGCCCATCGGACCTGTTCTATCTCCATGTGGCATTGTTTCCAACTCCTTTCATTGTACTATTCGATACATTGTTAATTCGATACATTGTTAATTCGATACATTGTTATATTGTGCGTAAAGTGAGAGTGGTCGGGGAAGAAGCTTTAAACAGTTCCGATAAGAAAAACTGAAATGGAACAGCAAAGGAGCACTGATTGTACCTTCCTCCCACTCTTTTTCGACCTTCCTTTTAACTTACTTCCTGACCATTGAGCTTCCGCATTTCTCGCATTTCACCTGGCTACAGGAGACTCCCGGCTTATGGGGAGTTTCATACCCGCAGGCAGGACATACACAATTTCCATCAGGTCCGCCGAACCGTCCACCCCGGCCCTTGCCCTGTCCACGGTTTCTTCCACCGCCAACCGGGCCCTGGCCTGCAGGACCTGTTCCGTCTCCTCTTGGCATTCTGTAATCTCCTCCTTCGATCCGTATTGCTTTTCCATGGACAAGCGCATCGGTTACTTTTTCAAGTGCTTTTTTCAGAGCCCTCTGAAAAGTGGACTGGTGGATCTCCATACGAAGCGCAGCTTCGCCCTGAGAAAGATTTTCCAGAAAGCTGAGCCTCATGACCTCAAGTTCATCGATAGTTAGCAGAACCTCTTCGGGAATTTCACTTTCGGGACCGAAAGGTCTGAACTGCCTTGCCGAATGTTCGAAATCCACTATCCTTCTTTTTCTAGGGCGCATAATTATGCATAATAATGCAAAACTATATATAATTTTGCATTCATGCCAGGATCCGGACCTGAAATCGCTTTCAGAGGAAAAAAGGAGACTTGCCAGTCAACTTTTAATACATGAAGCTTGAAAAGCACCGTTAAATGTTAAACAACCTGGAATTTGATATTGTGAAAAAAGGTTTCGAATGGCTCTCTTCCCGGCAAATCCAGTCCGTAAAAGAACTTGCAAGTACAGTATCGGCTCATGCTTTATGGGGACTTCCGAACCCCTATACCCCTCTTCTTATCCGTAAAAAAGAAGGCAACTGCTGGAACTCCTCAATAAGGGATACGGCAAGGGCCTGTTCAGCCCTTTCGGCGGAAGGAATCATATTCCGGGCTCCGGAAAAGTGGCTACTTTCCATGAAAACAGGAAGCTCATGGAATGAAGACGTCTATGACACTGCCTACAGTCTTGGAGCTCTTGCGGACATGGAAGTTTCTGACAGGGAAGGATGCGGATGGTTATACGAAAACTACGGGCCAGACTGGGAACAGGTTGGCACTACTTCCCTTGTAATCACAGCCCTGAAAAAACAGGACAATCTAACCGAAAGTAGGGATTTTGAGGCTTTTGTCCGGGAAAGGGCTGAATGGATCCTTTCAAAAAGAAAGCAGGACGGAGGCTGGGAACATATTTCCACAAGCAATCTGGTAATCCAGGCTCTCCTCCTTGCAGGTTTCAAAAAGGAATTGGGAGCTTCCATTGACTGGCTCCTTGGAAAAGCCCGTGAAAACGGGGCCTGGGGGAACAAAGAAGACGATATAAACGCAACTGCCCTGACTCTGAGCACACTCGGGATGTACGAAAAAGCCTGAACATGAAAACTTGATTTATTTCTTTATCCATTTCCCTCTTTCATTCGAGCATTTCCCTCTTTCATTCGAGCTTTTCTCCCACATTTTTCATCCGGATATTTTCACCGTACTTTTTTTATTTTTTAATCTTTATAGAGATCTGTTTAATGAGAACTGCTTTCCAAAAACTATAAATAAGAGCGTGAATTTTGCAGGAGTTTCACCAAAAAACGTATATATAAAAAAATAATATTCTATCTTATCAATTAAGAATTATATAGAGAAAAAACAACATATAAAATTTAATTCTATTTTGTTGAGGAGGAAACCTGATCATGTAGATCGAATGGACTCTAAATCCGTTCAGCCGGGTTAGATTCCCGGGGTTTCCGCCATGTTTCTGAATCCCGGAATGGCACTTGCATAACATTCCACCGAGATCTTTTATAGAATCAGGAAACACTTTCCAGAGCCTATAAACTATTTCTGGATCACTTTATTTCTTTTCCGGGTAGCTGCCAGCAATTGCTGGCTCCACGCTTATGTTCTGTAAGCCGGGGTTCTGAATACTGTTCTTGGAAATTATCCGGGTTTTAGTTCACCGAGGGGTAACACTATGGATAAAAAACCACTAGACACTCTGATATCTACAACCGGGCTCTGGATGTCCAGAACCGGAATGATTCACAAAATCAAGCACCATGAAGTTTCAAGAAGCAAGATATATGTCGAAATGGCATGTGGAGAAAGGCTCGTTGTAAATAATTCCCGGAGCAGTAGGACCGCAAGAGCGCTCAGGCACCACAAATACAGGAAGACCTGCAGGCACTGCAGGGTTTCGGACGAGGATATTAACAACTTTCTCACAAAGACCAGCGAAGAGAAGACCACCGTGAAAGTCAAGGTTGTTTCCACTCCCAGAGTCAGGAAAGCAATGCCGAAATCCATTGCCAGAGCTCCAAAACCACTTGAAGCCACAACACAGGCTCCGCTTTCCGGGATACAACCTGCACCCGCATCTCCGGTTTCTGCACCGACACAGGCTTCCGCATCAGCAACATGCTCGGCTTCGGCAGCACCTGCAGCAGCACATGAAATGAAAAAATCTGCTGCGGTACCGGCTGCCCCTGTTCCTGCGAGTGCTCCTGCGCTTACAAAGAGCCAGCTTGACAGGCTTGAAGGGCTGTTAAGTCCGATGGATAAGATTTCCCTGGATTCCGGGAAGTCTTTCAGGGAGCTTGAGTCCGAACTGCTTTCCCGGAGAAAAAAAGACCTGCAGCGGACCTATGCCGAAGACAGGGAAAATTACCTGGGAAAACTCGAACGCGAGATCACGAAATTCTTTGTGGACAGGGGTTTTCTGGAGATAAAGTCCCCGATTCTGATCCCTGCGGAATACGTGGAGAGAATGGGCATCAACAGTGACACGGAGCTTTCAAAGCAGGTCTTCAGAATCGACAAAAATCTCTGCTTAAGGCCGATGCTTGCCCCGAACCTCTACAACTACCTGCGCAAGCTTGACAGAGTCCTGCCTGACCCGATAAAAATCTTCGAGATCGGGCCCTGTTACAGAAAAGAATCGGACGGCAAAGAACACCTGGAAGAGTTTACCATGCTGAACTTCTGCCAGATGGGCTCAGGCTGCACGCGGGAAAACCTTGAAGCCATAATTACGGAGTTCCTTGACTACATGGGGGTAGACTTTGAGATTATAGGGGATTCCTGCATGGTCTACGGCGATACGCTTGATATCATGCACGGCGACCTTGAACTTTCCTCTGCGGTTGTAGGCCCCGTCCCTCTTGACCGGGAATGGGGAATTGACAAGCCCTGGATAGGAGCCGGTTTCGGGCTTGAACGCCTGCTGAAGGTTATGCACGACTTTAAAAATATCAAAAGGGCCGCAAGGTCCGAATCTTACTATAACGGAATTTCCACAAACCTCTGAGCGGAAATCCCTGAAGAATGACATCTAACTGTCCAGATTCCACAGGACAGGGATATCAGAGTGGCAATAAATGGCAATTCAAACTTAAAATGGCAAAAACAGGTTTCGGGACTTAAAATGGCAAACCAGGGACCTGAAAATGACAAAACGGAATGAACAGACCTTACCTGAAAGAAACCCGAAAGGAAGGCAGTAAAGATGGGAAAAACTGTAAAACTATGAGAGGGTGAAATTTTGATCAAAAAAATGGCAACCGAGGACCTTGACAGGTTCGGAGAGAAAATCATTGAAGGCTTTCAATTGTCTGACGAGGACCTGAGGGGGCTTCTCTCCCTTGAATCCGAAGAAGAGCTGGAAAAGCTGTACTATGTAGCCCGAAAGGTCAGAAACCAATATTTCGGCAACCGGGTATTTCTTAACTGCTTTATCTATTTTTCTACGTACTGTAGAAACCAGTGCTCTTTTTGCTACTATAACTGTAAAAATGAAATCAACCGCTACCGTCTGACCCAAGAGGAAATAAAAGAGACCTGCAAAACCTTAAAAGGAGCAGGTTTTCACATGATCGACCTTACCATGGGAGAGGACCCGTACTACTATGAGGAACCTGACCGCTTCGTTGAGCTTGTCCAGATGGTAAAGGACGAGCTTGGACTTCCCATTATGATTTCCCCGGGAGTGATGGACAACGCTACCCTCCTCAAAGCCAGGGAAAAAGGAGCAAATTTCTTCGCCCTGTACCAGGAAACATATGACCAGGAACTTTACGAAAAACTCCGGTTAGGCCAGTCCTTCGAAGGGAGATATAATGCCCGCCGCTTTGCAAAGGAGCAGGGATACTGTATAGAAGACGGGATTCTTACGGGTGTTGGAAACGATATTGAATCAACAATCAAGTCCCTGAGGGGAATGAAATCGAACGACCCTGATATGGTCAGAGTCATGACGTTCCTGCCCCAGGAAGGGACCCCGCTTGAAGGTTTCAAGGAGAACTCAAACCTTTCGGAACTGAAAATAATTGCAATCCTCAGGTTAATGTTCCCTAAATGCCTGATTCCGGCATCCCTTGACCTCGAAGGAATCGACGGCATGGTTCACCGCTTAAATGCAGGTGCAAACATTGTCACTTCCATCCTCCCCTCGGATTCAAAGTTAGAAGGTGTTGCCAACTATGACCGCGGCCTTGAAGAGAGGGATAGGGATATAAAAAGCGTAATCAAAAGGCTTGAAGGCATGGGGATGGAACCTGCTCCGCAGGCAGAATTCGAAACTGTCCTGGGGTGCTAGCTTGAAAACCATCTGCCTTATAGGCGGGAAACTCCAGGGCTTCGAAGCGGCTTACCTGTCTAAGAAAGCCGGAATGAAAGTAGTTGTGATCGATAAAAATCCACAGGCCCTTATAAGGAACTATGCCGATGAGTTCCACTGTTTTGATGTAATAAAAGAGCCGGAAAAACTCCTCGGGATCTCAAAAAACGTTGATGCCGTACTTCCGGTAAATGAAAACCTTGAATGTATAGAATTCCTGAGTTCCGTAAAAGAGAAATTCTCCTGCCCTGTCCTCTTTGATTTCGAAGCTTACCGGATAAGCAGGGACAAGAAAAAATCAAAAGAATACTTTGCATCCATAGGAGTCCCAACCCCCCAAGACAAACCTAGCAGGCCGCCTTATTTTGTAAAGCCGCCCTGTGAAAGTAGCAGTGTGGGAGCCAGGATCATTTACGACGAAGAGGAGCTCGGAACACTCGAGCAGGGCATGCTTGTCGAAGAGTATGTGGAAGGGGAAGTGGTTTCCCTTGAAGTCATCGGAGATGGGACCCGTTTTGCTGTTGTAAAGGAAACGCTTGTACACATTGACGGAACCTACGACTGCCACATGGTAACCCCTCTTCCTCCTGACCCTTCCTTCAGGGAGATATCCCATTCCCTTGCAGCAAACCTGCCCTTAAAAGGAATCATGGACGTGGAAGCAATTTCCGGCCCCCCTGGATTGAAAATAATCGAAATCGATGCCCGCTTCCCGAGCCAGACTCCAACTGCAGTCTACTATTCTTCGGGAGTTAACCTTATAGAACTCCTGTTCTGCGCCTTCGGAGAAGGTGTTGAAGAGACCGGAACCCTTCCTGAAGACAGGTACTGCATTTACGAACACCTCATGCTTGCAGAAAACGGAGCCCTCGTCCCTGTGGGAGAACAGGTACTTTCCATGGGAAACGATTACGGCAAATATTATGAGGAGCCCGGCATTGAAATCTTCCTGTGTAAAGGAAAAGACCCCGTGTTTACCCTGGTTTTCTGGGGCAAAGATAGGGAAGAAGCTGAGAATAAAAAGAAAACAGGGCTCTTGATCCTGAAAAACCGCGTAGGGGCGGCTGTGTAAAATGGCAAGAACCTGATCAAATAAAGAATTTGTCCAAAGTAAAAATTTGTTTAAAAAAGAATAAGGAGATAAAAATGGCACTTTTAACCCCGGAAGACCTGGAAAACATTAACAGACAGCTTCAGGAAGCTGATTCTACTGTACGGAGAGTTACAGGGCTTGACATAAAAGGAGTCTGCAAAGACTTCTACGGCATGACCCCATGCTGTGAAAAAGTAGGCATCGTACCTGTGACCTCGGGAAACGGGATCATAGGAAATTTCTCGGGATCCCTGCATGTAATTACCGAATATTTCGGATTTGACAGCTTTGTTACGGCTATGCCTGATGTTAGCGGGTACTATGAAGCCGTAAGGAACGGAGCCCGGATTATCCTTATGGCGGACGATAATACCTTCCTTGCCCATAACCTCAAAAACGGGAAAATAGCTAATAACCAGCCCTGCACAGGCAGAATTTATGCGGAAATAGCCTCCAGATATCTGAAAGCCGATTCAAAGGACGTGCTTGTCGTTGGACTGGGGAAGGTAGGCTTTCCGGGAGCAGCGCATCTCGTAAATAAGGGTTTCAGGGTCTATGGATATGATTCTGACAAAGCTCTTTTAGAAAAAACTGTTTCTGACCTTGGAATTACTCTTTTTGAACCCGAAAACCCGAGAAAATTTTCCATTATTTTCGAGGCAACCCCCTGTGCGGATACGGTTCCCGAATTCGTAATTTCGGAGAACTGCGTAATTTCCACACCCGGAATCCCCTGCGCAATTTCCAGGGAGCTTCAAGAGAAGTATGGGGTGGAACTTGTAATGGAACCTCTCGGGATAGGAACAGCATCCATGCTGTATTCTGTCCTGTAAAGAATAGTTAAGTTAAAAAAGTGGTGGGGAATAAACCCCACCAAAATCTTATTTTGTGGTGACTTTTAGTTTGTTGATGTCGATGATACCTTCGGGACAGAGGCTGACACAATGACGATGACTTACACCACCGAATTGCGAATCTGGATCACAGGAAATCGGATATTTAGAACCATTCTATTTTATAAGATTTATGAGAATACTGAAAACTTCCCAACAATTTACAAAATATAAGGGATAGAAATTAAAAAAGTTAAGGGGAAAAATACAGGAGCCTTGGCTGAAAGATAGAAACCAAATGACTTAAATAATTGCAAAGTGTATCTTATTAAAAATTAATATAGTTAGATATAAATTTTCCGGCAAGAACAAAGCGAAAAAAATAAAAATTGTAATTATTCTCGGCAACTGGTCTGAGGTCATAAAATTACAAGTTCAGAGAGCCTGCCTATAAGAAAAAGAAAGCTCAAAGAATGTAGTTTGATGGAAGTCCGGGGGGGCTCCGAAGATGCCCAGAAACGCACCACCAGAACCTTACAGGCTCTGTCTGAGAGCCGGATGATTGTGTAAGCACGCATGTTGTAGAGCCATAATTTGAGAAGTCAGTTAAGTTTTCTATATTCTGGAAAAAGGACAAACACCATGTACGAGAAATTAAAAGAAAATACCGAACTCTGGGACCTCTTTACTAAAAAAGAAGAGTACAATTTGACCTTTTCCGACCAGTACAATAGATTTCCTTATTATTTAAGCAGGCACAAAAATATTTTTGAGCCGAGAGTTTCCAAATTTCTGATAGCAAACGGACTGCAACCTGAGTATCCGGACGAAAAAAAATTCGCCGTCTGCCTTACGCACGACATTGACATGGTTTACCCGGATAAACTGTATCCAATACTCGGATCTCTTAAAGCCCTTGCCCGAAGGGACCTGACTGAGGCGATGAAAACCCCTTTTTGCAGAGTTAACAGGAAATGGAATCCATACTGGAACTTCAAGGAGATAATGAAACTGGAAGCCAAATATGATGCAAAATCCAGTTTTTATTTTCTGGTTCTGAACCCCGAAGAGACAGACTTCAATTATAACATTAGAGGCCTTGAATCGGAACTGGGCTTTATATCAGATAGCGGGTGGGAAGTCGGCCTGCATGGCGGGCACGAATCCTACAACAGCCTTGAAGACCTAAAAGAAAAAAAAGTCGGCTTGAGGAAGTCCTGGGTAAAAGAATTATAGGGTACAGAAATCACTTTTTAAGGTTTAGGGTCCCGAATACATGGGAATTGTTGAGTAAAGCGGGGTTCAAGTACGATACCACGTTCGGGTATCCGGACTGTGCGGGCTTTAGAAACGGGATGTGTCATCCGTTCAAACCTTTTAATTTGAATACTGGACAACAGATTGATATTGTGGAAATCCCGCTTGTTATTATGGACCGTTCGCTTTTTAGAGACTACATGCGACTCGATTTTAAAAAAGCCTGGAAATTCACAAAAAATCTGATTGATACCGTTGAACAGTATAACGGCATAATTACAATCTTATGGCACAATACATGCATGCAAGGAGAAAACCTAAAATTTTATGAGGAAATTCTCAATTACTGTTCCAGGAAAAGTGCCTGGATTACGAGTGGGGAAGAAGTTTGCAACTGGTGGAACAAAAATTCCTGAATATAAAACCAGTTAACGGTATTCACTTATGAATAGTCGCAATTCAAGTTACAAAAACACTCATTTATAATAGATGCTCATTCGGAATATCACAAATATCTGCATATGCATTTCCGGTTCCAAAAACATCACCTTTTTATTTCAGCCCCTTCAACATTTAAAATAGCGTCCTTGATTTTCTCATAATCCGCCCCCACAAGCACATTCCCTCCGCCCTCTACAGTCTCAACCCGTTCGGTATTCTCTCTCATGGTTATACAGGGCACTCCAAGCATTTATGCTTCTTTCTGCACCCCGCCCGAGTCTGTGAGGATCTTTTTTGCATGTGCCATAAGTTTTAGCATCTCAAGATATCCAACTGGAGAAATTATCTTAACTTTCTTGCATAGTTTGCCCCAGAGACCATACTGCTTTAAGTATTTTTCAGTTATTAGGTGTACCGGAAAAACAATAGGGATACCAACCCCGCAGAAGGCATTAACAATAGATGAAAGGTTCATGAAGCCATAGTTATTAGAGGTCCTATTACAGTAGCAACCAGATATTCTTTTGGATTGACTCTCATATCCTCCTTAATTTCTTCCGGCATAGTTTTCGGGAAATAAGCTGAAACAGAATTGTGCTTCTCTCAAAGTGGGCGGAGTGAAGAATTGACAACGGAAAAGAGAGGGAAATGAATCCCAAAAATCTCATTTTTCCTTTATTTTGAGTTTTGTAATATCGACAGCATTTTCAGGGCAGACACTGACACAGCGCCGGCAGCTTGTGCCGAGGCATTTCTGGCTGTCGTACTTTGCAATCCTTTTTCCGTCGGTTTCAACGATCTCGAGGGCGTTTTCAGGGCATTCCTTTACGCATTTCTGGCAGTAAATGCACTTTTCTACCGGGACTTCGAGGATTATGCCTATTTCTTTGAGGATGGCAAGTCCGCCAACTCCGACATGCTCTATGTCCTTACTTACTCTCTTTTCTATGTCAGCATGTTCGAGGGTCAGGGGAAGTGTGGGCAGGCCGTAGAGTTCAAGCATCTGGTCGTACATTTCGAGGGGCATGCCCATGGTCCAGTAGGAGAGTTCACAGAGGTAGAAGTTGTTGAAAGTATCGCTAGTTGCCATCATAAGGTGATCGGCAGTAATCTTTTTTGCAATCTCTATAACGTCATCCAGCCTGGACTTGTCCAGCACAAGTTCCCGGGCGAGGGCGAGAGAGGTGTTTCCGAACTGTACGACTTTTCTGGCATATCCAGGGGCAGCCCCGAGCCGGCGGGCAGCTTCGGCGTCTACATAGGCTCCGGAAGCCCCCGACATGTACGCATACTCAAGGTCTTCGTACTTGATTCCTGATTCCACTATGAGAGTCATGTGAGCAGCCCGGATTGCCCCTATAGCTTTTCCGGCTTCTTCAACATCTTTTTCAGTAATTTCGATTCCAGGGCCTAAAATTAGTTTTCCGTTGGGGAGCTTGGGAAGCTGTTCAACCAGCCCGCTTTTCAGTGCAAGGGCAAAAACCGAGATCACCCCTGTTCCCGTAATGCCTAAAACCTCATACTCGTTAGACTCTTTTATCTCGCCGCTTACAGGGTTGATCAGGTAAGCTTCCTTCTTTTCCATCTCCCTGTCAAGCACCAGAATTTTCCAGTATTCACCCTCAGGCTTCACATCGCAAATCGCTCCCGGGCTTGCAAGCATACCGGAACTGATCCCCTGCCCTTCGATTGCAGGGCCTGCCGCAGCGCTTGCCGTTATAATTCTGTCCCCTACCTTGAGAGCCATTTCGGCATTTGTCCCATAATCGGTCACAAGCGCAGGTTCTGTCTGTGTAAGGAAATCGGTTTCGAGCATCATGGCAAGGGCATCAGCCCCGATTTCGTGCCTGATTGCGGGAGGCACGATTATTTCACAGTCAGGGTGGAAGTCGTTTCCGAAAAGTTCTGAGGCTGGAAATACCCGGGATTCCCTTTTTACGTTCTGGACCCCGAGCATTTTCTGTTTATTTTCCCCGGCGTATGCGAGGTCTCTTATTTCGATATTCTGAAAAAGAGAAAGCTGGATAGGATTTCCACAGACTGCAAGCCTTTCCACCTTAGAAAGATCGGCACCAAGTTTCAGGAACATCCTCCTGACGGTTTCGATAATAACATCATGAGCCACATTTTCCCCGGTCGTGATTGCAAAATCCAGGTGGTCCATGACATTTCCCCCTGGGAGAGGATGACCCATGGTTATGACTGTTTTTAAGGTCTCACGCGTATCAAGATCAATAAGCTGGGCTCGAAAACCACTGGTACCCAGGTCAAGTGCTATTCCATACATTTTTAGATTCTCCTGAAGCATAAACCGTCCCGAGAAGCCCGGCACCATAGACTGCCTCGGAAACGGATGACATGAAGGGTTTATATTTTTAAGTATATGGAGAGGATGCAATATTATTCGATATTAATTATGTAAAATAGAACCCATGAATTATATAAATTAGTATTATTGGTTGAATTTTCAAGAATAAAACTACAAGAATCAAAGAATTTGCTTTGTAACTTGCAAGGCTGTACGCAAACCCCCTTCGATAAAGCCCTGGAAGTCCGAATAAGCCTCCCCGCATATATATATTTTTGTTTGAGGGAGATGCCTCGTAAAGTGAGAATGCCGTTAACTCTTTTATTACCCTTCAACGCAAACGCCAGCCTTCCAGATATGACAGCCAGCCTCAAAAGGCTCCCGACTCCAATCCCTGATGCCGAAACAATTTATTAATTTAGCCCCTACTTCTATCTCTTTCACGTCCTTATTATCGGGGTCCGAGCGTAAATATCGTGTACAGCCCTCGACAAGCCGCCGGTCAAGATTCAGCTCTGCCTGTAGATGCTTTTTCTGCCGTACAAACGGAGTCCAGTAATTCATGCTTGGCTGGTCACCATAAACAATAACCATTTTTCATTTACGGATTCCGTTCTCCCTGAAGGAATAATGGATTTCTCTTGCCGGGGCGGATGAAACCCTCGTCTGTGAAGGTGTGAATTCATTCCACCAGGGATTCTCATTAACAAAAAAACACTTCACCAGCGGGATCGGGATTGCCAGAAGCGATTTGAACCTTCAAACAGAGAAATGGCATGGTTAACGCCTTTTAACTGTATTAATTTATAACAGGCATAAAGACCTGCAATGTCTCCTCCGACTATGCCCGTATCAGAATGGATAATGCCACTCATGTCACTCACTGCAGCTCTCCCCTTATTATTTTAGATTGCTCTGCACTGTTGTGCCAACGTTCAAAAATTGATTACAGGTCATACATATGAGAGATCTAAAAGCTAAAGGGGTATCGAAAAGTTAAAAGGATAGGAGAAAAGCCAGGGTATTGAAAAGCTAAAAGGATAGCGAAAAACAAAAAAATCAATGTTTAAAAAAAGCTACACCCAAACTGTATGCCTTTTCCAGATTTGACCTTTTTACAAGATCATTTTTGTTCACCATACCGCCCAGTATTTCCATTTTCACATCCGTAAAGCCAACATTATTCAAACGGTCTTTAAGCATGATGCAGCGCATACTTTGAGCAATTCCGGTTGTTTCAAGGTATTCAATCGTATGCCCGGCGGTACATAACACCAGTGCTTTTTTTGGTTTAATGAAGGATTTTCTTTCTGCATTTTCGTCGTAAAAATAAGCGTAACCTACTGTCCATACCCGGTCAAACCAGCCCTTTAATATGCCGGGGCAGTCACTCCACCACACAGGGTAAACAAAAGCTACTGCATCGGATCTCTGTATTTTTTCCTGCTCTTTTTTAACATCATCCGGAACAAGAGGCAACACTGTCCTGCTCATTTCGCGAGTATACTGGTCAAGATCCAGCTCACATTTAAAATCCATCGCATAAAGATCCCCGATTTCAAAAGTATTACCTGATTCGCTCAAACCTTTTAAAAAAGAATGTAAAACTTCATAAGTAAAAGAAGATTTACTCGGATGAGCATAGACAACATAAATGTGCATCCTATTTACCTCCTGAATAAATACAATTAATGTAAAAAATCATATAACGCGGCATAAAAGAAAGGTTGAACTCCTGTATAAATTATTTTATTGCAAACCATCAATCTTACGAATGCTAAGTTGTGTACGGAAATGCCGTGTTTGCCACTGTTTCAAAGCATCCGGCAGCCTTCAATCAAAGCTGCAAATCCTCAGCTATTTTAAACTTTCTGTCCAAAAATCCCGGATAAAACAAGTTTACTTGTATTAAGAAAATTTTCAGCCCTTTCCGCCTGTTTTAATTGAGATCTTTATATAATAAGAGCTTTAATTAAGGAATAATAATACATATTTATTTATAGTATGGGTTTTTGAATCTAGGGCTGTCTATAGAACTTAGAGAGGGATTATAGATGACAGAATATACCCCAAAAGAAAGATTATACCGTGCATTGAGGAAACAGCCAGTAGACAGAATGCCTGCAGTCTGTTTCACCCAGACCGCAACCGTCGAACAGATGGAAGCCTGCGGAGCCTATTGGCCTGAAGCCCATGCAGACGCAGAAAAAATGGCAACACTTGCGGAAGCAGGACACACAGTAATTGGCTTTGAAGCCGTTAGAGTTCCCTTTGACATCACAGCAGAAGCAGAACTTTTTGGCTGCGGAATAAAAGCTGGCGACCTGAAGCAGCAGCCATCTGTGATCAAACACGTTGTGAAGAACATGGACGACATGGAGAAGCTTAAAGGCTACAGCCTGAACGAAGGCAGAGTAGGTTTAATCCTTGAAGCTGTCAAGATCCTTTCTGAAAAATACGGAAAAGAACTCCCGATTATAGGATCCATGATCGGCCCCTTCTCCCTTGCCCAGCACATTAACGGAGACGCCTGGTTCGGAAACCTTTTCACAGGCGAAGAGATCGTTCCGGCGCTTCTGGACTTCTGCTCGGATTTCAACGTAGCATATGCAAAAGCAATGGTTGAAAACGGAGCAGACACAATAGCTGTCATAGACCCTACAGCAAGCTACGAGCTTATCGGCGGGGAATTCTATGAGAAATACGCCCTTCCCTACCAGAAAAAGATCGTTGACGCTATGAAGGAGCTTGATGTCGGCACAGTCCTCCACATCTGCGGAAACACAACCAACGGCCTTTCAATTATGGACAAAACCGGCGTAAACGGCATCAGCGTAGACCAGAGAGTGGATATCAAGACCGCAACAGGCAATGTGGAAAATGCCATCATTATCGGGAACCTTGATCCTGTTGCCGTACTCTGGAATGGGACTCCCGAGGATGTTGCAGAAGCCTCAAAGAAAGTACTCGATGCCGGAGTGGGCCTGCTTTCCCCGGGATGCGGGATTGTGAGCATGACGCCCAGCGCCAATCTCCAGAAAATGGTTGAGTGTACTAAAAACTACAAGTACTGAGCAATGAACTGCTGAGCAATGTACTTGATCGCCAGCAAGTGGTTCAAAATAACAAGTATCAAAAAGATTTAGTAATTAAACTGCCGGCTTGGAGCCGGCTTCACTTTTTTGCACTTAACTTAGCAGGTTTTACACTTATTCTTCAGTCTGCCTGAAAAAAAGTTGTATGGAAAAATGTCATATTTTGATATTTGGCTCTCAAATTTACCGGAAGCTTGCTCCAATCCTGCTCCGTGGGTAGAGCGGATTATAGGATCTAATATTTAAATTTTTCTCTATGAGCAATATAGTGATAAAAAAATATTAAAGCCAATAAATGCAGTTTTTGAGATAAAACTCGAGGTTCACAGATATCTAGTATATATAATTTTTGATTTCTTTGATCCACATAAAGCACTTTAGGAAGAAAAAGAAGGCCGAAACCCTGATTTTGGGCGCTGCAACCGGAAAAAATCCCCGATTAAAATTTCTAATAGAATATACAATAAAGAAAGATAGTGTTTGTTTATATAGGATAATTCTCATCTTTATTTCGGGAATCTGTATCTGAGTATTCAGGACAATTCCAGGCAGTTCCAGCAGGCATACCGTTGGGAAATTCGGGGCTGTTAATCGACTGGAAAAGAATAAATCTACAGTCTCCAGCAAAATTCCCCGGTAGCAATGTCAGGAGAAAAGAAATTATTCACGGTAAAACCCGAAAAAACGGGAAAGAAATGGCAAAATGGCAGTGAATAATTTCGGAAATAGACAATCAAGAAATAATGCGACGGCGTCCTTGCGCCTAATGGCAAAATTTAAGGTAGCAGGGCTTGCAACATAAGTAAGAATCCCATGCGAACGCTTTTTTTTACCTAGCGGAGCTTGGGCACATGCTTGAGCAGTACCCTCATTGTCTATTGAGATTCGATACGCATTGTACGCTCAGCGATACTGCACAGGAAAGCCAGTTTTCGACGGAAAATGGAGGTTTAAAAATGGCAAACCAAGAGATTTTTGACAAATTGACCAACGCGATCGTAACTCAAAACGTTGCAGGTTGCGCACAGTTAGCCCAGGAAGCCCTGGATGCAGGAATTTCACCTCTTGACATTATCACAAAGGGTCTTTCCCCGGGGATGAAGATTATCGGTGACAAGTTTGAGGCTGCCGAGGTATTTCTGCCTCAGATCATGATGTCTGCAAAAGCCATGGAAGCTGCAATGAAAGTCCTTAACCCCGAGCTTGAGAAGACAAAAGTAGAAGGAGAGGAAGGAACAGGGCTTGCAATCACCTTCGTTGCAGAAGGAGACATCCATGACATAGGACACCGCCTTGTTACCACCATGTTAGGGGCAAACGGGTTTGAGATCCTTGACCTCGGAACCGACGTCCTCAACGAAAACGTTGTGGAAGAGGCTGAAAAGCACAAAGGGCAAAAGGTTATCCTTGTTGGCTCAGCCCTTATGACCACCTCCATGCTCGGCCAGAAAGACCTCATGGACAGGCTCAAGGAGGAAAACCTCAGGGACAGCGTAAAATGCATGTTCGGAGGAGCACCCGTATCCAGTAAATGGATCGAAGAGATAGGGGCGGACGCTACAGCAGAAAACGCTGCCGAAGCTGCAAAAGTTGCACTTAACATAATGAAATAATCCTGGGAGGAAAAGCACATGACATTCAGAAAATCATTTGACTGCTATGACTTCTACGACAGGGCAAAAGTAGGAGAGAAGTGCACTCAGGATGACTGGGACCTTATGAGAATCCCCATGAAGGCAATGGAGCTCAAGCAGAAGTACGGGCTTGACTTCAAGGGAGAATTCGTCCCCACTGACAAGGACATGATGGAAAAGCTCTTCCAGGCAGGATTCGAGATGCTCCTCGAGTGCGGTATCTACTGTACCGATACCCACAGGATAGTGAAATACACAGAAGATGAGATATGGGACGCAATCAACAATGTCCAGAAAGAGTTCACCCTCGGAACCGGCAGAGACGCAGTAAACGTAAAGAAGAGAAGCGTAGGGGACAAGAGAAAGCCAATTGTACAGGGTGGTCCTACAGGCTCTCCGATTTCCGAAGAGGTTTTCATGCCAGTCCACATGAGCTATGCCCTTGAAAAGGAAGTAGACACCATTGTAGACGGTGTGATGACATCAGTCCGCGGGAAACCCCCGGTACCAAAAAGTCCCTATGAAGTCCTTGCAGCAAAGACAGAAACCCGACTCATAAAGCAGGCATGCGCAATGGCAGGTCGCCCGGGAATGGGCATATAGGGCCCGGAGACTTCCCTGTCCGCTCAGGGAAATATATCATCTGACTGCGTTGGCGGCCAGATATCCTCAGACAGCCACGAGGTCTCGCAACTCAACGAACTCAAAATCGACCTGGACGCAATAGCCGTTATTGCCCACTACAAAGGGAACAGCGACATTATAATGGACGAACAGATGCCGATCTTTGGAGGATATGCAGGCGGTATCGAAGAAACCACAATTGTAGACGTTGCAACCCACATAAACGCCTTTGTCATGAGCAGTGCAAGCTGGCACCTGGACGGGCCGGTCCACATCCGCTGGGGTTCAACCAACACCAGGGAAACCCTCACAATCGCAGGCTGGGCATGTGCAACCATCTCCGAGTTCACAAACATCCTCTCAGGAAACCAGTACTACCCATGTGCAGGGCCCTGCACAGAGATGTGCCTCCTCGAAGCTTCAGCTCAGTCCATCACCGATACAGCATCAGGAAGAGAAATACTCTCAGGTGTTGCATCCGCAAAGGGTGTAGTAACAGACAAGACCACGGGTATGGAAGCCAGGATGATGGGAGAAGTTGCAAGAGCAACTGCAGGTGTGGAAATCTCAGAGATTAACAAAATCCTCGACAAACTAGTAGCCCTTTACGAGAAGGACTATGCAAGCGCTCCGGCTGGAAAGACTTTCCAGGAGTGCTACGACGTAAAGACAGTGACCCCGACTGAAGAATACGTGCAGGTCTATGACGGAGCAAGGAAGAAGCTAGAAGAACTGGGACTTGTATTCTAACCCGAAATTCGGCCTGAAGTCAAATTAAATTAATGAAAGACCAGCGAACTTTTCGCTGGCTAACTTTTTTTGGAAGATTTCAGGCACAACAATTACAGACATATTACGAATTATGAAGGAAATTTTTTCATGAATAGGTGAACGTATACAAGAATTCATTATGTGAAAGAAAGAAGGGGATAGAAAATGGCATTTCAGAACAGAGGTTAATGAGTTATTGCTCTTATAGAAAACCAAGATATGCAGACATATTCCTTTAAAACTGTAAATGAACTCATTTCTTAATCTCACCTTTCAAAGATGAGCGATTTTCCGCTATCCTCTGGCTTTGTTTGTGTATGACTAAGAAATAGATAATCCTGCAACTAACGATTTTGTTAATATGGCAGGTATTTTTCCATGTTCAGAAAAGAAAATAACGATGCTTGTTCATGCGTCATCGGTCAAGCGTTAGAGAAGCTCTCTGGCATGTGTTTTTATATTAATATCCTAACTATTGGTATCTATGTCTCCTCGTCCCCCATCTACTCTAAAAGACTCACTTGCAAAAGACCCTGGTAGAAAACCTGGCAAAAAACTCGAAAACTTCCATGATGTTCTCATTCAAGACAGCACAATTGTTCGTCTTCACTCCTCTTTAGCAGACAAGTTTCCGGCAGCAAGATCAAGAACAATGGCTGTAGGCATAAAAGTGGGAGTTATGGTAAGTGCAGTTGATAACGGACCTAAAACCGTTGCTTTATACTCTGAGAAAAACTAATAGTTAGCAGAAGAATTTATCTCTTGTAAGAAATTCAACAGCTCATCCTGAAAAAATGGCTCAATATACACAGTTACGTTGGAGCACAATATTTGCAGAGAATGCATCAGATTTATTGACACTAATTCTTCAGAGATGTGGAATTCAAAGAAATTTTGACACTATAATGAGTGTATATGAAAGTCAAGCATTGGATCCACATGTAAACAGAGAAAGGTTCAGAGAAGAATGGTTTGAATAAGAAGTGATAGATTGGACTCAAAAAAGAGTGACAATAGAAGGAAATAAATAATTAACCGATGACCAATGAAAAATTATTTCAAGTTTGTAATTTAAAGTAATTGAAAATTTTAAAGATATTAAAAAATCTCTCCACTCTTGAATTTTCATAGACCTATTTCTATTACCCTCAACTCTTGAATTTGCATAGATCCATTTCTGTTACTTAATGGTTTTGAAAAACTACTCAAATTGGGCTATATACTATTAAATACATAAATAGGGTGCCTATTAAAGAATTAAAATAAAATTCCTAAAGGTAAATTGCCTTGACAAATAACCACAATTTATTTAGAGAGGGTTAAAAACGGCACCAAAAACGAATAAAATGGCAATAAAAACGGAATTAAAAGGCACCAAAAATGGCAGTGTCGCTGATTTACTGTAAGTTCTAAGTCAAGTTTTTGCATACTGTAGGAGAAATTGGTCTTCTGATATGGAATTCTTGACTCAAAAACCTCTTGAACCTGCTTTCCCAAAATTTAAGCGAATAAGTATAATTCCACAAATCTGCTAAGTCAGATGGTTGTGATATTAAAATTAGACTCTGGAATTAATACACTTAAGTATAAGCACATAATCCGATCAGAGGGAGTTTATGTGCTTAAAAAAGCGGAACTTAGGCTTGAAATTTGTGATCTTACAGGAAAGTTGGCACACTACCAAAAACGACAAAATGGCAATAAAAACGGAATCAAAATCTGTAACGAATGAATATCTAAAAACCAATAAATTATTGCATCCTTTGAAGAAGGAAATTTACAGAGAGTGACTGGAGTTTTACAGGCTGTACATTGGAATATGGCTGTGACTCACATGATCTCCAAAGAAAAAGAACTGAAAACAGACAGTTCCAGTAGGTATACTATTGGGAAATTTGGTATACAATTACTATTGGGAAATTTGGTATACTATTACTATTGGGAAATTTGGTATACTATTACTATTGGGAAATTTGGTATATGAGTAACTAATTCAGCTGGAAAAGTAAACGAATTTGCAGTTTCCAGCAAATAAACTCCCTGGTAACAATGTCAAGAGGCCAAAATTTTCGCCTATAGATAATCAAAAACCCCGTAAAGGAATTCCCTGATGACTGATTAAAATCGGAAATTGAGAACCGTATATCAAAGAGGAAATCATGCAGATGCTCTTTTTTTGGTAGCGGAGCTTGGGTATATATGCTTAGGCATTTCTGTTACGAGAATTTGGTTGTCTAGAGACATCGTGTTCCCCAACGTACCATTGTGCTCCCAACGTACCATTGTGCTCCCAACGTACCATTGTGCTCCCAACGTACCATTGTGCTCCCCAACGTACCACACGAACAGCCAGTTTTCGACGGAAAATGGAGGTTTAAAAATGGCAAACCAAGAGATTTTTGATAAATTGACCAACGCGATCGTAACTCAAAACGTTGCAGGTTGCGCACAGTTAGCCCAGGAAGCCCTGGATGCAGGAATTTCACCTCTTGACATTATCACAAAGGGTCTTTCCCCAGGGATGAAGATTATCGGTGACAAGTTTGAGGCTGCCGAGGTATTTCTGCCTCAGATCATGATGTCTGCAAAAGCCATGGAAGCTGCAATGAAAATCCTTACCCCCGAGCTTGAGAAAACAAAAGTAGAAGGAGAGGAAGGAACCGGACTCGCAGTCACCTTCGTTGCAGAAGGAGACATCCACGACATCGGACACCGCCTTGTCACAACCATGCTTGGAGCAAACGGATTTGAGATCCTTGACCTCGGAACCGACGTCCTCAACGAAACCGTTGTGGAAGAGGCTGAAAAGCACAAAGGGCAAAAGGTTATCCTTGTTGGCTCAGCCCTTATGACCACCTCCATGCTCGGCCAGAAAGACCTCATGGACAGGCTCAAGGAGGAAAACCTCAGGGACAGCGTAAAATGCATGTTCGGAGGAGCACCCGTATCCAGTAAATGGATCGAAGAGATAGGGGCGGACGCTACAGCAGAAAACGCTGCCGAAGCTGCAAAAGTTGCACTTAACATAATGAAATAATCCTGGGAGGAAAAGCACATGACATTCAGAAAATCATTTGACTGCTATGACTTCTACGACAGGGCAAAAGTAGGAGAGAAGTGCACTCAGGACGACTGGGACCTTATGAGAATCCCCATGAAGGCAATGGAGCTCAAGCAGAAGTACGGGCTTGACTTCAAGGGAGAATTCGTCCCCACTGACAAGGACATGATGGAAAAGCTCTTCCAGGCAGGATTCGAGATGCTCCTCGAGTGCGGTATCTACTGTACCGATACCCACAGGATAGTGAAATACACAGAAGATGAGATATGGGACGCAATCAACAATGTCCAGAAAGAGTTCACCCTCGGAACCGGCAGGGACGCAGTAAACGTAAGGAAGAGAAACGTCGGGGACAAGAGAAAGCCAATTGTACAGGGCGGTCCTACAGGATCTCCGATTTCCGAAGATGTTTTCATGCCAGTCCACATGAGCTATGCCCTTGAAAAGGAAGTAGATACCATTGTAGACGGTGTGATGACTTCAGTCCGCGGGAAACCTCCCATCCCAAAAAGCCCCTATGAGGTCCTTGCAGCAAAGACAGAAACCCGCCTCATAAAACAGGCATGTGCAATGGCGGGACGCCCCGGAATGGGCATATAGGGCCCGGAGACTTCCCTGTCTGCCCAGGGAAATATATCATCTGACTGCGTTGGCGGCCAGATATCCTCAGACAGCCACGAGGTCTCGCAACTCAACGAACTCAAAATCGACCTGGACGCAATAGCCGTTATTGCCCACTACAAAGGAAACAGCGACATTATAATGGATGAGCAGATGCCGATCTTCGGAGGATATGCAGGCGGTATCGAAGAAACCACAATTGTAGACGTTGCAACCCACATAAACGCCTTTGTCATGAGCAGTGCAAGCTGGCACCTGGACGGGCCGGTCCACATCCGCTGGGGTTCAACCAACACCAGGGAAACCCTCACAATCGCAGGCTGGGCATGTGCAACCATCTCCGAGTTCACAAACATCCTCTCAGGAAACCAGTACTACCCATGTGCAGGGCCCTGCACAGAGATGTGCCTCCTCGAAGCTTCAGCTCAGTCCATCACCGATACAGCATCAGGAAGAGAAATACTCTCAGGTGTTGCATCCGCAAAGGGTGTAGTAACAGACAAGACCACGGGTATGGAAGCCAGGATGATGGGAGAAGTTGCAAGAGCAACTGCAGGTGTGGAAATCTCAGAGATTAACAAAATCCTTGACAAACTCGTAGCCCTTTACGAGAAGAATTACGCAAGCGCACCGGCTGGAAAGACTTTCCAGGAGTGCTACGACGTAAAGACAGTGACCCCGACTGAAGAGTACGTGCAGGTCTATGACGGAGCAAGGAAGAAGCTAGAAGAACTGGGACTTGTATTCTAAGCCGAAATTCGGCCTGAAGTCAAATAATATTAATGACAGGCCAGCGAGCTTTTCGCTGGCTAACTTTTTTTGGAAGATTTCAGGCACAACAATTACAGACATATTACGAATTATGAAAGAAATTTTTTCATGAATAGGTGAACGCATACAAGAATTCATTGTGTAAAAAAAGAAGGGGATAGAAAATGGATATCTGGACTGTTATAAACGGACTGATATATCTTCTGGCTTTTGGGCTGATTGCCTGGGTTTTACTGGATGCCAGCCGGGTTTCAAAAAGAAGAGGCTGAGACATCATGTCAGAAAACAATGAGTCTGCCAGCCTTGTGAAGACCCTGCGGCCCTTCCATGTATGGGCTCTCGGAGTAGGAATCGTGCTGGTCGGAGAATACATGGGCTGGAATTTTACTGTCGCAAAAGGAGGGGTGCTTGGTTCTCTGCTTGCCATGCTGGTTGCAGGAACAATGTATGTCATAATCTCCCTCTGCGCCAGTGAACTCGGAGCAGCAACCAAACTTGCAGGAGGACCTTACGACTGGGCAAGGTTATTTATCGGGCCCGGAGCTGCTGCCAGTGTAGGGCTTGCGGTTTATATGGAATACATAGCCCTTGAAGCGGCAGATGCTATTGTTGTCGCCTTCATCGCACAGAGCATCTTCCCGGAGCTGCAGGTCTTTCCCGTGACTTTGCTTGTTATTGCACTTTTGACCTTCATCAACTACCGTGGCGTCGTTGCGGCATTAACCCTGAACTTTTTCCTGACCATGATAGCTTTCATTTCGATAGTTGTCTTCTTCTTCGCAACAGCTTTCGGAGGAGTGGATATCCACCCCGAATACCTGTTTCAGGGAGCTCTGCCAAACGGCATGATAGGCCTCTTTGCAGCTTTGCAGTTCGGACCGTGGTTCTACCTGGGGATAGAAGGAGCGGCAATGTGCGCCGAAGAGTGCAAACACCCGTCAAGGGCAGTACCTCTAGGACAGCAGGCCGGGATGATCACCCTGCTCATGGGAGCAGCAATGACCCTTTATCTATGTTCAGTACTGATCCCAACGGACCAGCTCGGAGTTTCAGTGTATCCACTCTTTGAAGCTGCACAAAACAGCGGCATGTTCATTTTCATTGCCCTGCTAGGACTCGGGACATTCCTGACCTGCGTTGCCAGTGCAAATGGTTGTGTCTGTGACTCCTCACGTTCCTGGTTTGCCCTCTCCAGAGACAATTATGTTTCTTCCTGGTTCTCTGCAGTGCACCCGAGATACAACACCCCGTACAGGGCAGTGATTTTCACAATGCCAGTTGCAATTGGCTTTGCATTCAGCGGTTTCCTTGACCAGGTAATTACCTTCTCGATTGTCTCGGGACTGCTCTGCTATGTGCTGATTCCTTTCGCCCTGATTCGTTTCAGGAACCTTTTTCCGCAGAACACAAGCACCATCAGGCCTTTTGTGGGCCCCCTCCAGCCGTATATTGCTTACTTTGCAATTGCAATTGCAATCACAATTCTTTCAACGCTGTACTGGGGCTACAAATATAACCTGATCTTCGCCTTTGTGTTCTACGGCATTGCTTACTTCTATTTCAGTCACAGACACAGGAGTTTAAACATAGAAAATAACTGGACTGAAATGGGCTGGCCCTTACCCAGGGGCTCGGAAAATACAGGGATACGAAAGGAGGCGACAGGCATTGGAGACAAATGAACAGGCAATGGAAAGCAAATACCAGAGCAAACTCAACGGAGATACGGTTCTTGTTGTCGGCATGATGGCCTTGCTTGTAGGTGTGGAAGGATTTATAATATACAAAATCTTTGCCGAGACCTGGGAGATTGTTTCCGGTTTCTCCTACCTCTACGTAATTTTTCTCGGATTGATCGTTTCGATTGAGACTATCGGATGCCTGAGAGTTAGAAAGTCCATAAAAAACCATATGTTCGAGTTCAAATACTACGATTGAGGAGGCAAAAGATATGGCACAAAAGAGCACCATTGCAGAGGTCTTTGACATTGTGTTTATTTTCGTCCTTGCCTTCGCCTGTGTAGTTATTCCAACCGTAGTCCAGGGAGCTGTACTTGTTTCCTGGGAAGAGGGAGGATCAGGAATAGGCTTCGTCTGGGACCCGGTAGGCTTCTTCAGTTTCTTACTTGTCATAATTGCTTTCTTTGTAGTGATCCTGTATCACTCAGTAAAGCACTACAGGTACTGAAATACGGAAAAATACGGAAAAAAGCCTGAGTAAACAGGATGCCTGCCTGAAATTGAAATCAGGCAGGCAATATTTTTTAAAGTTTTGGAGCAAAGAAAAAAATTCGTTTTTTAAATGCAGCTACAGTTCAATTTTGCTGCATGAGCATAATCTCCCTGAAATGAGGGATTATTCAGGGAGCAATGGAGGGATTTTTTGTGGTGTGGATTTTGACCCAGAAGCCCGATAAAACTTCTGCTCAAGGGAATACAGGCTCTGAACCTCCTATAAAAAGTACAGGACACCTTGCAGATGTATCCTGAAATCTCAGGTCTGTACTCTGTTTAGAAAGTGTAATTGAGCCATTTAACTCCTGAGAAGCATGAACTTCCGGTTCATTTACAATAAAAGATAAAATTTAATCGTATATATAATTTACTATGTGATTTTTACTTGTTGAGAAATTATATATATAATTTACTGTTTGATGAAGAAATAAATAGAATTATTTATATAAGAGATTTAGAAAAAACTTTAAAGGAGGGAAAGGTATAAAAACAAACTGCTCACATCTAAAATAAATTAAGATAAGAAGAAGAAAAAACTTGATTCCCGGATTAATCAGGAGAATGTGGAAATCAACTTTTCGAGCTGGATCCTCTCACTGGCAGCATCCGTAAGTCTGGAATCAGCTTCTGAGATACTGACAATAAGGCGTGCAATATCAGCATCGGGTTCTCCTGAGTCTATAAGCGCTTCGGAAAGTCCCTCAAGGATATCAGTCCCGGAAAGTCCTTTCTCAATAATCATTCCGTCTATGAGCTGGCGTCCTCTGGCAAAATCTCCTTCAAGAGCCGCTTCAAGCAGTTCATCGATAGTCTCGTCCCTGCCTTTCATGGTAGCTTCATAGACGATTTCTTCCGTAATTTCAGCACCTTCTGCCCTGAGCGCAGCAAGCTGGAGAGTCTGGACAGCTCTTCCAACATTTCCTTTAGCCAGATAAAGGACCGCATCAAGTGCTTCATCGGAAAGTTTCAGTTTTTCTGCAAGGGCAATCCTCTCAAGATGGGTTTTCAGAAGAGAATCCGGAACATAGGCAAAAAAGACCTGAAGCCCCCTTGAACGGAGGGGAGAAATGAGTTTCGAAGGTCTTGTTGTAGAAAGAATAAACCTGCAGGTTGAACTGTACTTTTCCATGATCCGCCTGAGAGCATGCTGTGCATCCGAGCTCAGGGATTCGGCATTATCGATATAAATTATCTTGTAATCAGCATCAATGGAAGCCATTCCGGCATATTCGTTAACGATTTCCTTAAAAATATCTATTACGCTCTTGTAGATTTTTTTCGGATCATCCGTGCCCAGAATGCGGACAAAACGTTTATCCCGTACAAGGTAACGTTTTCCCTGGTCGAAAAAGTCCGAAGCGTTGAAATATATAAAGTTGTTTTTCCAGGTCTCTCCGTAGAGCTGCCTGGCAAGGGCAAGAGAAGCTGTTGTTTTCCCCGAGTTTTCAGGCCCGTAAAAAATAAGGTGAGGCAGGGTCCCGGACTGTAACAGTTCGGAAAGCGTTCTTACGGCATGTTCGTTTCCAAGCAGTTCTTCAAGGGTTTCCGCCCTGTATTTTAGAGTCCAGAGATCCTTCATTAATTCCACCTTGTTTTTCAGTTTTTGAATCCTCGGTTTTTCAGGGATTTTTATTTTTTCCCGGGCACTCAGTCAGCCGTACTTTCCTGGGAGCCGTTTCCTTCTACCTCAAGCAGTTCCTTGATTACCACACCGTAAACAGGTCTTGCGATAACCACACCGATGAAAACACCAATGATAGTGGTGATGGCAAATCCCTTCAGGGCTCCGAAGCCCATGACTACCAGGGGAGACATGGCAATAATCGTTGTGGCAGCTGCTCCGAAAATGATTGAAAAGGCCTTTCCAATTCTGGAAACAAAGACCCTTGTTGGAGGGAGTTTGCCTTCGTAAAGCACCTCATCCGTAATAATTACAAGGTGGTCGATACCTGTTCCGATTGCGGCAATTATACCTGCAATTGCTGCAAGGTCAAGCTGCCAGCCGATAGCTGCTGCAACTCCAAGGATCATAATGACTTCGCTGACGGAAGTCCCGATCATTGGCACCAGAATTTCAGGTCTCCTGTACCTGCGGAAAACAACTGCAGCGACTGCTAACAGAGAGAACAAACCTGCTATGACCGCTTCGGTTTTGAACTGTTTTCCAAGGGTTGCATCAACATGTCCTGAACCTACAAGCACCACATTTACAGGTAGGGCCCCTGCCCTGAGGTGAATCTGGAGGGTTTCGGCTTCGGTCTTTGCTGCCTCGTCCGTGCCTGTGGAAGCCTCCCAGGAATAGATGGGAGTTTCTTTCAGTCTGGATGCTGCAGAGTAACTGAGGGGAGCCCCGTAGATCTTCTCTTCATCCAGATACATGTTCAGATAGTGACTTTCGGGGTAATCCGTAGCTCCTGTATCGATTGCAACTTTCTGGAGAGCCCTTGCTCCTTCTTCATTCAGAGTAAAAGGAGTATGCCACTGGTTATCGTGGTAACTCGGAATCCCCACGCTTACAATGGAGTCGCCGTAAAGGACATGCTGGGTTTCATTTCCAGTAGTCTGTATGCGTATCTCGAATTTTCCGGGCTTTTCGGCAATATCCTTTGCCGTTGCAAGGTCGATCCCTGCAAAATCGATGAGGATATAGTCCTCTCCGACAGTCCTGACAGGAATATCCTTCAGACCGAGGGAGTTAAGTTTGTCGTTCAAGATATCCCTGGTCAGATCCCTTGTATCGGTACTGACACCCTCTTTATAAGTCGAGGTCCCGTCTTCATTCTTGAGGATTGTGCCTCCGACTTTTTCCATAAGGGCTTCAATCTCTTCTTCTGAGGCTTCAGCCCTGATTTCATAAACAGTACCGTCTTCGGTACTGATGGGAAGCACTTCCGCATCAAAGGCCTTTGCTAGGTAAGCCTGAATCAGGGTTTCCTTGGTAGTAGTAAGCGTTACCTGGGTCGTACCCTGGCTAAGCTTATCAACGCTTACACTGCCAAGATCCAGAAGCTCAAGCTGGGATGCACTGACCGTGGCGGATGTTGTGAATGTGAGGTAACGGTCAGATAAACTCACCCCACTGACGTCAAGGTTGCTGTCCGTGACCTGGATAGGGGCGCCGATTACAGGTTCTACCAGTTGGCTGACTATCATTTCAGGATCCGCATCTACCTGGACAAGAGCTCCCTGTAATTTGATCTGAAGCCAGGAACCGCCTTCAAGGTCAAGTCCGTAATTCAGGTTAGTGTTCAGCCCTTCTTCAGAATTATAACCCGGATGAATAAGCACAACAGAAGCAAGCAGGGCAAGAATGAAGATGATAACCCTTACATTTTTAAAGAGGCTTTTTTTATCTCTCATCTGTTATACCTCCCTCTAAATTCGGGTTTTGTCACATACCACCGCAGAATCCCGGTGTTGAGAAGCCAGGTGTTCATAATATCTGCAAGAAGCCCCACGATCAACACGCTTGAGATCTGCGAAAGCAGGGTAATCTGTGTGAACGAAGGAATTACCAGGTAGGGGAAAGTTGAAACTATATACATAACTACAAGGGCTGCAAGGGTTGTTGTGGTCATGGTAATCCCTGTCTGCATTGCCCTTGAAATCTTTTCTACCACCGTACCCCTGCGTTTGAGCATTCTATTTGTCAGCAAAATGTCACTGTCCACCGAATAACCAATGAGCATCAGCAGGGCTGCAACCGTTCCAAGGGAAAGTTCGATCCCTGCAATCCGCATGAAAGCCGCAGCAATCATAATGTCCGAAAAGGCAGAAAGAACCACTGCAAAAGAAGGTGTAATGCTCCGGAAAATAAGGAAAACCACAATGGACATTCCTATAAATGATATGAAAACAGCCCGAAGAGCCTGAACCTGCAGTTCCTGGCCGTAAACGGGTCCTATCTGTTTGATTTCTACGTTAGAATAACGGCCCATCACATCGTCTTCAAGCTGACGCTGTTCTTCATTGTCCATAATCCCAAACTGCATGATAACCCTGCTTCCGGCCTGCCGGGCATCCTTGATGGGATAAGAGGAGTACATTTCTTCAAGCACAGCAGGGGAATCGGTTGTCTCTACCGAAATCTGGGTGCCGCCCTGGAACTCCATTCCCAGGGTTACCGGCGACCCGCTGCTTGCAAAAGAAACCAGCAGTACGGCTAAGGAAACTGCAAGTACTGCAAGGGGGACTGCCAGCAACTGGCGATTATCGTGATTTTTCACGAAATTATCTAAAAATTCGGTCAAACCTGTTGCCATAATTAAATACTCCGGATGAATGCATATATTTTTTAGAATTTACCCGAGCTTATTTTTCCGGATTACAATCCAGAAAACATTCAAATTCATAACACGGAAATGTCCTGATTTACAGGCCAGAACCATCCAGAATTATCGTCCGGAACGTACCTGGTAACTTGAAATTATCAGCCTTTTCGAACTCTGGTCCCGGGAAAAATATTCCACATTCCATATAGTATAAATAAGTCGCTTCATTTCAGCTCTATACACCATAGATTATATTAATTATTCCTCGAAAAACGATTCTTTATCTATATAGCGTTAATTCATTTCATTTAAAATTTATTGTCAAAGGCGACACAAGTTTTAACGTTACAACTATATATACCAGTTACTGTTCATTAAAAATAATGACAGAAAGACCTTCCCTTGACGAGTACTTCCTGGAAATAGCATTCGTCGTAGCCAAAAGGGCGACCTGCCTCCGTAACAATGTTGGGGCAGTGATCGTCCGCGATAAACGTATTCTCTCAACCGGATATAACGGTGCGCCAAGAGGCCTGGAACACTGCCTTGACATAGGATGTATCAGGGAACTTGAAAAAATCCCTTCAGGCACGAGGCATGAAAAATGCCGGGCAGTACATGCGGAACAGAACGCCATTATCCAGGCTGCAATCCATGGGGTCAGCATTTCCGGAGCAACCATTTACTGTACCCACCAGCCCTGTATCCTGTGTGCAAAAATGATCATAAATTCAAATATCAAAAAGGTAGTATACTCAACACCTTATCCGGACACTGATTCCCTGGAGTTCTTCAGGAGTGCTGGCGTGGAAGTCGAATGCCTTCCCTTAAAATGATAAAAAAGGAATGGTAAAAGGAATTCCCCGCAAACTCTAAAACCGGGATTAGCAGACTCTCTAAATAAATCGTTTATTAAAAGGCGCCAGAAAGGCTCTTTCAATTCATTTTCTGAAGGCGTCGAAGTCCTTTTTCATAACATCCATATCTTCAGGGTGGTAATTCTCACTCATGGACGTTTCTTCTTAACAGTAGTAATGAAACAATCAAGCCCGTGAATGGTCATTTGCCAGAAACTGGCGACTCTTGTGATTTTCATGAAATTATCTGAAAATGAGGTCAATTCCGAAAGAATTTAGAATTAATTGCCAGAAATGGCACAAGTTCTAACACTATAACTATATACCAGCTACTCTTTATAAAAAATAATGATAGAAAGACCTTCTCTTGACGAATATTTCCTTGAAATTGCCTTTGCTGTAGCCAGAAGGGCGACCTGCCTCCGGAGTAACGTCGGGGCAGTGATTATGCGGGATAAACGTATTCTTGCAACCGGATATAACGGAGCTCCAAACGGTCTGGAACACTGCCTTGAGATAGGGTGTATCAGGGACCTTGAAAAGATCATTTCAGGCACGCAGAAAGAAAAATGCCGGGCAGTGCATGCGGAACAGAACGCCATTATCCAGGCTGCAATCCGTGGAGTTAGCATTGCAGGAGCAACCATTTACTGTACACAACAGCCCTGTACCCTGTGCGCAAAGATGATCATAAATTCAAATATCAAAAAGGTTGTATACTCAACACCTGATCCTGACACTGATTCCCTTGAGTTTTTCAGGAGTGCTGGCGTGGAAGTCGAATGTTTTCCCTTAAAATGATAAAAGGGGATGGGGACTGGAAATTTATCCGTACAACCAAAAACCAGAATTAATAGACTCTAGATTCCCCAAATAACTCGTATATTAAAGGACATCAGAGAGGCTCTTTATTTCAATTCTTTTTCTGCAAGCATCGAAGCCCTTTTTTGATGACATCCATATCTTCAGGGCGGTAATTCTCACTCATGGATGTTTCTTCTTCACAGTAGTAATCAAGTCCGCGAATGACCACTACAGGGATTCCTCCTGCCCCTTCTCCCATCAAAATGTTGGCAGCTCCTGCAAGCTCATCAGCAACTGCTTCTTCCGTAATCTCCAGAACTTTGTCGAAAAGGTCCTTTTCCCCTATCCAGCGTTTTATGGGCTTTATTTTGTAAATCCCTATGGCTACTCCGGTCTGCCCGATTTTGAAAGCTCTTCCGTTTGTGTCCGTAATAATAACACTTAACTTTTTCCCGCTAATGTTTTCAAGCCGCGCTCCAAGTATAGAGGCACTTGAGTCCGGATTTTCAGGAGAATAGAGCAAAAAACCTTCCTCGATATTGGACTCGTCAACCCCTGCATTTACACAGGTATGCCCTGCAAGCGTTGTAACAAGCATAAAAGGAGCCTCAACAAAGACTTCCTTACTCTTAGAAAGGACGGCCTGGATAAAGCGGGCATCTTTCCCTGTCCTGGACGCAATTGCGAGAGCCTCTTCCCCGGGGGTGATGTTTTCAAGCCTGAAAGTTTCCCCTTCGGCTTTTGCAACAATGGTCGAGGCAATAACAATGATATCTCTGTCCTGAAGTTCAATCCTCTCACAGATTATGGAGGGCAAGTCGTCCCCTTTCCGTATCAGGGGGATGTTTTCTACGGCAATTGCTTCAAATTTCAAGAGGCTTCCTCAAAAGCTTTAAATTTTATAAAATATAGAGCAACAAAATATGGAATAGTAGATGGTATAGAACGGTAGATGGTATAGAACGGTAGATGGTATAGAACGGTAGATGGTATAGAACGGTAGATGGTATAGAACGGTAGATGGTATAGAACATTAGATTTTATGGAATGGTAAATTTGCTCTGACAATAAGACCTTTTTCATTGATTTCGGGAAACTTTTCCGATGAGTTAGGGAAACAGCCCCATTAACGGAATAATTTACAGCAGAAAAGGCAGTAACCATAAATAAGACCACCGATATACAGGATTTTGCGGCGATGATGAGAGTTACCCCAGCTGAGCAAAAAATGATGAGAACAATTTCCTGATGCCGCACTTTTCACTCTATTTCCCGGTTATTTTAAGATTTTCAGTTTATTTTGGTTTTTCAGTACCTTATTTTCCGGCCATTTTGCCTGAATTGATCAATTTTTAATTTTTCCCCATTTTAATACAGGATTCTTTTTGAAAGCATAATTAAGAATTTTTATCTAGGTTGTAAACCAATTTCTTAAGGGGTGTTAAGTATTAGCCAATATGACCTGAGTGAAATCATAGAGAAAATCAAAGAAAAAAATCCGTTTGAGTATAAAGATAGTCCCCGTGGGAAAGCTCGAGCCTTAAGAATTATTGCAAGCAAGTTGTACTATTCCCTGAACTATGAAAACGAGCCTCAGGCAACCAGGGAAAAGGTAACCCAGCTTCTTCTTTACCATGGGCAGTTCAGCAGGGAAGAAATCGATGAAACCTTCAAAACATCAGCCAGAGGAACCACAGAGTATTCCATCGAATTTCTAAAGCAGCATCCAGAACTTGCAAAAGCCGAAGCCATGAAGAGTAAAGAGTTCCGAGATGAAGAAGCGGAAGAAGCGGAGAAACTCTTAGAAATTAAGTATATTTTCCCGCATTACACATGAGTTTTTGAGACAATTTTTTCTGAAAAAACAAACATGAAATTCTTCAAATATAAGGCACAAAGGAGTGAAGGTATTTTTCAGATCGAGCTTTCATGCCAAGAAATGAAGAAAAAGCAAACTATAAAGGACAGATGGAAAAGTCAGGAAATGAATTGGAAATAAATTGGAAATAAATTGGAAATAAATTGGAAATAAATTGGAAATAAATTGGAAATAAATTGACGGATGACAAACTTACCGGGAAAACAATAAACTTGCTGGGAAAGACATAAGCAAGAAAAATAAAAAACGGATAAAGCGACTGCGAGTTTTTTCGCAGTCTCTATAGCTCGCCTTCTCTCTAGTTCGCTTTTCACGTATTCGTCTTATAGCAGAGTCTACTTTCTTTTAGATTATCATTCAATTTCTATCTTCTTTTTCGGTTCTTCAATTTGAGCTTTTGGAAGAGAAATTGTCAGGACACCATTTTCCATTTTTGCAGCAGATCCTTCCTCTTTAACACCTACCGGCAGGCGGACGGCACGGTAAAACTGAGTATATGCCCTTTCCTTGCGCAGGTAACCTTCTTCCTCAGTTTCTTTTTCCTCGCCGGTCTTTGCGCTGATCTCAAGCATGTCTTCTTTGAGATTGATTTCAACGTCTTCTTTGTTGATTCCGGGCAGGTCGGTAGTAACCACGAGCTTGTCGTCTTCTTCCATGATGTCAATGGCAGGTGTGTAGACTTTTCCACCACCCCATTCTTCCATTGGCATGAAGTCTTCAAACAGCTGGTTCAGACGTTCCTGTGTTCTTCTAATCTCTTCAAAAGGATCCCAGCGTGCGGGTCCTGAAACTGATCTTTTAGCAGGCCATTTCATTTTGATATTCCCCCTTAAGAAAAAGATAATGCATCTATAGATATGCTATTTTGAATATATTGATAAAGGATATATATGTTTTCCTGAGAGAGAATTTCACTAAAATGTAAGGAAAAACAAAAATAAAATTCATGAAAATAAAAATCCCCGAAAACCCGGGAGGAATTTCCGGAGAAATTGAAAACTTCGGGGCTGAAAACCGGTTACAGACATTTAACAAACCTGAAAACGGGTTTAGCTTTTACAGGCTTAACCTTTTACAGGTTTAGACTTTCACAAGCTTAGCTTTTTACAGGTTTAATCTTTTACAAGCATTCCTATAAGGTCTGAAGCTTTGACCAGATCCATAGAACCATTTTTGACCGAATCCTCGTCAAAGGTTTCCACAGCATCAGGACCGGTTCCATCAGTTCTGTAAATCGCAAAAGGTATCGGGTCCCTGGTATGAGTCTTTACAGAGATAGGGGTCGGATGGTCAGGCAGCACAAGGATAGTAAAAGGTTCATCCGAAGCTTCGACATGTTTGAGGATGGGAGCAACAATCCGGCTGTCAAAATCCTCAACTGCTTTCATTTTTTTCACAAGGCTTCCTTCGTGCCCTGCCTCGTCAGGAGCTTCCACATGCACGAAAACAAAATCCCTGGTCTTCAGGGCTTCGATAGCTGCACTGGCTTTTCCTTCATAATTGGTATCGAGATAACCGGTTGCTCCCGGAACCTCAATTACGTCCAGCCCTGCGTAAATTCCGATTCCCTTGAGTAAATCCACAGCTGAGATGATAGCTCCGCTTTTCCCGTAAAGTTCCTGGAAAGTCCTGAACTTCGGGGCATAACCCTGACCCCAGATCCAGATGGAATTGGCAGGGTTTTTGCCTTCCTGTACTCTTTTCAGGTTAACGGGATGCAGTTCAAGAACGACTGTGGATGCCTCAATCAAATCTGAAAAAAACTCTCCGTCTTTTCCTCCCGGAAGATAATCGTCTTTTTTCTCCCCTGTGATATCATGCGGAGGCGTACATTCCGTTTCAGCTCCCAGGTCATTCCCGGCAACAATAAGGTGCCTGTAACTTATTCCCGGATAAAACCTGACTTTTTCAGTCCTGAGTTCGAAATCAAGCGTATCGATCAGAATCTCGGCTTCGTCACTACTGATATGCCCTGCACTGTAGTCTTTTATCTTTCCGTTTTCGATTGTTACGAGATTGCACCTGAAAGCTACATCATCGGCTGCGAGGTGTACTCCCATACTTGCAGCTTCCAGAGGAGCTCTCCCTGAGTAATAGATTGCCGGGTCGTACCCGAAAATGGACATATTTGCCACATCACTTCCGGGGGGGAACCCTTCAGGCACGGTTTTTGCAAGCCCGGCTTTTCCGCGGGCTGCAATGGAATCCATAGCAGGGGTACGGGCTGCCTGCAGAATAGTTCTGCCGCCCAGTTCCTCTATGGGATAATCCGCCATTCCGTCTCCTATAAGTACGGCGTATTTCATTGCTTCACCTGTTTCCAACTGTTTTACACTTCATCTTACGGATAAAATATATCATTTTCTGCTGGAAGACTGTTCCTTTATTTTATTGGGAATCTGCCAGCAGGATTTTTCTGCCAATACTAACGTTTCAATTCCTATACCCAATTTACACAAACATTATAATATAGTATCCATATCCTATACAGAACAGGTTCCCGGCATAAAATATATTAAGTGTCAGGAGAGCCAGCGTATGCTGTTCTTTACAGTAAGGGTTATTTATAGAGAAGCAACCTGTAAGCGTAACAGGACACATGTTAATATTGTTAGTACCAATACCGGATTAGAACAACAGCTCATAATTAGTGCTATTTCAAATTACCCTGAATATGATCAGGATAATCAGAATTACTTAAACAAAAATACCAGGATTACCATATTAGAAAAAAATAACAATGTAAGAATATACTACTTAAGGCCAAAACGTGATCCGATCATGAAAATTGTAATGAAATTTGGAGGAACTTCCGTTGGAGACGGAAAAAAAATTCGTCACGTTGCCCAGCTACTTAAAAGATATCATGATGAGGGCAACCAGATCGTGGTAGTAACCTCGGCACTCGGTGGAGTAACCGATAGGCTTCTGGAAAATGCTCGCCTTGCCTCAACAAAAGGCAAGGTATCACTTGTAAAAGAGTTTAAAACAGAGCTTACAAACAAACACCACGAAGCTGTGAGGGATGCCATTGATGACCCCAGGGTAGCAAAAGAAGTCCTCCAGGTCCTTAACCTCCGCATCGAAGAGCTCGAAAAAGCCCTGATCGGGATCTGCTATCTTGGCGAACTTACTTCCAGGTCGATTGACTACATCTCGTCCTATGGAGAGAGGCTTGCAGCTCCTATCGTTTCTGGGGCTGTCCGTTCCCTCGGGATAACTTCAATCGAATATACCGGCGGTGAGGCGGGGATTGTAACTACATCGGATTATGGAAATGCCCGGCCTCTTGAAAAGACATACGAGCTTGTCTTGAAGAGGCTTGGGTGCAGGCTTGAGTCCCATATCCTCGTGGTCACGGGATTCATTGGAGAAAATGAAGACGGGATCATTACCACCCTTGGTAGAAGCGGGTCTGACTTCTCGGCTTCCATCCTTGGGGCGGCCCTGAAAGCCGATGAAATCTGGCTCTGGAAAGAAGTCAACGGGATTATGACAACGGACCCGAGGATCGTACCCGAAGCAAAAACCATCCCTCAGATTTCGTATGCAGAAGCCATGGAACTCTCTTACTTCGGGGCAAACGTGCTGCACCCGCGCACAATAGAACCTGCAATGCGTGAACATATTTCCGTACGTGTCAAAAATACCTTTGACCCGGAATTCCCCGGCACACTTGTAGTTTCGGAGAAGTTCCAGTGCAGGCACGTAGTAAAAGCAGTAAGCCTGATCAAGAACGTAGCGCTTATTAATATTTCGGGTGCCGAAATGCCAGGGACAGTCGGGACTGTGGCAAGGCTTTTTACCGCACTTGCAAGAGCAGGGGTAAATATTGTTATGATCAGCCAGGGGTCTTCAGAGTCAAACCTCTCTTTTGTAGTCAGTGAGTCACACGTGGAATCTGCATTAAAAGCCCTCCACTCCGAGTTCAACCGCGAAATCGTAAAGGAAATCACTTCGGATAGAAATGTCTGTGTGGTAGCAGTTGTGGGTGCGGGAATGGCAGGGACTCCGGGAGTGGCAAAAAGAGTGTTCGGAGCACTTGGAAATTCGATGATTAATATTATTATGATCAGCCAGGGGTCTTCCCAGTACAATATCTCTTTCGTGGTCAGGGAAGGGGACGCATTTGCTGCGGTCAAAACCCTGCATGACGAATTCAAACTTTACAATGGAAATGGAATTGAAAAACAGCTATGAAGCAGGCAGGAAGGGTCAGAGAGTGAGCGAAAAGCATCTAACATACGCGGATTCGGGCGTGGATATCACAAAGGAAGAAAAAACAGTCAAAACCCTGATCGACAAACTTCATTATGTCCGCAAGGGTATTGGAGCCCCCCTTACAGGAATAGGGCACTATGCAGGGCTCCTGGACTTCGGGGAATATGCCCTTGCCATGACAACGGACGGGGTAGGCTCAAAAGTCCTTATTGCAAACGAGATGAAGCGCTGGAACACCGTGGGAATAGATTGTATCGCAATGAACGTTAACGACCTCCTTGCCATAGGGGCCGAACCCGTAGCCTTTGTGGATTACCTTGCCCTGGAAAAACACGAAGAGGGCTTTGCCGCCCAGATCGGAGAAGGGCTGCTTAAAGGAGCCGAAATTTCCAGGATGTCCATCGTTGGCGGGGAAACCGCAACCCTCCCTGATATCATCAAAGGTTTTGACCTTGCAGGCACCTGCCTCGGGTTTGTCAAAAAAGAGGAAATCATTGAAGGAGGAAAGGTCCGGGTAGGCGACGTACTTGTCGGCGTGCCGAGCACAGGAGTCCACAGCAACGGCTATACCCTTGTAAGGAAGATCATTGAGAAATCCGGTTACTCTTACCATGACCCCTGCCCCTATGACAGTTCAAAGACCATCGGGGACGAACTCCTTGAGCCAACCAGGATTTATATAGAAGTCCTTGATGTCCTCAAAGCCTGCGAAGTCCATGGGCTTGCCCATATAACAGGCAGCGGACTTTTGAAACTGAGAAGGGTAACAAAACTTGGCTTTGACTTTTCCGACCCTATAGAGCCCCAGGAGATCTTCAAATTCCTGCAAAAAGAAGGCGGAGTCGAAGACCTTGAGATGTACAGAACCTTCAATATGGGCATGGGCTTCCTGATAATCCTGCCGGAAAAAGATGCCGCAAAAGCTGCAGAGCTTACAGGCGGAAAAATAGTAGGAAAAATCGTGGAAAGCGGGATCAAGGTTAAGGACCTGATAATAGAAGAATAAAAACCTGAGAAATAAAAACCTGAGAAATAAAGACCTGAGAATAAGAGCAAGAGTGTAAAGCTAGGATTTTAAAGTCAACTTCGAGAGAAAACTTAGGAAAAAATTTTTTCTCCTAACCTGATTCTCCAGATACCTTGCATCTAATTCTTTTCACTCAAACTCTTTTCATCTAATTCTTTTCATCTAATTCTTTTCATCTAATTCTTTTCATCTAATTCTTTTCATCTGATTCTTTTCACTCAAAATCTCTATCCTGAATCCGAATTCATTTTTTCCACATATCCAGGTAACTGCCAGAGGGTGCCTTCGGGCTCTCAGGAGGTTTGCTTTTTTTCAGAGAGGGCTTTACCTTATCCTTCGCTGTCTCCCTGAGCCGGTCGATCTCTTTTGTGCTGTCCTCGCTGTCTACGGTCAGGACAAAAGTTCCGTAGCAGGGCTTTGTATAGGTGAAAATCAGAGAGTTACCCTTAACCCCCATAGCAATAGGCGGCACTCCTATTATGTGGTAGTCCTTGAAGATCTTGTAGCCAGGGTCTACATAGTAGACTTCTTCTGAGTTTTTCTCGATGTACTCTCTGGCCTCTTTGTAAGTCGTCTTTTCCAGGAGAATCTCGTACTTCATCTGCTCAATACAGCTCATGCGGCTATCCCCTCCACAACTTTGTCCAGCCTGTTCTTAAGCCGCAAAGGATTGTGAACATCCTTTGAGACGATCTTTTCACTCTCGAATTCGATGGTTTCAGCCAGCTCATCGGCATGCCTGCCAAAAACTATGGAGTATAACTTTGCCTGAGAAAGGGCGCTCATGGTCGCAGCATAGGTCATTCCGGCATCGTTATGCATAAAGGCGAAACAGATGTCGAAATCCGATTTTTTCTCAATAATGTCCTCCATAGTTTTATCGAGATTCACAAGCTTTTTTGCATAATAGCCATCGGAATCGGAAACTTTCAAAAGTCTTGTTGCAGCTTCCGTCCCTGCAACCGTTACATCGAATCCCAAGTTGGTCAGCTTGTGGGAAAGATATAGGGCAATGCTGGTTTGAATCGGGATCTCGGGGCATCCCATCATGAGGAGCACTTGGAGCACTTTTGCGCCGGTCATAATATTTTCATCTCTGGATAATCTCTGGATATTATCTGTAAGAATGGGGTAGGTTAATCCTGAATTTCAACCTTTGCAATTAACATTAGGTAGAAACCCTTGAAAACGAGACAACGTTTTATTCAACCATCCCATAAGTTTGAGTTTTAATTCCTCTAAGTTCTGGTTTTGATCATTCTAATGATAGAACCAATTATGTATTAAATCTGTTGAGATCAGTACTGAAAATTTTCAATCTTTCAGAATGAACCTTTATCAAGATCGGTTTACCAGATACGTTCATGCCCGGCATATCACATTGTATCCTTGTTTTATTGAAGGAATGTACAGGTATGGACTATCATAACTTTATAGAACCTATTGGCCTCCTGAAGAACGGAAAGGGAAGCAAAAGTCTTCATAAGGCAATTGATACTGTGAAATTAACCGATTCCTATTCATGTTACTGCCCTTACGTGACAAAGAATATTAATTAGTATTACATCATAGGGAAATATTATGAAGAATTATGATTCGATTGTAATCGGCGGTGGCGTCAGTGGCTTATTATCTGCTCTGGTATTGTCCAAGTCCGGGAAAAAAGTTCTTGTTTTAGAGAAAAACAGAAAGCTGGGAAATAATTGTAATAGCTATCTTGTTAACGGCTATCAAGTCGATACCGGGCCTCATGCCATTACTCAACTCCATGAGGGTGGGCCACTAAGATATTTAATGGAAAATTATTTTGACTATATTCCTGCTTTTGTTGATTATGGTGATTATTTTATACGTGATAAAGATGGTTTAAAGGAAGTTCCCACCACTCTTACGGGCTACCTTACAATGGATGTGTTGCCAAGAAAAGACCGTCTCATAATTGCGCAGTCATTGACTAAAATGCTGCTTTCATGGCAATTCGGAACTGACATATCTAATATTTCAGTTTATCAATCCCTACCATGGGATACGCTCTCATCTGACACAAAAGAATTCATGGATACATTTAGTTATTTTTTATCCGGAAAATCCGCTAAAGAGACATCGGTTCAGAGGATGTTTGTCGGAGGTGGATTTATTGAGGAGGATATCGAGAAGGATATTACTCAAGAAAATAGCGAACATCAGTATATTGATAAATTTAAAAAAATGTCTTATGTCAGCCGATTGTTAAATAATAAAAAAGTAAATTATAATCAGTATTATCCGCGAAACGGTCTGAAAGCGATATTAAATGCCATTCTGTATTCCTTGCCAGAAACGGTGGAGATTGAAACTAATACTGCCGTAGAACGGATAATCACAGAAAACAAAACTGCAAAAGGAGTCTTAACAAATGAAGATTCCTATTTTGCAGATACGATTATTTACTCAGCTTTTGCAAAAGATCTCCCAAGATATGTTACTGATTTACCTGCGTCTTATGTTTCGGATTTAAGCAGAATCAAACAGTCGAAGGCCTTAACAATATGGCTTGGTCTGGACGAAGAGTTTGAAGAATTCAACTACACAGGGGGAGAAGTGTGGTTTAAACAAAAACCTTTCTGGGCAATGCCGATAAGCAATTATAACAAGAGCTTTGCTCCTGCGGGCAAAAAGCTTGTAGGTTTTATGTTTTCCATAGATGAAAATAATTCATTAGAATCTGAAAAATCGGATGCGTACGACACAATTTTGCGAGTATATCCCGGAATAAACAAACATATGGATATGATTCATTATCAAATAACCGTTCCGGAAAAAGCTTCTGTGGCAATAAATGGTTTTATCGCAGAGACAACTACGCCAGTAAAAAATCTATATCTAGTTGGTACAGATGTGGATGAACGCAGTATGGGAATAACCAGAGCTGCTTATTCTGTAGTGAAACTCATAACGGTTTTGAGAAAGGAACAAATTCCGGACCCATGAAATGTATCTTTTATTTAGCATGAAAGCACTGTTATCGGAGAAGTATTTTCCTTCCTTCGTGCCTGTTATTCGATGAATATCATGTGTGTTTTTGGGAATTTCAAAAATTATCGAGAAAAAAGTTTTTCGAAAACAATATTTTGGACTATGAGATCAGACCAAAGTGTGAGATTTAGATTGGATCAAGATTTCTACAGAACTCTCCGTTTCTCGTTTCAAAATGTTATCTCTATATATTATCCCCCCGTAATTCTAATTTATAGATATGATTAACTGTCATTCTAAGTAGTGACAAGCATCAGAATCTTTCTGGCTTCTCTAAAGAAAAAAAATCATAAAAGGTACAAAAATGGTATGTTTAAGCGAATTTGACTACGAGATTCTCCTGAAAAATGCATCCCTTAAAGAGTGTGAAGACCTTATTAAAAAAAACGCGGAGGAAGTGTACCTGGTACCGGGAGGGTACAATATAAAAGGCATTTTCCTTCTGGGTACATCCATCCCCGTCGGTTTTTCAGGAGATGCAATCCTATTTCAATTCATAAAGCCCTGCTTCGGCCTTTTTGTATTAAGGATGAAAAATGAAGCAGAAGAAATCAAGAAACTTAGAGAGCAGTATAAAAAGGATAAAAATGTAAAGAAAATAAAATAAGGTCTGACAAAAGAGCTACAGTCTGTAGCCGTTTGTTTTCCTTAAAGCTTTCCTTATGTTTATTATCGAGTTATTTTTACGCCAATTTTCCTGTATTTCTTTATTTCGGGTTAGGCATTTTAGGTTTTAGAATTTCAGGTTTTAGATTTACAGAGCGAAACTTTTTGACTTGAGATTTCATTTTTTAGACTTTCGTTTGTCAAACCTTTACCTGTCAGATGTTCTTGTCAGACCTTTACTTTTCTCGTACATGCGGCCCTGCACTCGAAAAACCCGGCTGCTGGCAGTTCATGGATTGTGGTTGCGACAATCATGCCTTCTCCGATTCCTTTTGCGACCATGATAGGCCTGTCCCTTTCATCCTCAAGTACAACTTCAGCATCGGTTTCTGAAAAGTAGCCGTCGCATCCCACCGGGGGAACAATGTTTTCGATAAGTTTCTGAGCTTCATGCTCACCCACAGGACGTGGGGCGCAGGAGTTTTCTTCCATTACGTACTTCAGGGAGAAAGGAAGCCACTCATACTCATATTCGGGGACAAGGGGGCTGAAGACGAGAAGGGTCCCGCCTTTTGCCACAAATCTTTCAAGGGAACGTTTGCCGCGTTCAAGCCCGACTCCTGTTTTTGTGTACTGCTTGTTGGCAAACCCGGTAGGCAGGATAAGGATCTTACAGGCGGGCAGATAAGGGGTACCAAGGGAAGTCGAGAGCACTCGGCTGCACTCGAGCCCGTATTCCACAAACAATTTTTCAAAAAGGAGAGGACAATCCCAGAGCAGAATTACATCACTCATGAAAAGTGATAGGAAACTCCCGCATATGAAATTATCTGCCTAAAAACTTAGGGAGTAAAGGAAAGCTCGGACTTAGATCCTGCAAGACCTTGTTCGGATATATGGCTGGGACTCAGGTTTTTCCCGAATTCGAAAACAATCATATGGGGGCTTGAAGTGACTGTAAAAGGATGACCAATAGACCTGAAGATATTTGAGTAGTACTGTATAACGCGTTCACATACTTTTCTGTCGGAGTAGTCGTGAATCAGTTTAACATATTCGCGGCCTTCCTCAGTACAGACTTCAATATCGCTTCCTATACTGTCGGTAAGGTAAATTTCTTTGAAAATCATTATGTGCTCGGCAAGGGTAAAAGTCTCCGGGGGCTTGCCCGCAAGCAACTCGAATTCTCTTCCCATATCGTCAACTGAAGGAAGATCTCCTGAGACAAATGCTTCAAAAACTTTTTTGTTCATGCTGAGCCGCTGGTAGTTCTGCTGCCTGTATGTCTTGACAAGGCTCTTCCAGAACTCCGGCCTTTTCTGGATTTCCCGAAAAGTGCCTTCCATTGACCCGAAATGTTCTTCAAACCCTTTAGGGATTTTTTCATAATTAAGGAACTCGAACCGCTTAAAATAGATTTTAGTTGCATTTGACCTGTTGAACAGCCCCTGTACATCCATTTTCATCTGCTTTGCCAGATAGAGGGCAAGGCTCTGGGCAATTACTCCCCTGAAACAGGGATTGCCATTTGAAAGGGTCAGGATTAAAGTTCCAGGTTCCTGTTTGGCATATTCGGCATCAACTTTAATTTTCCAGCCCATCCTATCATTCAGGATGTTTACATAACTAACAAAATCAGGAGTTTTCTTAATAGTATATGGATTTATTAACTCGTATACGGTCGCTTCTTCAAGAAGCAGGCCTGAAGTTTTTTTGATGAACCACTCAAGCATGGTATGATGGATTAGCAGAAATTCTTCATCTTCAACCATTTTGTTACGCAATTCGATAGTCTTCAAAGCACTACTTGAGTCTTTTTCTCCATTCTCCTTCTTTTTCTCATCAAGAACCTGAGAGGCAGCTTCTATAGAATCCCTTATCGCTGCACTTAAGTTTCCATTGTTTTTGTCCAGAAAGGGCTTTAATTTATCAATATAACATTGATCAATAGAAATATTTTTACGGACTATCAAGCAGAGTTCCTCTTATCCCTTTTTGGAAGCACAGGAAATTCGAACTTTGCCCGGTTCCTGTACTTTACCGTTTTTATAAACCAGTAATAGATTGTACCTCCTACTTATTAATTTTTTTGCCAGATGACAGAAAGGAAAGTTTATATAAAGGGATGAAGAGTTCAGGAAGAAAAATACAGGAAAACAATAGCATACGAGATTTAATGAAAATAGATCGGAAGTTTCACTTAAATATTAACACTAAATAAATAATTATATAGAATAAAACATGAGAAAGAAGAGAATTTTTAATATTTACCGTTGCTTGAAGAATAAGCAGAACAGGGCTCTTTGAACTCAAGGATAATAAGATTTGATACGGTTCTGGCCTCAAATGCATGCCCTGCCGCCATACATAATCTTGAAAAAAGTGCTATAAGTTTTCCAATAGCAATTTCATCGGAAAATTGATGCCGAATTTTTATATTTATCTTGCCCCCCTCAACTGTCCTTTCAACCCCAGTTGCAAGCTGGGTAACAGAAACCAGTTTTTTGGAAATAGCAAACAGTTCGTAAAGCGGAATTTCCTGAATAGGCTTGCCTGCAGAGGTCTCAAAAAAGCATGTAACATCAGGAATCTCCCCTGAAAGTAATGCCTCAAAGACATCCTTGTTAAGGTTTATCCGCTGATACCTCTGCATCCTGTACCTCTCAACCAGAGAAGTCCAGAATTCCGGCTTGCTTCGGATTTCCTTAAAAGTATAGTCAAGGGTGCCGAAGTTCTTTCTAATCCCTGGAGGGACCTCCATATCGGATCTGTATTCCTTAAGGAAGATACGGATAGAATTGGATTTCCGGTGAACAAAGGAAATGTCAAAGTTGAGATAGCGGCCAAGAAAAATAGAGATTGCCTCAGCAAGATAAGCTCTTAAACTGGGGTCTCCGTTTTCAAGCAATATTACGTCAGTCTTATCCCCCTCCCAGTTTTTGATAGAAACCTTAATTCCCCATCCCATATTCTGGCTACGTGTATTGAGATACTCCAGAAGGTCCGAAACAGTCCTTATCTGATAAGGATTGAAAAGTTCACTTACAAGCTCGTCGTCTACCAGTATCCCATCAGTATTTTCAATCAGCCATCGGAATGAAAGCTGACTGATCAATATACATTCTCCGCTCTCGATCAAGCTGTTACGGATCTCAGGATACTTTGTTGAGTCTTCTGTAAAATATTCCAGAGCATCTTCTACGGACTCATGACCCCTAAGGGCAGCATCTGCTAGTTCTATTGCATCCCTTATTGCAGCACTCAGGTTCCCGTTATTTTTGTCCAGGAAAGGCTGCAATTTCTGAAGGTATTCATCTTCCATAGAAACGTTTTTGCGGATCAAAGCTTATCCCTGCTTTATAAAGAGTGTTTTTTCGACAAACGTTCTGGCAGTGCAAACATATCACAAACTTAAAGACTACAGGTAAGTTTACAAGACCGATATATATAAAAATTTTGTTATTTTATTCCAGATCCAGCCCCGAAGAGACTTTTACAGCATCTAGTTCCGGAGTATCAGGAAGAGAAAAATCGAATATTATGAGTTCTGAGACATAGTTCACAGTGAAACTGTGCCAGCCTGCATTAAATACATTGGAAAACAGCTGAATAAGGGTTAAAACCACGCTCTCTTCAGAATAATCATGCCGTATTTTTATCTGCTCTTTTCCTTTCTCGGTACATATTTCCACATCGTTTACCAGCTGGGGGGCAACTACCAGGTATTTAAAGAGCGGGAGAAGTTCCGAAAGAGGGATTTCACGGAGGGAACGGTCGGCTTTAAGCTCAAAATATTTTGTTATATCTGGAAGCTTTCCGGCTACAAGAGCTTCAAAAAGACTCTTGTCCAGATTTACCCTCTGGTAATTGAACTTTGTATAAAGTTCTGCAAGGGTTACCCAGAAATCGGGTTTTCGTTCAATTTCCCTGTACAGGAGATCCTTAGCACCGAAATGTTTCCTGACGCCGGGACTTATACTCTGGCTGTCATGCCGGACAAAATGAATCAGGTACACGGTAACCGAATTGGACTTCCGGTGCAGAGCCTCTACATCCAGGTCCATCCAGCGGGAGAGGAAAATACAGACAGTTTCTACGAGGAGCTCACGAAAATCCCTGTCTCCGCCAACGAAATCCATGGTAAAAGATTCAGGTACGACTTCTCCCCTGAAAGAACAGGAGACTTCTATTTTCCAGCCCGTGGTTTTACTGGTGCTGTTAAGGAACTCCTTTAACCCGGAAACTGTAGTAAGGAGATAAGGATTGAGCAGTTCATGCACAACATCCTCGTCCATGAGTCTGCCAGCACTGTTTTTCACAAGCCATTTCATAGTCTGCTGGTTTATCATTACGCATTCGCCGTTCTGAATAAGCTGTTCCCTTACCTCAGAAGATTTCCTATTTTTCAGATCCCCGGTTTCCTCTGGGATTTGGGAACGTTCAGAGTCAAGGCTGACAAGGTCAATGACTTCACGTATAGCTGCACTCAAATTCCCTCCATGTTTTTCCAGCAGGGGCTGGAGTTTCTGGAGGTGAACCTCATCTAAAGAAACGTTTTTGCGAATCAACAAAATCCTCGAATTCCCTTTTTAAGTTGTGGCTACTCTGGAGAAATTCCTACCTGCAGAATTAAATACCTGAGGGGTCACTTGACTCGGATTCGGACCCCCTTTCAAATCAGGAAAATGACTTTTCAATTTACATTATTATGAAATTTGCACTTCCAGACAGTTATTGTTAGAAATTGTACAAAATATAAATAATTTATTATTTCATCGGGAAAATATAAATTTGCTTCTTCCAGAGGATTTGTTTTTGAAAGTCGGATGACCGGAACGGCTTTAAGTCCTGAATATATTAGTTAGCCTCATGAACAGCAACGTAGAAAGACTTTCAAGAGTCCGTATGATTGCGGATTACCAGTTCGGGAAAGGTACGGGAAAGAAACTTTTTCCAGATGGATCAACGTTTCAGTTATCCCGAACAAAAAGAGTACGTCAAGTCTATTTCTCAGGCAAGAGGATTGCAACGGCCAGAGCAAAAGACGGCTTTTTCACGCTCAGTATTGAAGGAGCTGCCATAGTCCACAGGCTTCGTCCAGAAAAAAGGCTCCGAGTAGTCGTTTCGGAAGACGCCGCTCCTTTTGTGGAGGCTGGAAAAACAGCTTTTGCAAAGCACGTAGTCGAGATCGACCCCGAACTCCGCGCAGGAGAGGAAGTACTGGTCACAGATAAAGCAGACAGGCTGCTTGCGACAGGGCAGTTGCTCTTATCCCCTGCAGAGGTCCTGGCTCTTGACAGCGGTGCAGCCGTAGATGTACGAACAGGAATTGCTTCGAAAAAAAAGGAATAAACCTTTCAGGCCCCGAAAGGCAACAAGTAAATCATAAAAAATTGGATTAAGAAAAGATTGGATTAAAAAAGAAAAATAAATTCTAAATCTGATACGGGAAGGCAAAAAGTATTTTAACTTTTTACGCAAATTTTCATATAGCTGGATATAATATATAAAGAGCCATTCTTACTGCTCAAAAATGCCAGACTGAACGGAAAAAAATGGATAAGAATATATCGTAGATAGTTATTTTTGAATGAATACTACTCGCAAAATAAATAATTGTATTTTTAACCCTGCGATTTTAAAAGCAAAACTGTACCAGATTATAAAAAACAGTTTCCCCGGAGAGTGAAAGCATCCCAGAACAAGAGCAGATCCTAAAACACCTTCTGGTTCCCGATAATACCAGAATAGACACAAGCAGGATTGTAGTTGAGGGAGACATTATTGTCGGAAATCACTCCAGCATCCAGTACAGCATATCCGGGGATATGGTCATTATGGGAGAAGGAGTGGCCGTTTCCGGAGATGTGGTAGCTCGCTCTGATACCAGGATTGACATGTGGTCAAAAATGGGGAGCAATGTGGAAGTCGGCAAGAACGCCTATCTGGGAGAATTCGTTAGCATTGAGGGAAAACTGACCGTAGAAGGGGACCTGGACGTAGGCAAGGAAGTCAAAATCAAAGGTGGATTTGTAGCCAAAGGCTGGATCGTTGTAAGAAACCCGGTCCCTGTAATCATGTTTTTATTCCTGTATATAAAGGAAATGATGCGCCTTGGAAGGGGAGAGGAAATCGAAAAAGCCCTTGAAGAGCTTTTTGACGAATCCGAAGAGGAATATGAATCCGAAAACAGGGAACCCGCTGAAAAAATACTTATCATACCCACAGGCGCAAAAATCACGCCCGAAGCCATGGAAGTCGGGGGGGATGCAGTTATAGGAAATAACTGTTATCTGATAGGAAACCTGAAGGCACAATCTGTAGAAACCGGAAAAGCCCTGGTCCTGAAAGGAAGCATTTATTCCGAAGGGAAGATCAACATAGGAGAAAACAGCACTATCTATGGGAATCTATCTTCAAAAGGACAGGTAAATATTGGCCGGAACACCAAGGTCTTCGGAGGAATAAAAGCAGAGTCCGTCTTACTTCATGAAAACGCAAGGGTAGAAGGCACTATAAAGGCACCTTCAGGATTATCTTTCTTAAGGGATGCTGCAGAAATGCCAGTTCTTGCAGAAGTTAATGCTTTGGGAAAAGTGATTCCGAGAGAAGTCAAGGAACCCGTACCCCAGGACGGGATTCTGAAAGCTCCGGACATAATCGAGATTGACTCGCTCATTAAAACCAGTGCAAAAGCTAAAAACGGCTTTATACCTGGCAGGGAAGGGATGTCTGCCAGGACCGTGGTACTAGGGAGAACCCGGCGTACTGGCGGAGTGAGAAGACTGAGAAGAAGACACGAAGCCGGAGAGCATCAGAGCCGATCATAATCCCGGCTTAAGTCCGAAGCTCCTGAAACCAGAATCTTCCGCCCGGGATTTTTCCAGATGGACTGCTCCTGAAATATCGAGTCTTTCTGTGAATCCTGATTTTGTACTTGCGCAGGAAAATTACATAGAACATGGGAAATGGTGCAGAAAATTTCTATTTTCAGAGAAAGGGCAGCAAATGGCCAGCGCCAGCAATATTCTCAGAGAAGCAGGGAATTATCCGGTCTCCGGTGAAGGTAGGAGAAAAGCTTAAACTGAGAAGTCTATTAATCAGGGAATTATTAAAAACACAGTTGAAACCAAAAACAGCTGGATAAAACAGCTGAAATACTAATTAAAATCCAGAAAAAATTACAATATTAACCTTTAAAATAAGCTTATAATCACAAATTCAAGGAAAGGAATTCACTTGACAGAAAACATTATTGAATCAGGGGACCCGCAGGCAAGGTACGATTCCGTTATAGAAAAAGACTCAAAATATGTAATGCAGACATACGGGCACCAGCCCCTTGTGCTTTCAAAGGGTAAGGGGGCGGTTGTCCAGGATATTTACGGAAAAGAGTATATCGACTGCGTTGCAGGCATCGCGGTAAACAATGTAGGGCACTGCCACCCAGCAGTTGTTAAAGCAATCCAGGCACAGGCAGAGAACCTGATTCACGTTTCAAATCTCTATTATACCGAAATCCAGGCAGAGTTTGCGGAAACCCTTGCCTCGATTACAGGGATGGAGCGCGTCTTTTTCTGCAACTCGGGAGCCGAATCCGTAGAAGCTGCAATGAAACTGGCTCGTCTGGCTACGGGAAAAAGTGCTTTTGTAGCAGCCGAACACTCCTTCCACGGGAGGACTATAGGAGCCCTCAGCGTGACCCACAAAAGCATGTACAGGGACCCCTTCATGCCGCCGGTAAGCTCCGAAACCGCCTTTGTACCGTATTCCGATGCCGAAGCTATCAGGCAGGCAATTTCCGAAAACACCGCAGCAGTAATTCTTGAGCCCATTCAGGGAGAAGGCGGGGTAAACATACCTGGCCCCGGATACTTAAAAGAAGTAAAGGAGATCTGTGATGAGACCGGCACTCTCCTGATCTTTGATGAAGTACAGACCGGTTTTGGAAGGACAGGCACCTGGTTTTGCAAAGAGCAGTTCGGAATTGAACCTGACATTATGAGCATGGCAAAGTCAATAGGTGGTGGCTTCCCCATGGGCGCCATTGCAGCCCGCAACGGGATCAGCTTCGGGCGCGGACAGCACGCTGCTACCTTCGGAGGCGGGCCGCTTGCCTGTGCAGCCGCTCTTGCATCGGTTAAGGTGATAAAGGAAGAAAAGCTTCTCGAGCGCTCAAAGGAAATGGGAGCTTATTTCAGGGAAAAGCTTGCCGGCATGGCAAGGGATGATGTTGTGGAAGTCCGTGGAAAAGGGCTCATGATAGGCGTTGAGATCAAATACCCCTGCAGCAAATTTGTTGACTTTGCAAGGGAGCAGGGTGTGCTTGTAAACTGCACCTCGGAATCGGTACTCCGCCTTGTCCCCCCACTTGTGATTACGAAAGAACAGATCGATACGGTAGTTGATGTTCTTGAGCAGGCCTGAACTGATAAAAAAAGAAATATTTGAGATCGCAGAGTACATTCCCGGGAAATCCATAGAAGAGATAGCTGCCGCCTACGGGCTTGATCCGACAGCGATTATCAAACTCGGTTCAAATGAAAACCCCCTGGGGCCCTCCCCAAAAGCTATCCGGGCTCTCGTAGAGGCTGCCCCCGGAGCAAATATTTACCCTTCAGCCGATGCGCGAGAATTAAAAGAAGCCCTCTCGAAATACACCGGTTTTCCGGTATCGAACATCGTCGCTTCCGGTCCCGGGATGGACGGGCTGCTTGACGGGCTTTGCAGGATAATGATTGACAGGGGAGACGAGGTTATTGTTCCCACCCCCACCTTTTCCTATTACGAACTGCCTGCCAGAGCCTGCGGGGGAAAACCTGTGTTTGTCAGGCGGAACCCCGACTTTTCCCTGGGACCTGAAAAGATCCTCGGAGCCGTCTCGCCCAGGACAAAGATCATTTTTCTCTGCTCCCCAAACAACCCTTCAGGCAACCTCCTTCCCGAAGCCGACCTGAGGAAAATCTTAGAAAATACCCACGCTCTCGTGTTTGTGGACGAAGCATACGTCGAGTTTGCAGACCGGGACCTTGCAGGGCTTGTAAGGGAATATGACAACCTTGCGGTTGGGAGGACTTTCTCCAAGGTGTTCGGGCTTGCAGGCCTGCGCCTTGGCTATGGAATATTACCTGAATGGCTCTCAAAAGAGTATTTAAGGGCAGCCACCCCGTTTTCTGTAAGCCTTCCGGCATTAAGGGCGGGAGTAGCCGCACTTTCGGATACGGACCACCTGAATAAAAGCATAAATCTTGCAAGGGAAGGCAGGGAATACCTGAGGAAAAACATCCCGTTTACGGTTTATCCGTCACAGGCAAACTTCGTGCTCGTAGATGTTGCCCCCCTGAAATCAAAAAAGGTCTCAGAAAGCCTTATGAAAAAAGGAATAATCGTGCGCCCCTGTGATTCTTTCAGGGAAGCCGGAGACTCCTTTATCAGGGTAACAGTCGGCACCCCCGAACAGAATGAAAAGGTAATCAGAGCTTTTGAAATTGCAAAAACAGAGGTTTGAACACCTCTGTTTATCTTAATTAAGATTTAATTTTTCTTAGGTTTGGCTTTCAATTTTATTCTAAACTTTCAATTTTCATCAATGGATAATTCAGTTCGGAGTCGAATTCCATTGCAACTTTCACCCGTGAAGAGCAGTATTTTACAATGATTTTAACATCAAGCATGGGACCCTGAAGCTCGGTGTATCCGAACTCGCTGTTTAGCTTACTCTTCAAGAGATCCCGGTCAATTTTCACGGAGATACTTTCCACAAAAGGCTGAACTGAAATGCTTTCCTGAATAGCCTGCTCAAGGCTCGAAGCTGTTTTAAGGTTTACCGGGGAACCCGTAAACTGATGGTAGAGAGCTCCCAGTTTTATTCCTGCTTCGAAAAGTGCGTTATCCCTATCGGTTATTTTATTTGCAGCCAAATAAACTTCTCCTTTTCAATCCAATACGCCTTGTTTATCCAAAGCCCTTACTAATCCAAATTAATCTTACCGATTCAATCAATCCCTGCTGATACAATGTAATCATGACGAACCAATGCGCGTCTGTTAATTCGATCTGCCCTGTTGATTCAATGTGCTGTGAGAAATTAGAATCAAATACCAGTTATTGAGTGGTTAAATGTAATTTAAGTGTGAATATTTAAGTTCGAAACTACAGGAAACTACAGTAATATTTAAACTGCCTTTACTGCTTTTCATTTCTCCCTCCGGCTTTCAGTCCCTTTTTGTTCCCCTGCTCCTTACTGTTAACAGGGCTGATCAGAGGGACCTTCAGGAAAGGAGAAAACAGGTAAGTAAGCATAAGAATGAAGGGCAGGAAAGAAAAAAGCCGCATGTACTCCAGATCAATAAAGTACAGAAGAATAGTAATCCCGAAAACCGCAGCTACAAAAGCAAGGACCCTGGTATCCCGGATCTTGGGATAACTTACGGAACTCACCATAAGGATAGAAAGAGCTAAAGTCAGAGCCAGCAAAAAGGCTATACCTACGATACTTTCTCCAAGCAAAAGATAGGTAACCAGCATAATACAACCTGCGGTGATGGGGAGTCCTTCAAATCCGGGCTTCGAGGTAGATATCGTAGAATTGAAACGGGCGAGCCTTAGCACTCCGCATACAGCATAGAAAGCTGCAAATATCGCGACAAGAGGATCCTGTTCTCCGAACTCCAGGAAGATGAGAAGAGCGGGAGCGACCCCAAAAGAGACTGCATCGGCGAGGGAGTCGAGTTGCTCCCCGAGTTCTCCTCCTTTGAACCTGCGGGCGATGTATCCGTCTGCTCCGTCTGCAATTGCCGCAATCAGGAGTAATATCAAAGCAAAGCCAAAAGAGTTACTCTGAGCAGCTACTGCAATGGAGCCAATCCCGCAGATCAGGTTCAAAAGAGAAACCATATCCGGGAGCCTTAACATTTGAAATACGTTCATATCAAAAGTCCCTGTCATTCTTTATTGTTGCTATAACGCTTTTGCCTGCAAGCACCCGCTCCCCTTTACAGACGGTGATATCAAAATCATGAGGAATTGTTACATCGACTCTTGACCCGAAACGGATCATCCCGATACGCTGTCCCTGGTCTACAATGTCATTCACATTCGAATATGTGACAATCCTGCGGGCAATAGTGCCTGCAATCTGTGTGACCTCTACATCCCCGTACTTGCTATGAATAACGAACTCGTTTCTTTCATTCCTTTCCGAATCCTTACAAAAAGCAGGGAGATAGCCACCTTTCTTGTAGGTAATTTCCCTGATTATTCCGGAAATCGGAGCTCTGTTTACATGTACGTTCTGAAGAAACATAAAAATACAGATTTTCCTGTCCCTGATGTCGATAACCGTACCATCGGCAGGAGAAATCATATAAGCGTCAGAGATTTCTACCTTTCTTTCGGGGTCCCTGAAAAAGATAACCATAAAGAAAGTTAATGCCATCCCCATGTGAGCTACATGATTAAGGAATGGTAAACTATCCGTTGCCCGGGAGAGAATTGCAAACAGAGCAGTTACGGATGAAGCTGTGAAAAGCCAGGGTTCGGATCCTTTTGCAATCATTGATCTCAATCCTCAGCAAATCTATGCAGAAGATATTTCAATTCTTCGGAAAGTATTACCCAGAGGCCATCGATCATTCCAAGCAACTCAGGCAGAATTTTGAGTACTACATATGAAATTGCAAAGAGAGCGATCCCCGAACCTGCCTTCGCAATATAGTTATGGGCAATTACGAAACTATCAACCCCAAACCACTGTTCTCCATAGGCTATAACCACAAAAATATCTCTGATGAGGTTAAGCACATAGATCACAGGCACGGATACGATGAAAGCCATGACCAGACGGTTAAGGGGCGCTTTGACCGCGCCTATTAACCCCATAAAAAGAGCTATGCTTTCAATTGCAGTACAGGCAAGGATAATCTCAACAGTATAGCCGTTAAGAGTTATCATATTCCAGGCTTTCAAGGATGCCGGAATCTCGAAGTATTGAAGAACCCAGAGAACCTGTGAAGTAACATTCCCAATAATCCAGGTATTCAGGGTAGAAAAATTTGCAAACGGGAAATAAACAAGAGCTCCAAGAGCACTTGCACTCGTAAGCATCGAAGTTATGTCAAGGGACTCACCTTCACCAGGAGCTGAAATTTCCGAATGCACCACTTCTCTATTCTGTTTTATAAGAAGAGGACCTTCCCTGTACTCCCGAAGCATGGTATATGCAACAAGTAAACATAACAGGGCAAATAAAAATGTAAGGACCACATTAGCATAGTCCTGAATCTCGATGTAGTGGAGAGGCTGGTAACCCCAATGGATGGAAAACACACCCCATCCTATTCCCCCTACCAGTTTACGAACCCTTGAGGTCCTGGGAATAACGGATGACGCAATCATTAACCCGACTGCGAGCCAGAGTACACTTTCTATCATTTTTCACGCACCTTTTTGTCCGGGCTCAAGAAATTCCAAATTCCCTTTTTCTTCTGTGATACTGGAAGATCCCGAACAAGTTCTGAAGTTTCCGGAAAGTAGAACATGAAATTCCCTAAAATAATTAATAGATTTCCATAGAGCTTCTATAAATGACTTGAAGTTTTTATGATTATAAGTATAAAGGAATTCAAAGCTTATGGATTTTATTGACATAACGAACCTACAGCCAGCAGATTCATGGCCTTATGAATTGTTACTCCTTGAAAAGCTGTGACAGGGCACTGGCAAATGCATACCTTATTGCAGATCATACGCACCTGGAATAACTCTGATATATAAATACCTGCGCAGATTTCTATAGTCAGCATATGAGGAGATTGGGAACCCTGTAGATAGGTAACAAATTCCTATTATAGAAAAATAACGATTATAAAGGACCTCTATTTATAAGAAAAATACTCCGGATATATAAGAAAAATACTCCGGACATATAAGAAAAATAATCTGAGCAGAATGGTTCTTAAAAAAGTAATAAAGAACTTTTTGGGAACCTGCAAAAGAGAAACATTTAATAAAGACTACTGTGTAAGTGGCTTTTTTGCTTTATGGAACTCGGCTCATAGCCCTGAGAACCGGAGAATAACTAGAAACAGAATTGAGAAAGGATAAAAAAGTTGATAAGAATAATTGAAATATGATGACGAGTTTCTACAATAGGCACTATACTAATATATTATTTATATGGCAAAGCCGCCACAAAAAGCTAATCAGGAAGGAGATTGGAAGAGGAAAAATATTTCCCGGAAAGTGAACTTTGAAGGAGTTTTATGAAACACAATACCCCAAACCTGACTGTTGACGCTGTAATTCTCTTTAAAAACAAGCTTGTTCTGGTGAAGAGAAAAAACCCTCCATACCAGGGAAAATTTGCCCTTCCTGGTGGCTTCGTTGAAATAGGGGAAAGCACAGAAGAAGCAGCTTCAAGGGAAGCTTTTGAAGAAACGGGGCTTTCCATAGAGATTCTCAAACTCATCGGTGTCTATTCCGACCCTGAACGCGATCCGAGAAGGCATACGGTCTCGGTGTGTTACCTTGCGAAAGGATACGGAGATCCGAAATCAGGATCTGACGCTGATGCCGTTGAACTTTTTGAGTTCGATTCTATTCCTGAGCTGGCTTTTGACCACAATAAAATGATAAATGACGCAAAAAGTGATATTGATGCAGTTCTGTCCCAAATGTAAAAGTATGATGTTTCCTAAAGACGGCAACTACCATTGCAGGAAGTGTGGAAACATAATACCGATTGAAAGTGATGCAGAGAATTTTGTCTCTAAAGCCAAGATTGATGATCATGAAGTAGTGGTACTCGAAGGGGAGCAGACGTCAGGCCTGCCAACAACGAATGTAAAATGCCCGGAGTGCGGGAACAACACTGCAGCCTGGTGGCTCAGACAACTGAGATCCGCTGACGAGTCCGAAACCCGTTTCTTCAAGTGTACAAAGTGCGGGTTTACGTGGAGAGAATACGACTGAATTCCATAATTTTTCTTCCGGCCTTTCTAAAAAACGTAGTTCTGGAAAATGTACTTTTGGAAAACTAATTCTCAGGTCAGAACTTCTTTTATGTTTCAGGTAGAGCCTGAAGCTTTCTGATTTTCTGACCAAGATTTATATAGTTGCCGGGACTTTGAATCTACTGGTTTAACCAGATTCCATATATGGCTACTTATTCCTATTAGGGGTTTTCCCTAAAAGGAAAAAAAGTCCCAAATTGTAAGGAAATTTATATATCCAAGGATAGATAAGGGTTTAAGGCTTAAATTTATTTGATGGAGAAGAATCATGTTCAAGGCAGCAATTAATGCAGAGCTTCTGAAAGACGCGATTGCCTCACTGGCTGTAATTGTAGATGAGGTTAGGTTCAAAATTAAACCCGAAGGGATTTCGGTAAAAGCAGTTGACCCTGCCAACGTTGCAATGGGAATTTTTGAACTTGGGTCATCGGCTTTTGAGGAATACAGCGCTGATGAGTGTGAGATAGGACTTGACCTGAACAAGATTACCGACCTTCTGGGAATTGCAGACAGGAACGATACAGTCAGGATGGAACTTGAAGAAGAAAGCAATAAACTCCTGATCGATGTAGGAGGGCTGTCCTATACTCTTTCCCTGCTGGACCCTTCAACAATCCGTGCGGAACCCAGAGTTCCCCAGCTCGAGCTGCCTGCCAAAGTTGTCCTGAACGGTGCAGACCTTAGGCGTGCCGTAAAAGCCGCAGAAAAGATAAGCGACCATATGCTCATGGGGGTCTCCGGAGATACTTTCTATATGGAAGCTAAGGGCGATACAGATCAGGTCCGCCTGGAAATGGGCAGAGACCAGTTAATCGACCTGAAAGCAGGTGAAGCCTGTTCCCTCTTCTCCCTGGACTACCTGACAGATATAGTCAAGCCCACAAACAAGGTAAATGAGGTTACTCTCTCTCTTGGCAGGGATTTCCCTATCCTGATTGACTTTGAAATTGCAAACGGTGCAGGTAGAATATCTTACCTCCTGGCCCCTAGAATAGAATCAGACTAAGGATGGCATGCAGGCCGAAAAACTTGCATATTACCCATTTATTTCAGAAGCATCTGCCCACGTTGAAAACCTGGGAATTTCCCTGGAAAGCCTGCTCAATTCACGGGCTTACAGGACCGCAAGAGCTCGCGGAATAGAAAGAGTAAAGGAAGCTCTTGAAGGGGAAATAAAAAAGTCCCCCGTATCAGGGGAAGCCCAGGTGCTCTCTGAACTCCTTTCCTATCCCTTTGCCAGGATGCTGGTCGCCTGCGTGGATGACCAGCTTTTTACCCGGCGCTACGCCCTCGCAGAAGCCAAGGCTGCCTATACTTTTTTAAGAAACGAAACCTCGGACTTTTTGCTCGAATTCGGAGAAGACTTCGGAATCTCGGCAGAAGTCAGAGACTCCCATTTCAGTATGCATTTTACGGACTATATCCGCTTTTCCAATTCCCTCAAAGACCCCTCATGGAAACTGACAAACCGCCAGTTCAGGGCAGGGAAGATAAGAATAACAAAAGAAGAGTTTGCAAGGCTACTTGAAGAGGCAATCAGGGAAAGGATTGAACAGTCCTTTCCGATCCCTGAAATTCCTCCCGAAGTCTCCGCTTTCTGTGCCCCCTATGTCGCCGAGATAAAGGAACAATTCGAGGTTCAGAAAAAGAAATTCGGAGCTACGGACTTCGGGGCAGTTGAGCCCGAACTCTTCCCCCCCTGTATTTCCCATGCCCTTGCAAACGTACAGGGAGGGGTCAACCTTGCCCATTCGATGCGTTTTGCAATGACCTCATTTCTTCTGAACGTAGGAATGTCCGTGGACGAGATCCTGAACCTCTTCAACGTCTCCCCCGACTTTGACGCGGAAAAAACCCTCTACCAGATCGAACACATAGCCGGAGCTACGGGGAACGAGTACAAACCCCCTGCCTGCGATACCATGCGGACATACGGCAACTGCATAGGAAAAGACGGACTTTGCGCAAAGATCAGCCACCCCCTCGGGTATTACGAGAGGAGGGTTTTCCTGAAAAATAAAGAAAGGGAAAAAGAAGAGGGAAAAGAAAAAGAAAACGAAGAGAAAAAGGAAAAAGAGGAGAAAAAGGAAAAGAAGAACGAAAAAGGGAATGAAATTAAAGAGAAATGAAATTAAAGAGAAATGAAATTAAAGAGAAATGAAAAAGGGAATGAAAGGGCTGCCAACCACTGGATGATTATAGGAACTGCCTGACAAATTCCTCAGACATTAAAGTGCGTTTTGAGGTTTCTTCGACCGACAACCCTTCATTCAGCAGTCTTTTTACCACACTTTCCATGGGTTCGCCAACCTCAACAATATGCATATCGGGATCGTAGAATCTGAGAACCCTCTGGCCCCAGGGCTGTTCTTTTAATCCGTGTACATATTCAATTGAATCCATATTTTTCAGCTTTTGAAGGAAATTATCTAAATCGGCCTCTTCAAAATACAATTCAGAATTATTTGATTTTTGGACGATATCGTTTTTGTTTATGTTTATTAAGTCTGAAAAATGCGACTTTAAGTGTATCGCAAAACCACCTTCAAATGATACGTTTTCACCAAAATCATACTGTACTTTTTGATTGAGAACCTTTTCGTAAAAGTTCCTGGAAATTTCCATATTATTGACAACAATAAGCGGACATATGAATTTCATCCTATTCCCTCCTTTTACAGTGAGCAAGATACCTGTATGGTTCATTCCAAATTATTGTTCATATACGGTTAAAAACTGTTCAACAAATCTTTTCAGTATTCATTCCAAGTATCCGTTCCGGTACATTACTTCAATTCCTAAAAATTACTTTGGTATTTATTAATCTCAGCCTAGCAGGCCGAAAGTATCAAATTCGAGGATAACACACAGTACAACATACGAACATTTAAAGTAAGTAAAGAACTCTAAAATGTAATGAAAAAATAGGGGAATGAGAAATGAAAAATCTATTTGATTTAACAGGAAAAGTTGCTATTGTAACAGGCGCTTCCTCAGGGCTTGGAGTAGAATTTGCCAGGGCTCTGGCAAATCAAGGTGCAAATATTGCTATAGTTGCACGCCGTGAAGAAAAATTAAAGGAAGTACAGAAGGAAATTGAAAAACTTGGAGTAACCTGCCGCTATTACCTCTGTGATGTAATGCAAACAGGCCAGATTAAGAATGCTGTGGAGCTGATAGAAAAAGACTTCGGCAGAATTGATATCCTTGTAAACAACGCCGGTCTCGGACTTATTGATGCTGCGGACAAAACAACTGATGAAATGTGGCACAATATGATTGATACAAACCTGAATGGTGTCTATTTTTTTGCCCGCGAAGTCGGGAAAGTAATGTTAAAGCAAAAACGTGGAAGAATCATTAACATCGGGTCAATTCACTCAACAGTGTCAATGAAAGGAATCCCGCTTACGGCTTATTGCTCGACAAAAGGCGGAGTTTTGATGCTCACCAAAGCTCTGGCAACCGAATGGGCAAAAGAAGGCATTACTGTTAATGCAATCGGACCCGGTTATTTTGCTCTCGGAATGGCCGAAGGAGTTGTTGCTGATCCTGAATTTGCAAAAATTATTGAATTTATGTGTCCGATGGGACGTGCGGGACAATCCGGAGACCTGGATACAACCGTTGTTTATCTTGCATCCGATGAATCAAAATATATTACAGGCCAGATAATTACAGTTGACGGCGGCTGGACAGCACTTTAACGCAAAAGGTTGTTGTATTTAAAAAGCTGAGTTCTTTAAAGAATCGAGTGTTATTTAAAGAGACAGTTTCGAACTTTTCAACCAAAAAAGAAAGAATAATACAGCAAGTAACAAGAGAGATTTGAACAGGAACTCTTTATCTCTCTTATACTACTTCAACTGCGTAAGCTCCTGAACTTTTACTCGAGTCCTGAACTTCTACTAGAGTCCTGAACTTCTACTAGAGTCCTGAACTTTTACCTTCTTTTATATTCCCTGCATTTTTGCACGAACTTATCTACCGGGAAGCTGGCAGGATGGGAGTGCATATACCCTGCAAGAGTGTTGTGTTCCAGAAGCCCGTCAAAACCGTCCTGTATGCCTTTTCCGCGGATCATTTCGTATGCAAACCTGGCATCTCTATCGCATTCCGTGATGGAATAATGGAATTCGTGACCCCGGATATTGCGAGAAGAGAAGTTTTTGTCAAGGGGGTGGGCTTCGGTGTATCCGAGAGCTTTCAGCCGGTTTGTCATGCGGGTATTTGCGGGCACGACATCGGCCAGTTTATAAGTCCTGTCATCGACCTCATAGGCTCCGCAGAGATAGAGCAAGCCTCCACATTCCGCATAGATGGGCAGGCCGTCGGCTGCAAGTCCTTTGAGTTTCCGGGTGCTTTCCGAATTTTCAAGGACTTCGGCATAGAGTTCGGGGTAGCCGCCTCCGAAGTAAATCCCGTTCACGTCCGGAAGCTCTCCTTCCATAGGGCTGAAAAACACAACTTCGGCTCCGTGGTCCCTGAAAGCATCGAACATGTCCCGGTAGTAGAAACAGAAAGCAGGGTCCCAGGCAACCCCGATCCTGAGGTCTGCCCCGGTCTGCGGACCTTCCACGAAATCCGGAACCGAACAGGGCTCGGCAAGTTCAAGCACTGCATCAAGGTCAACATTTTCTTCGATAAAGGCTGCCATTTCCGCAGTGTTATAGTCCTTTTCGTGCGCCATGTAGAGCCCCAGGTGCCTTGAAGGGACTTCGATTTCTTTCTTGCGGGGGATAGTGCCGACAACAGGAATGTTTCCTGGAAGCGAATTTACTACGAGTTCTACATGGCGGGGGCTTCCGACCTGGTTCAGGATTACGCCTGCAATCCTGACTTCAGGGTCGAATTCGGAGTAGCCCTTCAGAATAGCTGCGGTACTTCTTGACATTCCGTGGACATTGATAACGAGGATCACCGGGATATCCAGGGTCTTGGCCACATGTGCCGAACTTGCGATTTCCGTGGAGTCGATCCCGTCAAAAAGCCCCATGACCCCTTCAACGACAGCAACGTCAGCGTCTGCAGAGGTACGGGCAACTGTCTGCCTCACCCCTTCCGTTCCCATCATGTAGGTGTCCAGATTTCTGGAAGAACGCCCGCAAATAGCTGTGTGGTGGGAAGGGTCAATGTAATCCGGGCCTACCTTGTAAGGCTGGACTTTAAGCTGCCTGTGCTTTAGGGCAGCCATGATACCCATGGAGACTGTGGTTTTTCCAACTCCGCTATGGGTTCCTGCGATAAGTATTCCTTTTGTCATTTGGTACCTATTGGATAGATTAATATATATCAATTCGGCTGTAAAGGAGCACAGCAACTATTTATCTGTCAAAATAGATTTATTCTCGTATACTATAGCGCAGCTTAAAAAATGAGCTTGAAGAAACAAACCAGAAGAAATGAACTTGAAGAAAGCCGGAAAAAAAGTCAAACTTCAATATTTTTCTTCTGCCAGTTCCTGAAATAATATGCACTACCAATTTATATTAGCTGTAATTATATATTATATTGGCTAAAACATATCGCTAGTATATATTTTTTTAGCCATGATACTTTTGAAAATTTTAGGTGACCAGATCGGAATATCTGATTTGAATTCTACCAAAAAATATTATTACCTCGATAATATAAATACGCCGAGGAAATATGAAGGACAATAACTCAGGAAAAACTTCCCTGTTTCCGGAAGAAAAAGGAGAAAAAATCCTGGTCGACCCTTACGGGCGCAAAGTAACCGGGCTTCGGATATCCATCACTGACAGGTGTAACCTTTCCTGCATGTACTGCCATAATGAAGGAGCAGAGTGCTGTTCCTGCGGCCCGCTTGGGCACGAGATGAGCCCGGAACTGATCTGCGGAATTATCCGGGAAGCAGCAAAATTCGGAGTCCGTAAAGTGAAGTTCTCGGGAGGAGAACCGCTTTTTCGGAAGGACTTTGAGGAAATCCTTGCCTGCCTTCCTCCTCTGAAAGAGATTTCGGCAACTACAAACGGCGTCCTGCTTGAAAAACGTGCAAAAACCCTGAAGGCTGCGGGCCTGGACCGGGTAAATGTGAGCCTGGATTCCCTTGATCCCGAAAAGTATGAAAAGATTACCGGAGCTCCCCCAGGCACTCTTGAGCAAGTGATTAAAGGGATAGACAGCGCAGTTGAGGCCGGGCTGACCCCCGTAAAGCTGAATATGGTACTCCTGAAGGGCATAAACGACAATGAAATCGATGAGATGATGGAGTTTATCCGACCTTACGGAGGAAAAGTTATCCTGCAACTGATCGAGCTCATGAACATTGACCCGCAACTTTCAAAGTACACTATTGACTCGAAGGCACTCGAAAAAAGCCTTGAGGAAAGAGCAAGCGAGGTAAGAGTCCGGCACCTGCACCACCGGAAAAAGTACATAATCGACGGGGTTGAAGTGGAATTTGTGCGGCCAATGGACAATTCGGAGTTCTGCGCCCATTGCAGCAGGCTCAGGGTCACAGCCGACGGAAAGTTCAAGCCCTGCCTGCTTGTACAAGATAACCTTGTTGATGTCAGGGAAGCAAAGAGCCCCGAAGAGATCGAAAAACTGCTCAGACTTGCGGTAAGCCGGCGGAAACCTTACTATACTCCGGTTACAAGAATTACAAAATTGGAGAAGTGGCAAGAATAAGACAATAACCCGAAAAATAATAAAAATAGTGAAGAAGAGCACAAAATAAAAAGGAAGAAAAAAGGAAAGAAAGGAAAAGAAAGGAAAAAACCGCTATAAGGAGGAAAAAAGTGAAAATCGAACTTTTGGTAGATGACAGGAAAATCCCGATGAACGAATTTGTCCAGAAAATCGTCGGAAACGTCATTAAGGCAATGGTAGAGACCCTTCACACAATCAATAGCGACTGGAAGGAAATCTCCATCCATGTAGAACAGGACGAATCAAACTAAGAAAAAAGTGCAAATAAAAAACAGAAAACTTTTTCCGGAATAAAAAAGCGGTATTTATCCGGCAAATGATTCTATTCTCTTTTTTCATGTGAATTTATCTAAACCGGTTTATAGCCGGCATTAGATCAATGTTCTAGGTCATAGGTCTGGATCAGAGGTCTGGATCACAGTTCTAGATCAGAGGTCTGGATCAGAGGTCTGGATCAGAGGTCTGGATCAGAGGTCTGGATCATTATTCTCAGAGATATTTTTCGATCTCCGAAAACTCTATTCTTGCTGTTGAATCCAGGGAAATGGGTGTTATGGAAACGTGCCCTTTCTGCATAACAGCATGCACGTCAGTCCCGTCTTCTTCTTCCCGGATCAGGTCTCCTGCAATCCAGTAGTAGGGCCTGCCTCTAGGGTCACGACGCTCTTCCACGTCAGTCTTGAAGACCTTCCGCGCCAGGCGGGTTATTTCTATCGGGGTGTCTTCTTCAGCATGGTAAGGAATGTTGATGTTTAACAGGTCCACATTTTCAGGCATGCCGTACATGAGGACATTTCGAGCTACTCTGTTTACGATTTTGATCCCGGCTTCGAAGTGTTCCCTGTGGTAGTCCCTTGGATCATCGAACTTCTGGCCTTCGTCAAGCACCTGCATGGAAGCAGCAATTGCGGGAATGCCATAGCTTGCAGCTTCCAGGGCTCCTCCTATGGTTCCGGAGGTGGTAATCGTGTCCGTACTGATGTTTTCTCCGATGTTGAATCCGGAGAGTACCAGGTCCGGCATCTGCTTGAGGACTGTAAAAATCCCCAGAATTACGGAGTCTGTAGGGGTCCCGCCCACAGCATAAGCAGGTACGCCCCCTACATCGGTTTTCGTAATTCGAAGGGGCTCAAAGATAGAAATCGAACGTCCGACCCCGCTTTGCTGGACAGCAGGAGCCGAAATCGTAACTTCTCCGAGGTCCGAAACGCTGTCAAAGGCGGCTTTCAGACCTGTAGAATAAACACCGTCATCATTAGTAACAAGAATTTTTGGGGTCATTTGTTTTCCCATAAGTTTCAGGATGATTTAAAATTAATGGAAAAAGGCTGTGTGAAAGGAGAAAACAGAGGGAAATATACTATATTATAAATATTATAAAAATTAAAATAATATATGGAAAGCAATATATTTTAGAATAATATGTCCTGGAGGTGGAACAAACCGGAAAGCTCCGACACAAAATGAATAACAAACGGAAATAGAAAGGGGATTATCCCAGATTGTTTTTCTTTTCATCATATTCGTGACTCAAAAGGTTCCGTACAGGATCTTTCTGTAATGCTGATACCTGTTATCATCAAATAAGAATTAAAAATCTCCATCGAATCAAGAATTTCCGTCGAATCAAAAACTTCCATTAAAATTTCGGAGAAAATCCGGGGAGTGATATTGATGGTAGAAGCACAGGAAATAGTAGCAGACGTTCATGTAAGGGACAGGACCGCAAACCCTTCGCCTCTGGGATTTACGGGGCTTGGCCTTTCAGCAACCCTCCTGAGCCTTAGTTACATAGGTCTTTACCCTGTGGACTCGATGATAGTGTCCATGGCAATATTCCTCGGCGGCTTTGCCCAGGTCTTTGCAGGCTTAATGGCCTGGAAAAAAGGGAGTGTTTTCGGAGGAACGGCTTTCTGCGCATTCGGCCTGTTCTGGTTTTCCCTTGCAGGTCTTATACTCTTGCCCTCAATTGGCTGGATTGAAGGCCCGGAACCTATGTCCCTTGCAGCCTACCTCTTCTTCTGGGGAGTTTATACCTTCGTAATGCTCATAGCCACTCTGCAGTTGGGCAGCAAATCCATAATGTTCATATTCTTGACCCTCTTCGTGCTGTTCATCCTCCTGGCTATTGTAAACGCCACGGGAAACGCAGGCTTGCTTGTCGTAGCCGGCTATGTGGGGCTACTCCTGGGCCTTTCGTCCCTTTACGCCGCCCTTGGAGAAGTGCTTAATGACGCATACGGAAGGAAAGTTGTGCCGATCTGAAGATAGAAAAAACTGAAAGCGACAAAAGTAAAAACCAAGCGAAAGCGTGAAATTGAAAGCAAAAACTGAAAAGGCAAACTGAAAAGGCAAAAATACCAGAACAAAAAATAAAGCACAGGGCTGTTTGTTTAACATTTGCAAGCCCTGGTTCTTTTTGATTTGATAACGCTTCTTTTTGTATGACAGTGCTTTTTTAGTTAGAATGTTTTATTTTTGATCTGATTTTGATCTGATTTTTGATCAGATACTTCTTCTGGTTTGGGAATGTTCCTTCTTATGTCTATCAACTGGTCATTCAATTCTTATTCGATTCCAGTTCGCTTTTTGCACCTGAGGATTTTTGAAACAGGCGGGGTATCGGAGGAGGGTGCTTGATCCACCCTGTATTGATTATTTCAACCCCAGGCATTCAGGTGAAGTACACTTTAAAGCATATGTTTAAATGTGTATTCGTAAAGGTGATAAACACTTAAAGAGAACATTATCACCTTCATTGTTAGAAACTCCAGACTGTGAAGCCATTCCCCGATCTCCACAATCGTTTCCGGTTGTAAACTTTTCTTTTCCATTACGGTTTTTACAATTTCGTGTAAACTTTTTGCTAACATTTTGTCATAACCCCACTGATAATGTATTCCATCAGACGTTGACTCAGAGTATTCCCTGTTTGAAAATACCCTGTGCGAGATATATTCCAACACGGTCTCAAAAAGGAGCCTTCTGTTTAAAGACGTCCTTCATAGTATACACTATCCGACGTAATCTCAAAGAGGCATCCCCATATTGAAAATGCCTGTTTTACCCCACCGACTCTAGCTTTAGAAGCTTGTCATATTAAAAGTTGTTGAGCTTGTAGAAGAGAATTTTATATGATCACTCAAATAATATCCAGACCCTCCAATGAACCATTTGATCAAAAATTAAGAAAAAGAAGCTGAATATTAATAGTAAAAGAAGAGAAGCAATGAAAGCAGGATGGAGTTTATAAACCCGGGGTCGAAAAAAGAAGGCAACACCGGGTGTTTATTCCTAACCTGCATATGTCATGCAAAGCGAAACTTAAGCGCAAATCCGGTTGAGGACAAAAGAAAACGATAGAACTGAGTAGATCTAAAAGGCAAACAGAGAACTTCATTCTTCCTTCAAACTGCCACGACTTCCTCAAGAATATGCTTCCCAATGGCAGGTTTCAGGGCAGATTTCATCACCAGATCAACTTCCACGCCCAGAATCCCACTCAAGTAATCCTCAAGCTGAATGTACTCAAAAAAACCGGGAGCTTCCTCAAACTCAACCAGAATATCAAGGTCGCTTTCAGGCCCCTGTTCTCCCCTCACATAAGAGCCAAAAATCCCAAGGTAACTAACTTTATATTTCCTGGAAATCTCCGGCATATTCTGACGTAAAATAGCCATGAACCGAAAAGTTTCTTCAGGTAACTGAGAGGAGCCATCATCCTTCACGACTTTTCTCTTCCTTTAGAACTTGCCTTATTTTAGTATCCAATGGATCAAGCCTGTTCTTTATAATATCCCAGACGATTTCCGAATCTTTTCAATCGATTCAAGAATATCCTCGAAATAAAAAACAGAACTCTTCTCAGGCATACACAACTTCCTTCATGATGATGTCCTTCAGTTGTGGCCTGAGAGCATTTTCAGTAACGAGGTCAACTTCCCGACCAAATAGATCTTCCAGATAAAACTTCAGATCCATATAGTTGTCAAAAGTTTTCTGCCCTTCCTCAAACACTACGAGCACATCGAGGTCGCTATCCTTTTTTCCTCTCCTCGCGCAAAAGATCCGAATATCCCGATCCTTTTGACCCCGAACTTCTGCCGGATAAGTTTCTCATTCTCCTTCAAAGTCGAGATGGCATCCATAATTAGTACTCGGCTTCAATCTTTAAATATTTGTCTTGAAGCAGCTGCAGGCTGTAAAAAGCAAAAGAATCGAAAAACAGGGCATCATTAATAGCTGTCTCAAACCTGTCTTTCCCCGCGCCTCAGCGCGGCCAGAACGCAAAAACTATGAAAAAGCAAGAGAAAAGTGAACTCACCCCATTTTTAAGAAGCGAAAAGCAAATACTAACCAGTTTTATAACTTTATTTTTATTTTTCTTCCGGGCTCCCCGGAAAATCCAGTTCTACTCTTTCAACAACCCGCCTGCAAACCTCATCCATCAATTTCCAGTAATCTCCGACCTGCCGGTAGATTTCCTCTGCGACTTCCTCAAAATTAGAGTGTTCAGCGATATTCTTAATCTCCTCTCTCCTGTCGAGCATCTCAAGAGCCTGTACCGTTTCTTCTTCATCCATGAACTCAACCTTGAAAGTTCTTTTTATACAGGACTTTGGCGACTCACAAACAAATCCTTCATGGATGCAAAGGTAGTCTTTAAGGAGGCTGCAGAAGATTTCAACGCTGCGCTGGAATCTTAGCAAAGTGGCATCGCGGATGATGGGGGAGTAGGGTTCGGAGAGAATTTCGTGGAAAGAGGTAAGAGATTTTGTTGTGAGTTCGCGTTTGAGGTTCAGGTTTTGCATAGATCATTCTTTGATATCTGTTTGCTTAAAATTATCTGAACTTTCAGAATTACGGCCTGATAGTCACATTCGTTAAAGTTACCAAAAACAAACCTAGAGTCAGCCAGCCCAAAAATCCTTCAATCATAACCCATTTTCTGAATTTGTCTTTTGGATACCAATCTCCATAACCGATTGTTGCAAAGGTGACCATGCTGAAATAAAAGGCATCCCAGAAAGATACTTTTTGAGTATGCTTGTTTGGTTCTAATCGAGAAATACCTGGATTCGGCCAATCAATCGTGGGAATGAATCTTTGAAGCCTTTCAGGGAGTAATCTGCAAATACGATCTATTTTTTCTTCACTACGCAAAGAAATAGCAGGCCAACCTCGATAAAAAAAAGAGAATGATAGAACGATTAAACCTCCGAAACCAAATGCACGAAAGGGCTTCACACCATATCCGCAAGTAAGCCACATAAATATATCCCCACATTTTGGGAAAGAGATCCATGGCCATTCTTTTTGGAACAAAATCCACGATTTTTCCGCTTGACGGAGTTTTCGGTACTGGTAATATGCTGCGTCGGCTTCTTCAAACTGTTCAAGATTTCTAAAATTACGAACTAATTTTACATATGTTAGTCCATCAAAAACAAGTGAATTTTCAAGTGAATCCCATCTAACCCACATTTCTTCGAAATCAATACCATATAGTGAAATACTTTTGAATGTAGTATTTAAGAAGTAGGAAGAATCGCCAAAAGTGGCACCTATGAAGGAGGCAAAATCGCCAAAAGTTGTACATAGAAAATTAACTGTGGAAGTGAAATTTCCTTCAACAAAGAACAGAGATTTATTAAATAGTGCATTTGAAAAATCGAGATCATTCTCAAAAATTGAATTACGGATTTTTATATTACTTTCAACAACCTTTAAGTCTTTATTTACTCCATAACGTTTCAAATCTTCTCCATCAAAGAATCCGGATTCTAATAATTCACTATATTTTGGATTCGGAACAGTTTCAACTTCAATTTCACTTAAATTGAGTTCTCCAATTATGCGGCAGTCTGTAAGATTCACATCTTCCCCATTTTCTATTTGTTTTAAAATCTCACTTGCCCGAACATCCCTATATTCGGTTGCCAGACTAATTGTTGACATAGTAGTAAGTACTAAAAAACGCACATGAAATTCTTCGAATAACAGGCACAAAAAGATGAAAGTACGCATGGACTTTCATACCAAAGAGAAAAAAACCAAAAAAATTTGCTTTTGGAATCCCATCAACATACCTTTCGATGTCGTACATATTAAATTTTATGAAATGATATTGATTAAGAATTTATCAAAACTTTCAGTTTGATTTTCCCGAGATATTGTTGTTCTCGAACTTTCTCCACAATCCTCTATCCCCTTCAACCCTCCCGTCGTCTCAGAGCAGTGCAAATTTAATATAATGATTCCCTTTATCCATAGTATTTCGGACAAATCAAAAATTCACAATTACCCTATATTCCCCGATCAATTTTACGAGGATTTATAAAATGGATAAATACGAGAAAGTATTCGAGCTGGCAAAACGCCGCGGCTTTTTATGGAACTCCTTTGAGCTGTATGGCGGAAGCCGCGGGTTTTATGATTACGGGCCGCTCGGGAGCACCCTGAAGAGGCGGATTGAGCAGGTCTGGAGAGAGTTTTACGTCATTCAGGAAGGGCATATGGAAATCGAGTGCCCGACAATAGGGATCGAGGACGTTTTTGTTGCATCCGGGCACGTTGGAGGCTTTTCGGACCCCCTGTGCGAGTGCAAAAAGTGCGGAGAAGCTTTCCGGGCTGACCATCTGGTGGAAAACGTCACGGATGCGGCAGGAACCCTGAGTGCAGAACAGCTCACAGAGGTCATAAAAGAAAAGGGGATCACCTGTCCCGAATGCGGTGGAGAGTTCAACGACGCTTATGAATTTAACCTGATGTTCAAGACCACAATCGGGCCCGGGACCGGGAGACAGGGCTACCTCAGGCCGGAAACGGCGCAGGGGATGTTCGTGGACTTCCAGAGGCTGTCCCGCTTCTACAGGGATAAGCTGCCTTTCGGGGCGGTGCAGATCGGCAAGTCTTACAGGAACGAGATTGCGCCAAGGCAGGGTGTGATAAGGCTCAGGGAATTCACCCAGGCGGAATGTGAACTCTTCGTTGACCCCAGGAACAAGAAACACTCCAACTTCGAGCGCTTCGCAGACAAAGAGCTCGTTCTTTATTCGCAGGCAGCCCAGCAAACGGGCGAACCTGTCAGGCTGACCGTGAGGGAAGCTGTGAAGAGCGGCGTCATTGCCCATGAGGTCCTTGGTTACAACATCGCGCTCACAAACGAGTTCCTGACAAAGGTTGGGATCGACCCCGCAAAACTCAGGTTCAGGCAGCACCTGAAAGACGAGATGGCACACTACGCAATCGACTGCTGGGACGCCGAGATCGAGACGGAACGCTTCGGCTGGGTAGAAATCGTGGGCGTCGCCGACAGAACGGACTACGACCTCAAAGCCCATGCAAGGGTCAGCAAGACCGACCTGTACGTTTATGTGGAATATGACGAACCTAAGATGGTTACCCGCTTTGTCGTAAAACCGAATATGGGCAAACTCGGCCCCCTCTTCAAGGGCAAAGCAAAAGCCGTTGCGGATGCCTTAAAACAGCTTTCCGAAGAAGAGCTCTCAAAAGACCAGATCAAGGTCACCGTGGACGGAGAAGAACTGACTGTCAGCCCGGACTTGGTGGACTTTGCCGAGGAGACCGTAAAAGTCAGCGGAGAAAACGTCGTTCCTCACGTGATTGAGCCTTCCTACGGGATAGACAGGATCTTCTACGGCGTAATGGAACATGCCTTTGACGAAGAAAACGTTGCCCAGAAGGCAGCCGAATCCGGTCTTAAAGGTGCAGGAGAAGCAGAAGGGACAGAGGATGCAGGAAAAGAGTCCGGAGAAGCAAAGAGTGAAAGTGAAGCCGAAGGCGAAGAAGAAGCCCGCCTTGTGATGCACTTCTCAAGCGCAGTAGCTCCCGTGCAGGTTGCAGTCCTCCCGCTCCTTACAAGAAAAGAGCTTGCAGACCCGGCAAAGGAGATTGTTGCAAAACTCAGGGAAAAGAACCTGCTTGTCAATTACGACGACTCCGGGACTATCGGGCGCCGCTACAGGAGAAACGATGAAATCGGGACTCCTTACTCGGTAACCGTGGACTATGACACCCTTCAGGACGGGACTGTCACAATCAGGGACAGGGACTCCATGCGCCAGGTCCGGGCTCCTGTCAACGGGATCGAAAACGTGCTCTATGAGCTGATCTACAGAGGCAGAAATTTCGAATCCGCAGGCAAACCCTTTAATTTCTAAAATTAAGGGTTAGGATCCTTTAAATTAAGGATCCTCCATATTCCTGAGCTGGGGGCTGAGAAGCCTACAGCAAAGTTTTTAATTTTTTATTACTTTTTTATAATTGAAATAAAGCCCTGAAACAAAACAACTTTGAAATGAAACAAAAAAGGGCAAAGCAAACAAGGCTGGAACAAAATAAAATCCTTGAAGTGGAATTAACCTTGAAGCGGAATTAACCTTGAAGCGGAATTAACCTTGAAGCGGAATAATCCTCAAACAAAATAAACCTGAAATAAACAAACCTGAATAGAAATGAAAGAAAATCTTTTTACTGAGAAACCGGCATGTATGAAGCATCCGTTGATTAAACCCGACACAGTTGAGCAGAGACTTTACCAGCTCAACCTTGCAGGAAAAGCCCTTGAAGGTTCAAGCCTTGTTGTGCTCCCTACAGGACTTGGAAAAACCATAATAGCTCTTTTTGTAATTGCTTCAAGGCTCCAGCGTTTCGGGGGAAAAGCCCTGATTCTTTCGCCTACAAAGCCCCTTGTAGACCAGCATGCTGCTTTTTTCAAAAAGGTGATGAACCTTCCCGAAGAAGAGATTCTGGCTTTTACAGGTAGCATCGCCCCTGCTGAGCGGGAAAAGCTCTGGGCGCAGGGAAAGCTGATAGTATCCACCCCGCAGGTGATTGAAAACGACCTTCTTACGAAAAGGATCAGCCTTGAGGACGTAAGCCACATCACCTTTGACGAAGCCCACAGGGCTGTTGGAAATTATGCTTATACTTTTATTGCGGAAAAGTACTTTGAGAGCGCAAAAAATCCCCATGTGCTCGGAATTACCGCAAGTCCGGGCAGCTCGGACGAGAAAATCGCAGAGGTCTGCCAGGCTTTGCATGTTGAAAACGTAGCCGTGAAAACCGAGAAAGACAGGGATGTCCGCCCTTATGTGCAGGAAAAAGAAATTGAGTGGCTTCAGGTCCAGCTCCCTGCCGAAATGGCTGAAATCCGGGGTTATCTGGAAAAGATCCTCGATGACCGACTCAGAATCATAAGGGATCTGGGTTTTTCCGCAGGCAGTGGAAAATATATCTCCAAAAAAGACCTCCTGCTTCTTCAGAAACAGCTCCAGGGAGAAATCCGTGTGGGAGGAGACCCTGCTATTTTCTCTGCCATGTCTGTGGTCGCCGAGATGATGAAGGTGAACCATGCAGTGGAAATGGTGGAGACACAGGGAATTGAAACTCTCAGGAAGTACCTCGAAAAACTGGATGCGGAAGCTTCCTCGAAAAGTGCGAGCAAGGCTTCAAAAAGGCTCATGGATGACCTTTACATGAGAAAAGCCCTGCACAGGGTAAAGGAATGCGATGTTGAACATCCCAAACTCGGGCTTGCCCGGAAAATAGTATCCGAACAGCTGAAAGAAAACCCCGATTCCAGAGTAATTGTGTTTACGAACTACAGGGACACTGCCGAAATAGTGGTAAATGCCCTTTCCGGGGTTTCCGGGATTATTCCGATCCGTTTCGTTGGCCAGGGTTCGCGCCATAAGGACAAAGGGCTTACGCAGAAGCAGCAGGCGGAAATCCTGGATAAGTTCAGGGCCGGAGAATACAATGTACTCGTAGCCACTTCAGTTGCTGAAGAAGGCCTTGATATCCCTGCAACGGACATGGTGTTATTTTACGAGCCCATACCCTCGGAAATCCGCAGCATCCAGCGTAAGGGCAGGACCGGCAGGCAGCAAAAAGGCCGGGTAATCGTGCTCGTGACAAAAGGTACGCGGGACGAAGCCTATTACTGGAGCAGCAAAAATAAGGAAAAAAGAATGCTTAACAGCATGCATGGGCTTGAAAGCGCCCTTACCCCAAAGGCTTCAAAGAAGAGCGCAGCGCTTTCGGATTTCGAAAACCTGCCCTGTACCTCAGACCCACAGTTGAAAACTGAAGAAATAGAAATTGAAAAAGAAGAAGAGGAGGAAGAAGGAGAAGGCTTCGAGAACAGAACAGATCTATACTCGGAAAAAGGATCATACCCGGAAACAGGCTCTGGTGGGAATGAACAGAATGAAGGAAATGAAAGAGTCAATATAAGTGCAAAAGAGAGGCAAAAAACCCTTGTGGATTTCGGAACCGCATCCGGAGACAATGCAAGTGAATCACTCAAAATAGTGATAGACCACAGGGAGACAAAAAGCGGGGTTGCAAAAACTCTGGACAGGCTCGGTATGGAACTCAGCTTTGTGGTTCTCGAAATAGGAGACTACGTGGTAAGCGACCGCCTTGCAGTAGAAAGAAAACGCACGGACGACTTTGTAAGTTCTCTGATCGACGGAAAAAGAAACCTTTTTTCCCAGCTCTCTGACCTTGCGCGGGTGTATGAAAAACCTGTTCTGATTATTGAAGGGGAAGACCTTTTCACTTCCAGGCAGATCAACCCTAACGCTATTTACGGCTCACTTGTATCCATTGCAATAGACTTTGGAGTATCCATCCTTTATTCCAGAGACGAGGCAGAAACAGCTTCTATTTTGAAAATACTCGCAAAGAGGGAGCAAACGGAAAACAAAAATGAAATCAATCCTCACGGGAAAAAATCTGCCAGCTCCCTTGCAGAACAGCAGGAATACCTTATTTCTTCTATTTCGAATATCGGGCCAAAAGCCGCAAGAAACCTCCTTTTGCATTTCGGCTCGGTAGAAGCTATTATGCGGGCTGATATTGAAGAGCTGAAGAAAGTAAAACTGATAGGACCAAAAACAGCAAACAGAATCAGAGAAATCCTCGAAAGCTCATATAAAGGATAAACAGGAAAAAGGCAAATTGCGGGGATGAGTAAGGGATATCATCATTTAAAGGCAAAACTGATTAAAGAGGGATATAAACAGATACAAAAGAATATAAAGAAATATAAAGGAAAATGAATAAAAAATAAATTTTCCCGAGATTCAGGCTGAAAAAGAACTATTATGGTTATAGGAGGATAGCTGGCAACAACATTTGAGGAAAACCGCATACTGTAAGCCTGAATAATAGTACTCAACCTGTAGCTCCGGGAAAAAAATCGTTTTTTAATGAGGAATCCCCGAGGGAATTCCCGCGAGAAAAAAACCTATCCCATCAGTACCTTTTGACGTTGCAGAATACTTTTTCCAGGTGCCGCCTGTGAACTGTACACTTTGGCTCAGGCAGTACACCAAGGAGAATGAAAACCCATCCCAGAGGGAAGAGAAGAATCATCGCCCCAAGCAACCTCAAAAAGGTAACCAGATACGAAAGCAGGTTTCTGTATATCTCTCGCATACTTTCATCACCTCTCAATATACGTTTATCGGGTAATAAAATATAAACACTCCTAAAAGAAATTTATGAAAAATCATGATAAATATGTTCATATCCAAAGTACCGATTTTCAAAAAAAAGGCAAGATTAATAACGAAAAATAATGATAAAAAAAATGTTTCTCCAGGAAACTTAGTGAGAGTTAACGGAGTTGAGGTTAAAACCGGTACCGTATGGAAAAGAAACATACTTTTTAAAAACAATGCTTCTGTAGAGATGGAAGTCAGAAAAGAGGATTCCTGTAATCAAAAAGCATAAAACTGTAATGAAAGATCAGGAAATATCGGAGAAATAAAAACTATTAGATATATAATAGATATATATTGGAATCATAATTAAAACGACCACATACAAATGGGAGAAATGCTTTGAATGAAGCCCAAAAAGCAAAATCAATATCAGTCGAAGTTTGCCGCAGGTATGAGGGAAAAAAGATGCATATCAAGACCGGAGTTTCCTGAGCAAAAGCTTCGGTTTTTCAGCTAGAATCCCACCAGTCAGGGCATATAAAACTTTTTAAGGACGAAAAAGGAACAGAAAAATCCAGATTCCTCAGGCAAATTTACAAAAAATCTGCTTTTTCCAGTTTTTACCCTGAAAATCGTCTTTTTTGTTCTTTTTACCTTCAAAAGCTTTTTTATGTCAACAAGTGTTAGTATAGCTTCTTATTCAGATTATCAGATATATATGCAATCATTTTTTCCTGACTTCCTCTTTCATTTGAGGTTTTTCGGCATATATTTAATCTCGCATATTTTTAGCGTTATTTCTACCCATTATTAACTTGAATTTATCGTTTAATTGCAGTTAATTCAAATTTATCGTTTATTTAAATCCGCCTCAACCGCTCTATCAGACCAATGCCTTTTTCAATCAACTCAAGCTGCTCGGCAATACTGCGCGGGTTCTTTTCATTCTGAAGGGAAGCTGCAATGCTGACCATCTTTTCAAAGAGAAGGTTTTCCAGTTCCTCACGCTCTCCATGAGCTGCAGAAACTATTGCCTGTTCTGTCCTTTTCTCTGCCCGAACCTCGGGAGCGGCCCGAACTCCGGGAACTGCACTTCTTGGGGTTTCAGCTTCATAAGAGGGTTTCGGAACCTCTTCTTCTGCAAACCGGAGGACTTTATCTTCTTCCTCTCCGATCTCCGGGGCTCTTTGCCTGAACCTCGTTTTAGGTCTGCGTGCCTGCACTTTCTTTCTGGCCTCAAAAGAAGACCTGTCTCGCTCAGCTGGAACTTTGTCCCTTTCAGTTGAAGATCTGTCTTGTTCAGGTGAAAGGTTGTCTCGCTCAGATGAAGGTATGGTTTCTGGAACCCGGACTTCTGCCGCAGGTTCTGGAGCCAGTGTTTCTTCTCCTTCTTCCCGGACGTCACAGATAGGGCAGATTACCGTACCCTGGTAACGAAATTTTGGGGCTCCGCAGACCTTGCAGTGTTCGGCAAGCATTGTGCCCCCGAGTTCCAGGAAACGGGCTATTCGCTTTACTTTTTTGTCTCTGTCAGAATCCATATGCCTAACCTTCCTTTTTGCACAGTTTTTGACTCATATTATAAGATTTCTCGTGTAGCTCCCTCTATATGAAACTACCTTTATCATGCGCAAACCGAAAAATGGGCTGTTTACAAAATCGCGAGGAGAAAACACTGAAACAATCGGTTTCACGGATTACCGATAATATTTTATATAACTAGCCTGTCTAACACTAATTTATTAGCTCTAATTTTTACATCATAATTGACTGCGAAGGTGATTCAAATGTCATCAAATGATTCAGCAGAAGTTATCAGACAATGTCTTCAGGTCCTTGACAGCATAACCAGTGACTCTTCAGTTCCAAGAAATATCAGGCGTTCTGTGAATGAAATCATGGATATCCTGAACAATGAATCCGAACCCCTGTTCCTTAGAGCAGCATCAAGCATTTCAATTCTAGAAGATATAAGCAACGACCCAAACCTCCCCCTGCACACAAGGACTCTGATATGGAACCTTTCAAGCCAGCTTGAAACCATTCCGGTAGATGAGTAAAACAAAACAAAAAAACAAAAAAACAAAAAAACAAAAAAACAAAAAAACAAAAAAACAAAAAAACAAAAAAACAAAAAAACAAAAAAACAAAACAAAAAACAAAAAAACAAAACAAAAAAACAAAAAAACAAAAAAACAAAACAAAAAAACAAAAAAACAAAACAAAAAAACAAAACAAAAAAACAAAAGAATTCTTCTTAATCCTGCAAAAAGGATTTTTTCCGAGAGTTCTTTAGAGAAAAAAGTTAGCCCCCGGAAAGAAAACACGCTCATATTCGTTCCTTGAGATGATTCTGTTAAAAGTTTCAAACTTTATCTGATTCTAAACTAAGAACTGCCGGGAAGCGACTTGGTAATGTTAATAGTCGTCTCCAGCTGATTTTAGGATTAATTCAAAGGATCAGGGATAAGATGAGGTAAAAACCTTTTTCACCTTTTTCTTTCTAACCTTAATTTATTTTATTTTAACTTCAAGTTACTTCGATTTTCCAGTATTTTTTTCGATTAAATTTCAAGTTAGCCCAGATTTTTCCCATCTAGAATTAAAATTCAGAGTTTGACCATAGCTTAGAAAGAAAACAAATATATAGAACTTATTCGCGAAAAAAAGTCAAAAAGAGGGATAAAAATATAAAGAACTTCAGAATCATTTTATACATCTTAAAAAAATCAGATATTTGATCAGGTAAGATAGATAAGACTACAGACAAGATAATCAGAAAAAATCAAAGAAAGAATACAATCTAAAGGGAATTCGGAAAGAATACAGCAGGTGGAAAACCAGTATCACAGAAATATGAAATACTTACAGGGGGGCAAAAGTAATGTTGGAGGAAATTTCTTTCCAGATAAGGGATAATTTTGAGACTAAAAATAAGATCAGGGAAGAAGGACTGAAAATTTCAAGGGAAATCGTCAGGGAATGCAGGACAGCAAGCTTTGCTCTGCACGGGAAAGACTTTGAAAAGGCAGATAGCAGCATAAATGCGGCTGGAAGAGCTTTGAAGAAACTTAAATCCCGGTTCAAAGGACATGCTGACATTTACCATGCCGGCTTTGTAGAACATGCCCAGCAGGAATATTCGGAAGTTGCAGTTCTCTACGGCCTATTAAAGGAAGAAGGAAAGATACAGAATCTTCCTTCCCCGGACGAACTGGGAGTCGAGTATGCCGCCTATCTTAACGGGCTTGGAGATTTGGTGGGGGAGCTCAGAAGACATGTCCTTGACCTCATAAGGGAAGAAGCCTTTGAAAAGGCCGAAGTATTTTTAGGGATCATGGAAAATATCCATGCAGTCCTTATGGACTTTGACTACCCTGACGCAATAACCGGCGGGCTCAGGCGAAAGACCGATATCTCCCGCTCCCTGATAGAAAAAACACGTGGAGATGTGGTAAACTCGATTCAACAGAAAAAACTTGAGCTTGCAATGAAGAGCCTGGAATCCAGGCTGTAAGACAATCAGAATGTAAGGCTACAAGTCTGTAAGAATATCAGAATGTAAGGCTACAAGTCTGTAAGAATATCAGAATGTAAGGCTACAAGTCTGTAAGAATGTCAGAATGTAAGGCTACGAGGTTGTAAGAATATCAGCCAGGAGACAATTTACCACTTCAGCACCCTGACAAAGCTTAAGGCTGAGAAAGAAAACTAGATAAATTTTACAATAACCATTAAAATCATTTACTATTCAGTGCAGTTACATTACAACTTAACGTGGTTAATTGCAATTCAGAACCACTACCTACCGCCCATTATCCGATGTACTCCAAAGGGCTGCCAGACAATTCGACATATTCATATAAATGATAAAACGGTAAGGGTCTGATAGATCCAGAATTCCAATAATCAGTTACAAGAGGATATCCATGAAATTCGATCCAGAAAAAATAAAAAAAAATGCAAAGGAGAATTTTGACCTTGCCTGGAACGAAGGTAAGAAAATGGTCAAAACCCCGACCCTTAACGAGCGCTACCCGAGAACCACCTTTAGGTACGGGAAAGCTCACCCTGTTTATGATACAATCCAGAAACTGAGAGAAGCCTATCTGCGCATGGGTTTCGAAGAGATGATGAACCCTCTTATAGTTGACGAAAAAGAGGTCCACAAGCAGTTCGGAAGCGAAGCCCTCGCAGTCCTTGACCGCTGTTTCTATCTTGCAGGGCTGCCCCGTCCGAATGTGGGGATTTCTGACGAGCGTATTGCACAGATAAACGGAATCCTGGGAGACATCGGGGACGAAGGCATAGACAAGGTCAGGAAAGTCCTTCATGCTTACAAAAAAGGGAAAGTCGAAGGTGACGACCTGGTGCCTGAAATCTCGGCATCCCTCGAAGTTTCGGATGCCCTTGTAGCCGATATGATTGAAAAGGTCTTTCCCGAATTCAAAGAGCTTGTAGCCCAGGCAAGCACAAAAACACTGCGCAGCCACATGACAAGCGGCTGGTTCATTTCCCTGGGTGCCCTCCTTGAGCGAAAAGAGCCGCCTTTCCACTTTTTCTCAATTGACCGCTGTTTCAGGCGGGAACAGCAGGAAGACGCTTCCAGGCTTATGACCTACTACTCGGCTTCCTGTGTTATTATGGACGAGGACGTGACCTTAGACCACGGAAAAGCCATTGCAGAAGGGCTTCTCTCCCAGTTTGGCTTTGAGAAGTTCCTCTTCAGGCCCGATGAAAAACGCAGCAAGTACTATGTGCCTGACACCCAGACCGAGGTCTTTGCCTTCCACCCTAAACTCGTGGGCTCGAACTCCAAGTACTCGGACGGCTGGATCGAGATTGCAACCTTCGGGATCTATTCCCCGACAGCCCTTGCAGAATACGACATCCCTTGCCCTGTCATGAACCTGGGGCTCGGAGTCGAAAGGCTTGCCATGATCCTGCATGACGCCCCAGACATCCGCTCCCTGACTTATCCGCAGATCCCCCAGTATTCCGAGTGGGAGATGTCGGACAGTGATCTTGCAAAACAGGTCTTTGTGGATAGGACCCCGGAAACCCTCAAAGGACAGGAAATTGCAGCAGCCGTGGTCGCCCAGTGCGAACTGCACGGGGAAGAGCCAAGCCCCTGTGAATTCCCTGCCTGGGAAGGAGAAGTTTGCGGAAGGAAAGTAAAAGTCTCCGTAATCGAGCCAGAAGAGAATACGAAACTCTGCGGGCCTGCTGCCTTCAACGAGGTCATTGCCTATCAGGGGGATATCCTTGGCATCCCGAACACGAAGAAGTGGCAGAAAGCCTTTGAGAACCACTCCGCAATGGCAGGCATCCGCTTCATAGAAGCTTTTGCCGCTCAGGCTGCCACGGAAATTGAAGAAGCTGCAATGTCCGGAGCAAAGGAACATATCGTCAGGGTCAGGATTGTCAAGGTCCCCTCGGAAGTCAATATCAAGATAGGCGCTACTGCCCAGCGTTATATCACGGGCAAAAACAAAAAAATAGATATGAGAGGCCCGATTTTCACGTCCGTAAAAGCGGAATTCGAGTGAAGCAGGCAGTAGAAACAGGAATGTGCTAACTGGAATGGATCGCATACAAAAAGAAATAGTACCGTTTTCATGGTGCCCGGAACTCAGGCAGTTGATGGAAACCGGAGAGCCTGTCTGTGTGAGCTTTAAAACGGATAAAAGAAGCGGAAAAGGAAGTGAAGAGCTTCCTGAAAAATCCGGCTTTCTTTTTTGCGAACTTGTGCAGAAAGCCCGTATGGGCGAGAAATTCCGGATTTCCGGACAGAGCTGTGCTCCCGGAGATTATGTCCTTGGGCTCTCTGAAAAAAGCCCTGCTGGATATTATCTTCAGTCCGGAAGGTACAGGGATATGCAGGCTGCGGAAAAGGCAGCCTTGTCCCTTCCAAGATTAAAGAGAAAATTTTGTTCCGTAGTGATAGAACCTCTGTCCCTTAACAGGGATACCTTTGATGTGCTAATCCTTTTCCTTAAACCTCAGGAAGCCATGCGCATTGTTCAGGCAAATGCCTATTCCGAAGGAGAAAGGACATTGATGGATACTACGGGAGCGGCTTCAATCTGCGGAGACTGCACCGCACTGGCTCTTGAAAGAGGCATAGGCTTATCTTTCGGGTGCAAAGGATCAAGAAAACACAGCGGATACGAAGATTTTGAAGTCCCTCTAGGGATTGATTTTGAAAAAATAGAAGAAATCGAGGAAGGGCTTTCAAAGCTTCCCGAAACAACGCAATGAAATATAGTAAGAGGCATTCGATAGAAAATGAAGAAATAAAAGAAAATGAAAAGATAAAAGAAAAGTACAGAAGAAACGTACTTTTCGACAACAATCAAGCAGAAAGAGATCTCAGGATGGGGGATTCAACAAAATATTTCGGGATGTTTTAGAACACCAAAAGGAGCGGTTACTTTCTGTAGAAACAGAGTATACATATCGACAATAATGAAAAATATGATGTCTGTAATTGACTCACTTTATGCGGTGCTTCAAAAAGAGCCACAAATACCTGAATAATTACAAAAATCGTTCAGAAAAAGGCTAAAAGATGCTTCAAAAACAAATTTAAAACCTTATGAACATAATTAGATGCGGTAAAAATATTATTTCAAAAAAAGCCTTTAACATTAAAGCCCTTGGATTACTGCTACTGCTCCTGAAAGTGAGAACAATGGATAAAATGCTGACAGACCTGCTCTTTATGTCCCAGAAAAGAAAGAACCTTTTGCTCCTTCTGAGGGACGGAGGGAAAACAATAGAGGAAATTACAGATACTCTTAATGTTACCCCGATGGGGATGCTCCCCCAAATAAAAAAATTAAAGGAAGAGTTACTGGTTTTACAGGATCAGAAGGAATACAGGCTTACCCCTCTGGCAGAAATTCTGGTCGAAAAAATGCAGCCTCTTCTTGATATTCTTGAGGTTATCGAGGAACATAAAGATTTCTGGCAGGAGCGAGACCTGAGCGGTTTGCCTCCAGCCTTTCTCGAAAGACTTAACGAATTAAAACCTTACTCTCTTACAAAACCCGACACCGATAAACTTTTTGAGACTCGTCCAGTATTTCTGGAAAACGTGGAGAAATCAAGAGACATACTTTCTCTGGCTTCGATATTCCACCCGGTATTTTCGGATACACTTCTGAGAACTGAGGACAAGGATGCCGAAATTACCCTTATAGTAACAAAAAGAATTTATGAAAGGCTGAGAACCGACTTTAAAAAAAAACTGGAACTTTACCTGAAACAGGAGAAAAAGCGGCTTTTTGTCTGCGATGACGAAGTAAAAATAGCTATGATGACAAAAACCGAACATTTCATGATGGCCGATTTCCTTACATGGAAAGGAGCTTATGACCGGGAGAGTATCATAAGCTTTGAACCTGCTCCTATAAAGTGGGCTGAAGACCTTATTCTCTATTATAGAGACCAGGCTCAGGAGATTAAGGGGTAAATCCTGGCAAAAGAATTATGAAGAGAAGGTTTGATCTTAACATAAATTATTCTGTCTCTTCTGTCTCGACAAGCTAAAAAATATCCCGATTTTTCTTTGTAGATGTTTCCGACTTTATATCCCGAAGTACTACGTTTTTTATAATCAAGAATCCTTAAACTGAACACCAGTCTGCATATACTGCTTTTCTTCAACAAGGTAGAACGATACTTCGGATAATGAATATTAACAGTACGTATAAAGAAAGGAGCATTGAAAACATTCTCCTTCAGCAGGTGAGACATCGAAAATACAACGATAAGATCTGGTTCCAAACTCCAGACCCATTTTTCCAGATTTTTACTGTCCCCTTTTAACTGAAAGATTTTTTATTCAAGATGAAAAATTGAAAATAAAAGTTAGTTAAAATTTTTGAATTAAAGATTCATTTTTAATTAAAACAGAGAAAAATAAACTTATTATTAAAACTGCGAACAGAACTGAAGCTTAAGCAAAGGATAAATTCGAACAGGTCTATCCTTCCATATATAAATTCGAAGAAGAGGGAGATAAATGAAAAGAAGGATAGACAACAGTTCTTTAAAGACTGTGAAACTGGTAACAATCCTGTTCATGATCTTTACAGCTGCTCTTTCCGGTTGTGTTGACAACGGCCAGAATAATACGGATAACCGGACAGACGATTCAGCAAACGAGAGCCAGAATACCGGCACTGAAGAATACATATATGGTGTGGCAAATATTGAAAATATCGAGATTTTGACTCTGGAATCTTTCCCCGTACAGATACACGTGATAGCAGAAGGCTACCTGCCTGACGGATGCACTGAGATTGATGAAATAAAGACTGAAACGGAAGGAAATACTTTCAATATCAATATTACGACGAAACGCCCAAAAGAAGCAATCTGTACCCAGGCTATAGAGAGTTTTACGAAAACTATTCCTCTTGAAGTCCGGGGCCTCAGTGCAGGAAACTATACTGTCAACGTTAACGGTGTAAATGGATCATTCGAACTTGCAGTTGATAACACCCTAGATGAAACTCCCGATGCTATGCCGCCTGAACAGTAGGTAATAACCGAAGCTGGCAATGGGACAACCATAAGTCTCGAAAAAGGAGAAACTTTTTACCTGAGACTTGAGGAAAAGCCGACTCCGAGGGAAAACATAAGGTAACAGCAATAAAAAGATCCTGGGACAATGAAACTGGTACGGAAGACAAATTTACACTTAATGTTGAAGTGGCCTGAACTGCAGTCCCGCTTTTTATGCCTCTAATCTCTTCTAATTCCCTTTTCATATTCTCTAGAGTAAGAGAACAGGGGGCAGGAAATTTTACTTTCTGCCATCAGCAACCCTGTTTTCGAGCGGGTTCACGGGATCCCAAGGGCCTGTTTCAAGTCTTTGAGACAATTGTCGCAAATATACGATGTGCCTATCTGGGTACACCCGAGTATATTTACATCTTCCTTGTGTTCTTTTTCTTCCGGGCTTCCGGGATAGCTTTCACAGTAAATTCCACATTTCACTCACAGTAAGTTCCGCAGAAGAGACATTTTGTCATAATATCATTTAGGGCTTCAGATATAATATATTCCTTCGCTTCCCGAATTGCGCCTCGGGAGTACGCGGTCCGTTTCACTCGCTTCGCTCACTCAAGCGGACTATTTGTGGGAAAAGTGAGCTCTGCTCAAGAGGATTACTTGATGGGTAAAAGCAGTAAACTCTGCTTAAGAGGATTAAGTTACAATTATCTTAAATGCGATCAAAGCAGAATTAAATTATACCTGAAAAAACTCTTTTTCGAGTCTCTTTTCTTTTAATCAGGGATCACCAGGAAACTTGGAGAAATAAGGAAGAACTCAAATAAAATTATAATGAAGTTGAGGGGTTCTCCTGATAAGAGTTTAACTTTCTTAATGCTGAAGAAGAGAGGGGCGAGCGAAAAGTATATAAACTATCGTTAGTATGTTCTGATAGCTGTCCCTGGCAAAGTGGCCTGATCGATAAAACACTGTAGCGGGGTGGGGTAGCCAGGAGATCCCGACGGGCTCATAACCCGTAGACCGATGGTTCGAATCCATCCCCCGCTATAAAAAGACCTTTTAGAAATTAATTTCCTTTACCAGCTTATTCATCCTATATATCATCCTATAACATCTTAGCGGGGTGGGGTAGCCAGGAGATCCCGACGGGCTCATAACCCGTAGACCGATGGTTCGAATCCATCCCCCGCTATAAAAAGACCTTTTAGAAATTAATTTCCTTTTTCCTTACCCGACAATTTGTATTATCGCGGTTTTGTACTATGCCTGTGTTCTTTCGTACCTCTATTTTTTATATCCGGGAACTCATTATATCCAGAAAACTCAAATCCTATCTGAACAACTCAAATCCGGCCTAAATTCTGTTTAATCACATCCCTATTCAATCCTATCTTATACATTTGATCATACCTTTTTCAAGAATCAGAAACTCAAAGGCTTATTAAATAAGGATCACTTTCTTATACAGGGTTAAAATAAATTCAAAAAAAGATCAATTTCATATAAGGTAAAAATAAAAGCAAGGAAAAATAACTCTTTCCAGGCTAATAAACGGAACTTGCTAATAAACGGAACCTAATACCTTTGGAATTTAATATTTCCTATCCATTCTTAAAATCAAGCAGGACGATTCTCATATGGTAATGGAAAAACTCGGAGACTCCTTACAGGGGGCACTCAAGAAACTGATCGGCGCGGGGCGAATTGATGAGCGCACGGTCAACGAAGTAGTAAAAGACATTCAGAGAGCTTTGCTCCAGGCCGATGTTAACGTAAAACTTGTCATGGGGATGTCCCAGAGAATTAAAGAACGTGCAATGAAAGAAGAACCGCCTGCGGGTATGAATCCGAGGGAGCACGTAATCCGCATCGTGTACCAGGAACTGATGGAAATCATAGGGAAGGGAGCGGAGATCCAGCTCAAACCCCAGACCATCATGATGGTGGGGCTGCAGGGGAGCGGAAAAACCACAAGTGCTGCAAAACTTGCCCGCTATTTCCAGAGAAAAGGGCTTAAAGCAGGTGTTGTTGCCGCAGATACTTTCAGGCCCGGAGCTTACCACCAGCTCAAGACTCTCGCTGAAAAACTCAATGTGGGTTTTTATGGGGAAGAAGGAAATCCCGATGCTGTCGAAATTACCAACCACGGGCTTAAAGCCCTGGAAAAATACGATATAAAAATAGTGGACACTGCAGGCAGGCATGCCCTTGAAGCCGACCTGATAGAAGAAATGGAACAGATCCATGCTGTTGCAAAACCCGACCACAAGTTCATGGTTCTGGATGCAGGGATAGGGCAGCAGGCAAGCCAGCAGGCTCATGCTTTCAACGACTCTGTGGGGATCACAGGAGTTATCATCACAAAACTGGACGGGACCGCAAAAGGTGGCGGAGCCCTGTCAGCCGTATCCGAAACAAAGGCTCCGATTGCTTTTATCGGAGTAGGGGAAACCCCTGAAGACTTTGAAAAGTTCGAAGCTGACAGGTTCATTTCAAGGCTGCTCGGAATGGGAGACCTCAAGAGTCTGATGGAAAAGGCTGAAGAGAGCCTGAGTGAAGAAGACGTAAATGTCGAAGCCCTGATGCAGGGACGTTTCACCCTCAAGGACATGTACAAGCAGCTCGAAGCAATGAACAAGATGGGCCCTCTCAAGCAGATCATGTCCATGCTCCCGATGGGTGGTATGGGAGGCATGAAGTTCTCAGACGAAATGTTCCAGGCTACCAGTGACAAAATGAAAAACTACAAGGTCATCATGGACTCGATGACAGAAGAGGAAATGACAGACCCCAGGGTCATAGGCGGATCAAGGATCAAGAGGATTTCGAAGGGTTCGGGCTGCAGTTCAGAGGATGTAAGGGAGCTTCTGAAATACCACAAAACCATGCAGACAGCTTTGAAAGGCTTCAGAGGCGGAAAATTCAATATCCAGAAAATGATGAAGAAGAAAATGGGGATGTAATATCCCCGAGTTCTCTTTTCTGTCGTTTTTAGAACTTTTTTAGAACGTATTTTAATGATCAATGACCGGATTAATACCGGTCACAGACCTCAAAGAAGTTCATCAGCAGCTCATCTCCCTGCTTTGTGTGGGAAACTTCAGGGTGCCACTGAACTCCATAAATCGGTTTTGTGGGGTGCCGCATGGCTTCAATCTCGCAGATATCCGAACGGGCAAGGTGGATAAAGCCTTCAGGAAGAATAGCAACCTCATCGGCATGGGAAGCCCAGACGGTTGTTTTTGGGCCAAGACCCCTGAGTATGTCGTCTTCTTCGATGACTTCGATTTCAATCTCGGCGTACCCGCCTTTTTTCCCTGAGTGTACATGCCCCCCGTAAGCAAGGGCAATTGCCTGGTGCCCCAGGCAGATTCCAAGAATAGGGATATCGATTTCCCGGGCATAGTCAAAACAGAGGCCTGCCCTTTCCATCTCCGGGCCTCCGCTCAGGATCAGGCCATCAGGCTCTTCTGCCAGGATATCCTCTATAGGGGTTACGTTGGGAATGATCTTCGTATCCATGTCAAGATCCCGGACAGCCCTGTGAATAAGGTGGCAAAATTGTCCGTAATTATTTACAACAAGGATTTTTAATTCTTTCATGGTTCCTTCCGTTCCTGTTTATAGATATGAAATACTTCTTTGCTGCAAACTTATTCTATTAGCCCATGTTATCCTATTTTAATTCTTTTATCTTCCCGGTTTTGCTTAAGCTCCTCTTTATTTTTCAAATATCAAACCCCAACTGTCAAAAAAGAGAAAACTTTAAGAACTGAACGTTCCAGTACATAGATGTACAAATTCGTTCAGTATATACCATCTTAATCCATAAGATTCATCTAAATCGGTAACTACCACTTAAATCCGTAGTAGCTGGAAAAATGAACCCGGGTCAGGGCTTGAATAAGTTTAAATATAAGTTGCGTGTTAGTATGTGACATACTAGCACGCTAGAGAAGATCATAATACAATTAATAAAAATCACTGATGCAGTAAACCAATTTAGAATTCAGGGGAAGCACGATGTCAGAAATTGGAAAGAAAATCCGCATAGAAAGGCTGATGAATCGGGAAAGCAGAAACATGGTCGTCATTCCCATGGACCATGGGATCTCCGACGGACCTATTGAAGGGCTTATCAACATTACCGACACAGTTAATAGGGTTGCCGAAGGAGGAGCAAACGCAGTTCTCATGCAGAAAGGCATGGTCAAGTACGGGCACAGAGGATACGGCCATGATATAGGGCTTATTGTGCACATCAGTGCCTCTTCCGTTCTGAGCCCTGACCCCAACGCCAAGGTACAGGTCTGTACCGTTGAAGAAGTTATAAAGATGGGAGCTGATGCAGTTTCCATGCACGTCAATGTGGGTTCCAATACCGAAGCCGACCAGCTAGAAATGCTCGGTAAAATCTGCAGGGACTGTACGGAATGGGGAATGCCTCTTCTTGCTATGATGTACCCCAGAGGCAAAAAGATCACAAACCCCCATGACCCTGTAAATGTTGCACATGCTGCAAGGATCGGTGCCGAACTCGGAGCTGATGTTGTAAAAACCGTCTACACCGGAGATCCCGACAGTTTCAGAGACGTGGTAAGGGGCTGCCCTGTGCCTGTAGTAATTGCAGGCGGGCCGAAGACCTCAACCGACAGGGAACTTCTTGAAATGATCGACGGGGCAATGGAAGCCGGAGCAAGAGGAGCTGCGATAGGAAGAAACGTATTCCAGCACCGGGACCCTGTAAGACTTACCCGGGCTATCTGCGAAATCGTACACCACAGAAGACCTGTGGAAGAAGCGCTGGAGCAATTAAAGTAACAGGAATATTGAAAGCAAAATTAAGCCCTAGGTAAAAAACAAAAAACGAAAATACCGGAGTAAAGGCCGGAGTAAAATACAGAATTTACGAACGGGGTTGAAAGCCTTTGAAAAAGAAAAGCGTCTGGATAAAAGCCGATGAAGGCGGATGGGAAGAACAGAAGGATAGGATCACGACAGGCCTGGAATCCGGAGCCGACTGTGTACTGGTAAACCCGGGAGATGTGGAAAAGGTCCGGGAACTGGGAAACATTACAGTAGCAGCTTTTGCCCGCGACAACAAGTCCGGAGCTGACATTGTGGTCGTGGGAAAGAGAGGAGAAGGTGACGGGACAAAACCCCTGCCCCAGGAAATTCCGGGTTCTTTTGATATAAACGCAGCAACCCTGCTCATGGACAAAGGTGTAAGCATAGGCGGATATGTGGTCATAAAGGACAAACACTATGAACATTTCGCAGCCGAAATGGGAAAAATCTGCGATTATCTGCTGGTTACAGGCACTGACTGGAAAGTTATCCCTCTCGAGAACCTGATAGCTGACCTCCAGCACCAGAAAGTAAAGATCATTTTCGGAGTAAAAAGTGCAGAGGAAGCAAGACTTGCCTTCCAGACCCTTGAAGCCGGAGCTGACGGAGTCCTTCTTGACAGCGGAAATCCCCAGGAAATAAAAGATACAATCAAAGCTGCAAGAGAACTGGAAAGAGAAAGTGCCGAACTTGAAGCTGCGGTTGTAACAAGGGTCGAACCCCTCGGAATGGGGGACAGGGTCTGTGTGGACACATGCAACCTCATGCAGCGCGGAGAAGGCATGCTGATAGGTTCGCAGGCAAGCGGGATGTTCCTGGTAAACTCGGAATCCGATGACAGCCCTTACGTGGCAGCCCGTCCCTTCAGGGTAAATGCAGGTGCGGTTCACTCTTACATCAAAATAGGGGAGAAAACCCGCTATCTTTCGGAACTCCGGGCCGGAGATCCAGTAACTATCGTAGACTCAAAAGGAGAACAGCGGGAAGGCATAGTCGGCAGGGTCAAGATCGAAAGCCGCCCCCTGATGCTGATAGAAGCAAAAGCCGGGGACAGGACTTTAACGGCAATCCTGCAAAATGCCGAAACCATCAAACTTGTAGGAAAAGGCGGAACCCCGATCTCGGTTGCAAAACTCAAGAAAGGAGACGAAGTCCTGGTCCGCCTTGAAGAGGGAGCCAGGCATTTCGGCAAAAAAATTGAAGAAACGATTATAGAGAAGTGAACCTGGGAAAACTGAGTAACAGCCTGTTTGTAACCAGATTCATGATCAGATCCTACCGATCCCAGACAGATCTACAAACAGATACTACCACAAACAGATACTACCAGATCTACAAACAAATCCTACAAGATCTACAAACAGATACTCTATAGACAGGTTCATAGCCAGATTCCTTAAATTCCAGATTCCTTAAGTTCCGGAGCGAGCAATGACGCAAATAGGCCCTTTTGACCTTGAAAAAAAAGCTGCAGTTATTGCAGTAATCCTTGAAAAGCCCCTTGAAACCTCAAAAAAAGCAGCTGAAAAGGGGGCTGACATCCTCGAAGTCCGGCTGGATTTGCTGGGGATCAGGGACCCGGAAAGTGCTGCAAAAATAATCAGGGGAATTAAATCCGAAACAGGGCTTCCCATACTCGTTACCAACCGTTCCGGGACAGAAGGAGGAAAGTGGGAAGGAAAAGAAGAAGACCGAACAGGGCTTCTGGCAGCCCTACTTTCCCTTAAAGACGGACCTGATGCTGTTGATATCGAACTCTCTGCCAGCAGGGAAGATAGAGATAAAGTTATAAAAGCGGCTAAAGCTCATGGAAAAACCACAATCGTTTCTTCCCATGATTTTTCAAAAACCCCTTCTCCACAGGAAATGACGGCAATTCTGACAGAAATGTTTACTGCAGGAGCGGATATTGCCAAACTTGCGGTGATGCCCGGATCACTGGAAGACGTCCTTAACCTGCTGAAAGTTACGCTGGAATTCAAAAATGCAGGGAAAGCCGTATGCACCATTGCAATGGGCAATCCGGGAAAACACACGCGAGTGGTTGCCCCTCTTTACGGTTCGCTCCTGACATATGCATCGGTAGAAAGCGATGCTGCCGCAGCCCCGGGTCAGCTCCCGGTAGATGAAGTAAAGAAGATAATGGAAATGCTAAAATGAAGCGAGTTTTTGGTGTATTTGGAGACCCTATAGGTCATTCTCTTTCCCCTGCCATGCATAATGCAGCGTTTTCCGCCCTTGGCATGGACTGTATCTACCATGCTTTCAGGGTCAGGCCTGAAAACCTGGGAAAAGCAATCCTCGGAGCCGGAGCTATGGGATTTGGGGGACTTAACCTGACAGTCCCGTTAAAAGAAGAAGCTCTGAAACTGGATTTCATAAAGCCTGACCCCCTTGCCGAGAAAATCGGAGCAATAAACACCGTAGTCTTCAGCGAGACAGGAGAAATCCGGGGATACAACACCGACGGACTCGGAGCAATACAGGCTCTTCTAGATGCTGCAGTGGAAATAGAGGGGTCCAAAGTGGTGGTTACAGGAGCAGGAGGAGCAGCAAGAGCGGTCACTTTCCAGCTTGCAGCCGCCGGCGCCGAGATCACCGTAGTAAACCGGACAGCAGAAAGGGCGGTTGAACTTGCAAAAGATGTCGCAGCTGTAGCCCTTCCGGGAAAAATAAGCGGAGTCGGGCTTTCGGGGTTAAAAGAACTACTGCGGGATGCAGACATCCTGATCAATACCACGACTCTCGGGATGCACCCGAACACGGATACAACGATTGCGACAGCAGAAGAACTTCACAGTGAACTTACTGTTTTTGATATCGTCTATAACCCGCTTGAGACCAGGCTTTTAAAAGAAGCAAAGGCCGCAGGGGCAAAAACCGTAAGCGGGGTTTTAATGCTCGTCTACCAGGGAGCTGAAGCTTTCAAACTCTGGACAGGAGCCGAAGCCCCGGCCGAACTCATGAAAGAAACCGTCCTGGAGGCTCTGCAGGCTTGAACCCGGACCCTGAAAAAACGAGCTCCGGAAAAACGAAGGTTTTGATCCTCGGCGGAACCGGAGAGATGGGACAGTGGTTCACTCGTTTTTTTAAAGAAAGGGGTTATGAGGTTACGGTCTGGGGAAAAGGGGGCAAGGTGGAGGTCGCCAGGAAACTGAATGTACCCTTTGCTTCGGACCTTGATGCGACCATCCCTGAAAATGATATAGTAATAGTATCAGTTCCGATCAATGCAACGGAAGAGACCATTGCAGAAGTCGCCCCGAAGATGAAAGCAGGAAGCCTTCTCATGGACTTTACCTCCATCAAGGTAAAGCCTGTTGAAGCCATGCAACGATTTGCACCTGCCGGGGTTGAGATTCTTGGAACGCACCCCATGTTCGGGCCCACGATTCCCACCATCAGGGGGCAAACGGTAATCCTTGTCCCGGTAAAGGAACGCTCGGAAAAATGGTTTCCGGTAATGAGACAGCTTTTTGAGGAAGGTGGAGCCCACGTTGAAATCACGACCGCAGCCGAACACGACAGGCTGGTCTCAGTGGTACAGGGGCTGACGCATTTTGCTTATATCTCAATAGGAACAACCATCGACAGGCTTGATTTCGATATCAAGAAATCCAGGAAATTCGTAAGTCCGGTCTACAGCATAATGCTTGACTTTGTAGGGAGGATCCTGGGCCAGAACCCTTACCTTTACGCCCTCATCCAGATGGAAAACCCGGGTGTCCTGGAGGTGCATGAAGCATTTATAGAGGAATGCGAGGAACTTTCCGGCCTTGTACGGGCTCATGACGAAGAAGGCTTCGTAAGGAAAATGAAAGCTGCCGCCCGAAAATACGACGATACGGCCCATGCCCTTCGTAGGTCGGATAAGCTGATAAATTCCAGAATAACCGAGTATGAGACCATCCTGAACTCTGTCGGAAAAGTCTGCGGCTTTTCTCATGTTTATTCCGGAAAGATCCATGTAGGCACAGTGGAAAAAGTTGGCCCGAATGAGGTAATTCTTACAAAGCTTGCTTCAAAAGGAAGCGCCCCTCATATAAAAAACAAATTCATAAAACTCAAGCTTGAAAACCTTCGCCTCCTTTCGGAATCCGAACTGAGGGAGTGGAGAAAAGAAAACCTGGTGCATTCGGTAAGGGATATTTCGGTCCTGATCCCTGAAGGCGCAGATCCCGAAATTGTCCTCGGGGCAGTAAAAACAAACAAACATCTTGTAGCCTGTCAAATCAGTGATATTTACAGTGGGACTGAAGGAACAGGATCTAAAAATAAGATAAGAGAGACAGGAAGGCTTGGCGTGACTTACAGAATAACTATTTTTGGGGACTGCCACACCGGTTCTGTCGACGCTGAGGTGACAGCCCTTCTCTGCGGGCTTGGGTGCAGGGTAAGGGAGAAAAACCTGAAGCTTAAGGAATGAAAGAACTTTTTTTGGGATCGGACTTTATAAGCAGAGAAAGCGATATAAACAATAACTGGATAAATATAAAGTATAATGTCCCAAGCCAAATGGAAAATTTCTCTTTTATTTGGACTTATCACTCTCACAATATTTTTCTCACTTGTTTTAAGCGGTGATAAGTTTGTGGAAAACAGTGGAAATATAACAACTCCCACTGCCGCGACTGGAGTTTCAAGCGAAGATAAGATCACAAATCTCATAAATAAGCTGGAAACCAGTGACCGTGAAACAGGATTAAACACTGCAGCCGAACTTGGGGAACTCGGAGAGCCTGCAGCAGATGCCCTTCTCGAAAAGATAGAGGAAGGGAATTCGAGTTCGGGAGAAATAAATAATTATATGCTTCTTGCACTTCTTGAAACCGGAGACGAAAGAGCGAAAACTATTCTTTCAGAAAAACTTGAAGAAAAAGAGATTACGGTTAAGGCTTCAGCCGAAAGTACAGTTGATGGGCAGGGGGAGGTCCCGGAAGATGTACTCCGAGCTATAGAAGCAAAAGACATGGCCATGAGAGAGTCTCTTGCAAAGTCTCTTAATATTGAATACGACGAGGAAACAGATCTTCTTGAAGAAGCCCTCAAGGCTGAGGAACAGAATTCCACTCTTTATACTTCCTTCGTACTTTCAAATTTTGAATCCGAAGAAACCGGAACCGGAACCGAAAACGAAATACTTCTTCAAGCCCTTAAAAGTGAAAACGGATACATGAGAGTTGCAGCTGCAATGGCTCTCGGCCAAAAAAAAGAGAAAGATGCAATAGATCCCTTACTGACGATTATGACGCGAGATTACCCCCTGGCAAGATACAGTGCGGTTATGGCGCTCGGGGAAATCGGAGATGAAAAAGTAGCAGATGCCCTGATGACAGAAATAAAAAATAGCGAGAAAGATTACATCAGGAGTAGCGCTGCAGTCGCCCTCGGGAAAATGGGAACAGAGGAAGCCGTACCCTATCTTATCGAGAGATTAAGAGACACAAAAGCCGCTGTAAGGAGTAATGCGGCCCTCACCCTTGGCAGAATGGGAGACGAATCCGCAGTGGAACCCCTGATAGACATGCTGGAAAGCGGAAAAGAGGCCGAAGGCCAAAGAAAAGATACCATTAATGCACTTGCGGATGTCCGAAAAAGCGTCGTCCTTGCCCTTGGAACAATAGGAGGCGAGGAAGCTACGGAAGCATTAATCGGCGTGCTGAAAGATGATGAGGAAGCTCTTGAAGTGAGGGTTGCGGCAGCCTCAGCTCTTGGGAATATAGGAAACCCTGAAGCGATAAGTACCCTCAGGACGGTATTTGACAACCAGAGCCTGAATATGGGCATCAGAAACGAAGCCCTTCTCGCCATTGGCAAAACCAAAAACCAGGAATCTGCAGAGTTTTTTGTAGAAAAACTGGGAGATGACGCCTTCAAAACCAGTGCCAGAGAAGCCCTCATATCCATGGGAGACATTGCAGTCGAACCCCTCATCGAAAACCTGAACACCGAAGACCCGGCAGCTAAGGACGAGACCGCCCTGATCCTGATTGAAATCGGAGACCCAAGAGCAGTTGAACCCCTGATTCTGGCTTATCAGTGATTCGGAAGCCCTGAAAAAAGTTCAAAGAAAAGCGGCTGAAAAAGCCGCATTCCTTTTTTATCCGTATCTGTTATTCCGATACTCTTTTTTATCCTTGAATTATGTTATCCCGATTTTATTCTATCAACAGACCTGTTTGGCTGCCAGCTCAACCTTACGTTTTTTATTTTCGGAGAATATGATATCTGCTCCTGCCGCTGAGAGCAAAGAACTGGTATAAAGATCCTGGCATTCGACTATTATCTGCTTTCGGGAACCGTATTCGACTATCTTTCCCAAATTCATCACGGCAATGTTATCGCATACATAAGCGGCAGCAGCGATGTCATGGGTGATGAAAATGAATGTAATCCCCAATTTTTCATTCATTTCAAGGATCAGGTTAAGGATATCGACACCTATGGAAGCATCAAGCATGGAAATAGGCTCATCGGCTATTACCAGATCGGGACTGGTAATTATCGCCCTGGCAATAGCCACACGCTGTCGCTGCCCGCCGCTGAGGGAACGCGGATACTTATGTAGGTACTCGTCAACAGGGGTCAGACCTACGGATTTGAGGACGCTGCGTACTTTATCGGCACTGCACGGGTTTTTGTGCTTTATTAAATACGGCTCGGCCACAATTTCTTCAATTGTCATCATATGGCTCAGGGAATCATAAGGGTCCTGAAAAATCACCTGGACTTCAGGTTTCCTTAACCCGCCGTTCCCGTCTTTCAGGTCGGCAAAAGATATGACTCCTGATGTTGGTTTCAGGAGACCAAGTATTAATTTAGCCAGAGTAGTCTTGCCACTTCCGCTTTCCCCTATAATTCCAAGTATCCTGTTTTTTTCCACGGAAAGTGACACACCATCAAGAGCGGTGACAGACGAACTGTCTTTAAATAATCTTTTACTCTTGAACTCCTTTGTGACATTTGCAACCCTGACAAGTTCATTTTCATTCATTTTCATCCCTCAACATGAAATAAGTGACACGACACTCTGGCACTGCCAGTACATTCGGGAGGTTTTTTCTCCCTGCAAAGCTCGGAACCCCTTTCGCATCTTTCCAGAAATTCACATCCCTGATACACTTTCAGGGTAGACGGAGGCGTGCCGGGTATACCCTTCACCCTTACAGGTTCGACAGTAAGGGGTAATCTCGAACTCAACAATTTTTGCGTATACGGATGAAGCGGCCTCTTCAGAATCTCTTCTTTCGTACCCTTTTCCACGATTCTCCCTGCATACATTATGTAAATCCGGTCGCAAATTTTGGAAATCGTATGCAGGTCATGGGAAATCACAAGCAGGGAGGTATTTTTTTCCCGGGCCGTATTCTTCAACAGGTCTATGATTTGCAACTGGATCATTGCATCAAGGGCAGTGGTAGGCTCATCGGCAATAATCAGTTCGGGAGAGAGAAGCATGGAAAGGGCAATCATAAGCCTCTGGCGCTGTCCTCCGCTGAATTCATAGGGGAAAGCATTAATCCTTCCGGGGTCTATGGACACCAGGGAAAGCATATCACGGCTGAGAGCAAACATTTCTTTTTCAGGCATATCCACATGAGCCCTGATCGTCTCCATGAACTGTTTTTTAACACGTACAAGCGGGTTAAGCGCGTTCATGGAAGCCTGGGGTATAAATCCTATATGCCTGCCCCTGAGCTTCCGCATTCTTTCCCTGTCGAGTTTCTGAAGGTCCTCTCCCATGAAGCGAATCTGCCCTGACATGTTCCTATTTCGGGTATTTATGTCAAGGACACTCATGGCAAGAGTTGATTTTCCGCAACCCGACTCCCCTATCAGACCCACAATCTCACCCCTTTCAATCCGAAGGTTTACGTTTTTCAGCACATGGTGAGTCCCCATTCGGGTAGTAAAATCAACTGTAAGTCCCTCAATATCAAGTACAGGCATCAATAATCACCTTCCAGGGACTGGCCCAGAAGCACAAATCCGAGTACAAGCAGTGTTATGCACATCCCTGCAGGCAGCAGCCACCACATCCACGCATCCGTGAAAAATATCATAGGATAGGCTATTGCATATTTTATCATGGTCCCCCAGCTCGGGTAAGAAGGGTCTCCAAGCCCCAGGAAAGCAAGCCCTGACTCCGACAGAATGGCACGGATGGACTGCATTACAATGGAAGTGACCATGATGGGATACAGGTCCGGAACAATGTGTTTCCTGACCACATACCAGGGCTTGGCCCCGGATACCCGGGCAAAATCCACATGGCCGGATACCTTGAGGGTCCGGGTCTGAGCCCTTGTGACCCTTGCGCCCACGGGCCATCCCATAATGATCAGGATGAAAATAATATTCCAGATGCTCGGCCTCAGGTATGCTGCAAGGATGAGGATGAGGGGGAGGTCCGGGATCATGAGGAAAATATCAACGCCTCTCATCAGGACCCTGTCAAAGGTCCCCCCCACATATCCTGAAAATACCCCTCCGAGGGTACCTATTACCAGCACCCCGAAAGATACGACAAAAGCGACCGTAAGTGAAGTCCTTGAGCCGTAAAGGAGCTCCGTGAAGATGTCCCTTCCCACATCATCGGTACCGAGCGGATGATCATTATCCGGAGAAAGTAAAGGCTGACTTGAGATGTCAGAGGACCCGTAAGGAGCCAGGAAAGGTGCGGATACAGCCATTAAAATGAAAAAAGCCAGAATTGCAAGCCCTGCGATTCCTTTCGGTGTTTTTAACCGCTGTGAGACAGTTTTTTCGTGCATGTTCACTCCTGTCCGGCCCTGCCATCAATGTATGAACAGACGATATCAGCTGCATAGTTGCATGCCAGCACAAAGAGGGCGATAAAAACAAAAGCCCCCTGAAGGACAGGATAATCTCTTTCGATAAAGGCATTATAGACAAGAAGCCCCATTCCGGGATAGGAAAATACAGTCTCCACGAATAAAGCCCCCCCTACCATGAATCCGAGCATTGCGGCTACCTGGTTCACCACGGGCCCGATGGAATTGAGAAGGATGTGCCTCTTAACATGGCTGTCCTTCAGACCCCTTGCAATATCCATCAGGACATAGGGGCTTTCGAGCTGCTGGGAACAAACATTTCTTACAAGCAGGTATGTGCCCGGCATCTCAAAAGCCGAAAGGCACGCCAGCGGAAGTATCAGGTGGGAAGCAATGTCTTTTACCATGGAGGAAAAGCCCTGATAATCCATGTAAGGAGTCAGAGCTCCGGAAACCGGGAACATGCCCAGCCTGTACCCAAAAAGGAAGATGAGGATCGATCCTAAAAAGAATACCGGAACGGACCGAAACAAAGGTAGCCCTATAAGCAACAGGCTATCCAGCTTTTTTCCCCGGTTCCAGGAAGATTCGAGCCCGAACAAAATTCCCAGTACTGTTGACAGCAGCAGTGCGGATCCCATAAGGAGTAGGGTCCAGGGTAACCTGCCGGAGATTACATCGACCACAGGCACATTGTAGAATATCGAATAGCCAAAATCCAGATGTGCTGCATCTTTCAGGTAGTGAAAGAACTGTAAGTACAGAGGGTCATTTAAGTGGTAGTAGTCCATCAGCTTTAATTTTGTCTCCTCATCGATGACCACCGGTAAGTCGGCACTCTGGCTCCCTAACACGCTTAACAGCGGACCTCCGGGCATAAAGCGGGGCAGAAAAAAATTGACAGCAAGGATCAAAAAGAATGTGAGGGCATACTCCAGCCCTCTTGAGAATATGTGGCCCCACTGAACTCTGTCCGACAATCACAACACCCGTTCATTACCTTTTTAGTCTGTACAGCATGAAAACAGCTGCAAATGCCATCAATGCTGTCAGGATTCCGGGAGCGTTCATCGAAGGACTGTCCACTGAACTGGCAGGATTGTTCCCGGTAGAAGCAGTACCCTGACCGTTCCACTCTCCGTAGATGAAAACCAGTTTGTTGTATTCCGTGGGGACTCCTCCACCAACGCCTCCGGGGGTGTAGAAAAAGCCGTCGAACTTATCCTGGTTACAGGCACTGTAAACGTTCCTGTACAGGAGGGGAATTGTCGGAACATTCTCAGCGATCAAAACCTGCATCCGGTCTACGAGCTCCTTACGTTCCTCTTCATCTACGGTGCTCGTCTGCTGGTTTGCCAGGGATACGAATTCGGTGTCATTCCAGCCCGTGGATGTCGGGAAAGAATTCAACATCCTCGCAGGGTCTGTTGAGGTACCGTGGGAATAGATAGCCAGGTCAAAGTTGCCTGCATTTACCAGGCCGTCCACGGTTTTCGTGTCTCCCGGCTTAAGGACCACTCCGATACCCACGTCTTTCAGGTAACTCTGGACAAGTTCTGCTATCCTCTGGCTCTGCTGGTCCGAACTATAAAGCAACTGGAACTCAAGCTTTTCGCCATCCGGGGTAAGCCTGATCCCGTCCGAACCCACTTCATCGTATCCTGCCTCATCAAGGATTTTTTCGGCATCTGCAGGATCATATGCGTACTGTGTTACATTCGGGTTATACCAGACGGAGTAGGGAGGCACGTATCCCGAATTGCCTGCAATTCCTCCGCCGTGAAGTACTTTATTCTGGATTTCCTCGCAGTCAAGGGAATGGTAAATTGCTTTTCTGACCTCGGTATTTTCAAGAATGGAATTTGCAGGGATGTTGAACCTCAGCCTGTACACCCAGTATCCGGGACCCTCGATCACTTTCATGTTCTCCGAATCGTTCAGGGCCTGGACCTGGTCCAGGGTAAGGCCGGCTTCGTCTACGTCTCCTACCTTAAGGGAAATAACGGGGTCAGCGGATTTCACAAAGATAAGAGTATCAACAGCCGGTTTTCCAAGGAAATAGTTCTCATTCGCGGAGTATTTGTAAGATTGCTGATCTTTGTTATAATCGTCAAGGATGAAAGGCCCTGTGCCGATGGCAGCTTCATCTTCCATGTATTTTGTCGGGTCAGAGACATCTTTCCAGATATGTTCCGGCATGATAGGAATTACGGCAGCTACCTGCTGCATAAAAGGTGCATACGGCTGGTTGAGCGTTATCCGGACCGTATAGTCGTCCAGAGCTTCCACGCTTTCAATGACTGCCGTATTATACCAGCCTGCTCCGATCGGGCTTATTGCTGCTTTTCCCTGGATGTAATCGTATGTGAAGGTCACATCATCTGCCGTAAACGGTTCTCCGTCATGCCAGGTCACATTTTCCCGCAGGTAAAAAGTCCAGTTAAGCCCATCAGGGGAGTTCTCCCAGGAGCTTGCAAGCAACCCCGTAAAGTTCCCTGTTTCTTCAGGCCAGACAAGCGAGTCAAAACAGAAACTTGTCATTACATAACCCGGGCCTCTCGGGTAAAAGGTTAGGGAAGAGGGAAATCCCCAGTCCCCGCCACTTGCTCCCCAGGTTGCTTTAAGAACCCTGGCACTGTCCTCCCCGGAATTTTCTGCAGCTGCAGCCGGGAAAAGGAAAAGCGGACCGAATACGGAACTGATGATAAAGAAGGATAAGAGAAACGAAAATGCCATTCCAATCTTCATTTTACCAACCTCTTGTATATTCCTCATAACAGGATATGCAGACTATCTCTCCGTTCTCCATTCTGGCGCGAGACTCTGCAAACATTTCCCCGCATTTTGAACACTTTACCGAATTGAAGATCCTGGCTTTTCGGGGAATTTCTACTTTTACATGTTTTATGTCGAACATTTCTTCAGCCGGCATTTCTCGGATGTACTCCGAGATACAATTAATCCTTGTTCTGAAGTCCAGAGTTTCGGAATCAGTAGCCGTGCCTGATATCACTCTGGGACGAAGTTCGCTTAACTCAGGGTCAAGGTCCTCAATGTTAAAATCAGATTTCAGCACAAACCTGACGGCTTTGCCGCTGTCTCTGCATATGAAAGTGAAAGCCTGCTTCCCGTAATCCCTGTAGATGAGGTTGCCTTTCCCAATAGTGCAACCCGTTACAACCTGAACCGCATCAACTCCACAACCATCGTTTTCCACAATGGTCACAAGTTCTTCATCGAGATCCCTGTCAACAGAAAGCTCTTCCATGCCGGCTCTGGCAGCCATATAACCTATAGTCAGCCCCGGACACACATGCCCATGGAACTTTGAAACCTCGGAAAAGGGTGCTATTTGATTTACCCCTGTGTTTTCGCGCGAACATTCTCCAGACATTTTGATCATGAATGTTTACTTTTGTAATACATATTATATTTTTCTAAATAATTATTATCAGCAATTAATAAAAGAATTTTTCATATTAGAATTTCAATTATATAATAATCTCTTAGCCAACATAATTTACCGGAAAAAGCCCTTGAAAGGTAAATTCGAGGTTTCAGAGAGGAAACGGTTCCGGATCGGAAGAGAATTGCAGGATAAGAAAAAATATTTTCAGAGCTTTGAGACTGCATATAAATGTATTTATTTAGTTGAGCTCAACAAATTTAAATACCCTGTTTTATTACATTAACTTAAAAAAGTAACATTAAATTGCCTTGTTTTTTTAGTTTTTGCAAATTAATATTAAATGACTGATGGGATACATAAGTTGCAATTGTGAAAACAATGAAAACCGTGATTATGGACAATGAAACTGTTTATGCAGATCCCGGAGTTTGAAAAAGATGAAGACCAAAACTAAAGTTCTCTTTATGGCAGTCATACTGCTGACTTCAGTCGTTTTAAGCGGCTGTGTGGGCAATTCGGCGGGTGAAGAAAAAAAGGGTGAAAGTTCCAGTTCCGATTCCGGTTCCAGCTCGGCTAAATCCGCTGTAATAATCGTTACTGACGATATCGGAAGAGAGATACCAGTTCCCTATCCCTGTGAAAGAACCGTGTTTCTGGTTGAAAATGCCATGAACTCGATGTATGCCGTGGGAGGTGCCGATGAAATTAGCGGAATAGGAGCTGTCTGGTATGAGGACACAAAGGCACCTTTCTTCAGGGCTATCGACCCGAGTTATGATGAAAAAAGGCTTTCCAGAGGAAGCGAACAGCCGAGTACCGAAACCATAGCAACGGCAGACCCTCAGGTTGTATTCCTCTGGGCATCGGACTGGGGAAGTGAAGATATAAAAGCAATTGAAGAGACCCTCAATACCTCTGTCTATGGGGTTTACATCGACAGCCTTGATGACCTGCAAAGGCAAATGAAAACGCTCAGTAAACTCATTGGAAAGGAAGAGCGCGGAGAAGAAGTAATTGAGCTTATGAATGAAAGTATGGAAAAGGTCACGGATGTAACCGGAGCCCTCTCCCCCGGAGAAAAGCCGACGGTTTACTGGATGTGGGGAGATGTATACGGCACTGCAGGCCTGAACAGTACAGCCAATGCCCTCATAGAGAGAGCGGGGGGAATAAACGTCCTCAATAACTGGACGAACGAAACAAAGAATGTGGAACACCCTGTCCTGAACCTGGAAGCCCTGCTTGCCCTGGACCCTGAGGTCATATACATGTGGAATAACGAAAACCTTGACCCTGTAAACATTACTTCCGGAGATACCGTGGACGGAATAGACTTCAGCACCTGGAGCGAAATTTCTGCCGTGAAAAACGGAAGAGTGTATGAGATCTCGGATCCTTTTGTCTATGACTTCCACTCCCCGAGACTGCCCCTTGCAATGATGCATGTTGCAAAAGATCTGCACCCTGACAAATTTGCAGCCCTGAACCTTACGGCAGAAACGGATCAGTATTATGTTGACGTGTACGGGGTCCACTATCCGGGATTCGAACCTGCATAAGGGACAGGATCTGGTATGAAGTTCCCGGAAAAGGAAAAAACAGGGTATCCGGCCTGCGGACCGGAAATCCCTTTTTACCTGGAATGGAGAAGCCTGGCATTTGCAGGCTTTTTACTTTTGCCCGTACCCGTGTTTTTCTTCTCGATTTTCCTCGGGACCTACCCTTTATCTCCTCCGGAACTGCTCAGGGTTCTTCTATCCCATTTTACTGCATATGAATACAGCTATCCTTCGGTTTATGACACTATCATTTTCAACATCCGGTTCCCAAGAGTTTTGCTTGCCATGATGACAGGAGCGGCTCTTTCAACTTCAGGAGCCACGTTTCAGGGGATATTCAGAAACCCCCTCGTAAGCCCTTACATCCTCGGACTTTCTTCGGGAGCGGCTTTCGGAGCTGCGCTGTCTATCGCAGTTATCCCTGAACTGCCCGTCCAGGCAGGAGCGTTTATCTTCAGCCTGGCAGCGCTCGGGTTTTCTTATGTAATGGCAAGGACTGGAGGGCAGACTTCAACTGTTGCCCTTGTGCTTTCGGGGGTGATAACTTCATCTGTCTTTGCAGCTCTGCTTTCGATAATTCAGTTTACGACTGACGAAAAAGCCGTCCAGAGCATTGTTTACTGGACCCTGGGATGCCTCCACACCTCACACTGGGCCAAATTTCTGGATTCTTTTCCCCTTGTGCTCGCCGGCTGCCTGCTCATCTATCTCCTGCGCTGGAAACTTAACGTCCTCGCCCTCGGAGAAGAAGAGGCAAAAGCAGTGGGCATGAACGTCGAGCTGTATAAGGCAATATTCATAATCGCGGCTTCCCTTGCAGCCTCGGCGGCCGTAGCCGTAGCAGGAATTATAGGGCTCCTGGGGCTGATTGTCCCCCACATCCTCAGAATGATCTTCGGCCCGGACCACCGGAAGATCATACCTCTTTCAATCACTTTCGGAGCTGCATTTCTAGCCCTCGTGGACGATGTTGCAAGGTCTGCCTTCGGATTTGAAATCCCTGTCGGAATTATTACCACGCTTCTTGGAGCTCCCTTTTTCCTGTATCTCCTGAGGACTACAAAAATAGGGGGATGGGAATGAACGAAAACCAAAACAAAGGCATATCCGTAGAGAACCTGACACTGAGCTACGAAAAAAACCTGGTTTTAAACAATATCAACTTTTCAATTAAAAAAGGGTCGGTAGTAACCCTTGTAGGCCCTAACGGCTGTGGGAAAACGACCCTTCTGAAAATCATAAACGGATTTCTCAGACAGAACGAAGGAACCGTGTATATCGACAGCAGGAATATAGAGGAAATTGCAAATCGGGAGCTTGCAAGGATTCTGGGGCACGTATCCCAGATGCACAAATCCTCCTTTCCTTTTTCCGTGCTGGATGTTGTGCTTACAGGCCGCATGCCCTACATCTCCATGTTTTCAACCCCAGGAAAAGAGGATATTGAAAAAGCCTACCAGGTCCTGGAATTTATGGGAATGGCGCATTTTGCCAGGAGGCCCTACACCCGGATCAGCGGGGGAGAACGGCAAATGGTTATGATTGCAAAAGCTCTTGTGCAGGAGCCTGATTTTCTCCTGCTTGACGAACCGACGTCCTTTCTTGACCTGAAAAACCAGATCCATGTCCTGAAAACCATAATCAGCCTGGCAAAAACCCGGAATATCACCGTGCTGATGACCCTGCACGAACCAAACCATGCCCTGCTGTTTTCTGACGAGATCATTCTCCTGAGAAAACTGCATAGCCCGGAAAACGAAAATTATTCCAGCCGGCATGATCCCAGCCCGGGAGCTTCTCCTGAAAAAGAGGACATTCCGGCATTTCCTGAGGAAAACATAGTCAGTTCAGGAGCTCCGGAAAAGGTAATGACCCCGGAAAAAATAAAAGAAGCGTACGGCATAGACGTCGAGGTTCTGGAACATAAAGGAAAAAGGATGATCGTGCCTGAAATTTAACTCCAGATTTAGAAATCAAGCTGAGATCCTGTTCATAAGCCCCGTAAAAAACCTGATTCTTCTTAATTGAAATTGGAGATGGGAAAGGGCAGAACCTCCCATCAAGTACCTGAAAACAAATTCGAATATTCGACCTGAAATTCAGGAAAATAAAACTTAAACCAGGCGAATAAGGTCTTCAAGTGCAGCCTTAGGGTCTGAAGCTTTCACGATTCCGGAAGCAAGGAGCACACCCTGCGAGCCAAGGTCAAGAGCTGCCCTGAGGTCTTCGCCTTTTGAAATTCCGGCACCGCAAAGCACTTTTACTCCGGAATTGATCTTTGCAACGGCTTCGACAGAACCGCTGACAACTTCAGGGTCGGCTTTTGAGACGGGAATTCCGCTGCCTATGAGCTCAGGCGGTTCGATTGCTACATAGTCTGGCTCAAGGGCTGCAGCTGCTGCAGTTGTAGGGACGTTATTGGTGCAGATAACCGCTTTTAGTCCGAATTCTTTTGCCGCCTTTAAGGAAGCCTCAATTTCCGCAAGAGTCAGACGCCTTTCAGAGTGGTTGATCAGAGTCCCGACAGCTCCTGCTTCTTTTATGCATTTTCCGAAAACGTGGCCTGTAAAGCTTCCTGCCCCTACTCCATCCATATGCTGGGAAAAAATCGGAAGTTCAACTTCCGAAGCTACCCTGTAAATGTCCGGAAGCTGTGGAGCTACTGCAATCTCGATACCTGATTCTTCGGATACGTTTCTGCAGGCCCTGGCAATTTCTACTGCTCCCTGGCCTGTACCCTGATTATAAGTCTTATAATTCAGTAAAATGAATGGTGAACCCAAAAAAATCCCCTCCTGAGAAACGAAAAGAAAATAAAAAGATAATAAAAGCGTAGAAACCCACGCTTTTAGAAGTCAGTCATGACCCTGAACTGGTCAATTTCCGGCTTGTTAAGGGCGTTGATGAACTGTTCGGCAACTTCCCTGACGTCCTTTGCATTGGTGATAGCACGTCCGACCACGAGGATGTCAGCGCCCTGGCCCAGAGCCACAGGCACCTTGTCGAGACGGACTCCACCTGCAACGGCGATCAGAGCTTTGGGAGCGATCTTTTTGATCTCCCCAATATTGCCCCAGGCATGTTCGGTGCCTTCGATGTCGATTCCGCGGTGGAGTTCTATGACATCAGGCATGGCTTTGAGCTGCTTTAAGACAGAAATCGGATCGGGCTGGTTAAGAGTGTCCATGACCGCATAGATGCCTGTCTTGTGAGCTTCTTCAATGAGCTTGTCAATGGTACTGATCGGAGCAAGGGCTGAGACCACAATGGCGTCGCCTGCAGCGTCTGCAACCATCCTTGCTTCAAGGTTTCCGGTATCCAGGGTCTTTAAGTCAGCAACAATGAAGGCATCGGGCCTGACCTGCCTGATCCTGGAAATCACATCCACGCCGTAACGCTTGATAAGGGGTGTGCCTGCTTCGATAATGACGTGGTCGCTGTTCGGGATCTGGGAGATAGCCGAAAGCACGAATTCGAGGTTCGGATTGTCAAAAGCAACCTGCAGGTATGGTGGGTCCCAGAGCCTGGTGACCTTGAAGCCCATGATTGCGTGGGTGGACTTGTTGCTTTCCTCAAGAACCGTGTCGATGTCCGGGAAGCCTTCAAGAGCGCGCCTGATTGCGAGTTTTGTTGCGCCGTAGTTGTATCTGTAAATCTTATTGTAGTCCTGGGCTTCGGGGTGGATAAAGACGCTTGCTACAACGACAAGGTCCTCAACCTGGTCCTTCGGGATCACGCCTTCTTCTACGGAGTCTGCTACTGCCTTTGCAACCGCTGACTGGGCAGGGCCGAAAATTTTTGCTGCCTGGTCCAGGTTCTTTACGGTAACCTTCGGGATGATAAGGGTTGAAGGTTTAGGCGGCAGATTTGGCCTTATAACGGAAAGGAGCGGGGTGTGTCCTGCGGAAAGTTGGGTCAGGCCGTTTGCAAAAGCCTGCCCTACAGGGCCTCCCTTGTCTCCTATCATCAAATCAACATGGGCGAGCTCTGAGCCCTGCCCCATTAATGCTTCTCCTATCTGAAACATATTTGACCTCGTAAATGCGATGAAAGTAATATTAAGTGTTATTAAGTTTTTGATAATTAGCTGCTTGAAAGCGAATTTGTCTTTAATGAGGGTAGTATAACCCTTTTGCCTGCTAAACGCCAGCCTGATATAAATAATCTTGGATATCCCAAACAGTTTTTTGACAGCTCACAGGTTCTCCGCTCTTTGATTCCATAATTACGGAATTTCAAGAAACTCCCCGTTTAAAGGAGAATTTTCGGACACATATCTTTCAGGACGCAGAGTTCGCATTTTGGGGAAATCGGCCGGCAGATATTCTGCCCTAGTTTTACAAGCAAGAGATTTATATGTTTCCAGTATTTCTGCGGAAAAATTTTTATTAACTCAAGCTCCGTCTCTTCGGGAGTTTTAGTTTCAACCAGCCCGAGCCTGTTGGAAATCCTGTGAACGTGCGTGTCAACTGCAAGGGCATCTTTAAAGAAGGCATGGGCGAGTACGCAGTTGGCGGTCTTTCGGCCAACTCCCGGCAGCTTGAGGAGGGCTTCCATCTCATCCGGAACCCGGCCATCGTATTCCTCAAGCAGAATCCCGGAAATCTCTTTTATCCTCCCGGCTTTGACCCTGTAAAAACCCACATCTTTTATGAGCGCTTCAATTTCTTCAACATCAGCCTCGACCATTTCCTCAGGAGTTGAGAACCTCTCAAAAAGCTTCCTTGCTGCAGGATAGGTTACATCGTCCCGGGTCCTGTGGGACATGACAGTGGAAATCAACACAAAAAAGGGATCTCTTGAGCCATCAGTATAGCCCTCAGGGTAAAGTTCGAAAAGTCTCCGCATGAGTTCATCAAGGTCCATGTCCAGAGTTAGTAATCTCTTAATATAAAATACCAAATTAAAGCCACAACTCAAGAACCAAACAAAAAAGACCGGATAGGAAAATTTCAAAAGAAAAACAGAAAATGTTTTGAGAAAAATGAAGTGTTTTAGAAACAAAAAACGTTCGAAAAAAAATGTCTGAGGAAAAAGGACTGTTTGAGAAAAAGAAATATTAAAAAGCCAAGATCCAGATTCGAACTGGAATGGAATCGCTCTGCAGGCGATTGCGTAGCCGCTCCGCCATCTTGGCAAAGGTGGATTTTCTTAAAGCACTTTATTGGATATATACTTTTAGGTCAAATCGAATATTAAAAGAGGAAAAGCCAAGATCCGGATTCGAACCGGAATGGAATCGCTCTGCAGGCGATTGCGTAGCCGCTCCGCCATCTTGGCATTTTTGAGCACGTCTTAGTCGTGTAGATGCAATTAAAGGAATTTCTAATATATAAATATTTAGCTTGAAGCAACAGTTCCGAAAGAATTTGACAATCAAAACATAAAAAAATATAATGTGTTATCTCCCGGAAAGAGATAACCGAACCGGATAAAACCGGGTTAGAAAATAGCGCTGAAAATACTTGACACAAAAAACATTGCCGCAATTACAGTCAGCAAAATAATCACTACAAGAGGCAGGAGTACAGCTATCGCCGATTTCACCATGCTTACATCATGGACAAACATGCCGCCCACAATATAGAGATATATCTCATACAGCCCGAAGATCCAGCCTATAAAAGGAATCCAGTACACTACCATAACAGCGGTTGCATATGACATGAACCTGACAGTACCCTCGTATGTTCCGGACCCTCCAAGCACTTTATAAATAATAAAGAGTATCGCAGCTCCGATAAAGATAGAGATAATCCCTGCAATAGGTGCCACAATCGCAGTCCCGATTGCAGTGGCAAAACCAAATTCTCTGAAACCACTATACCCATACATGCCTCCCATTATTCCACGGCCAAAAAGTCCACTTAAAAGCCCGTATATGAGATAGGTGAGTGCTGCAAAAGTAAGCGGATCATTATATCCTCCGGTCGTTGGCATTTTTCTGAAAAAATCAGACGGCCTTTGTATAACTTCTTTCCAGGTTTCAATATAATCCATTATTATCCCCTTTTAAAATATGTATGAACCGTATTTAAAGAGATATGTAAGGAATAAATTGAAAGTATAAAAGTTAAAATCCGAGGTTCCGTTAAGATGGCAACCCTGTCTTACAGCAAGCGCCCGGCTTCAATTATTAAGTATGGCCGCGCCCTTCGGGACTTGGCCCAGCTGATGAATAAGAAAAAACGGCAATTCAAAAAAGTTGAGCGTGACCCCAGATTTTACGGAAATAACTAGCTAGCGATGGTCCCGTATTAATCGGTTGGTATTATCTGGATATCCTAAACTGGAATCTTTTTTTCGATTCTACTCCTCACAGGGTGGAATTTCTCTCATCTGCAACGCAAAAAAGCAACAGATGAATTCATACTTTCCCCAGGATAAACTGAGTTCGGAATTATCATCCATATCTGAAGAACACTTTTCTCCACAAGAAAACCCCATTTAAATTCGCGGATAAATATCATCACCTCCGCCAGCTTGTCTGACGGCCCTGCAACAAAAGGAAAATTAGAAAATAGGTGGAAAATTAGAAAATAGGTTCAGAAGAAAACGTATCAAAAATATCGGAAATTCGCAAAAAAACAACAGTAAAAAAACAACAGTAAAAAACAAAAATCATCAGAAAAACACCATCAAAAAGCAATTTTAAAAAGCAATTTTAAAAAGCAATTTTAAAAAGCAATTCAAAAACTCAATTCTAAAATAGTAAGTAGTATAGGGTGAATTTGGCAGCGATCCAGAGTTCCCGAAGGCTCGCACACTTCAGTACAGTAAGGAACGCGGGCAGGCTTATCTGCTGTGTTCGGGATGGGTACAGGAGTTGCCCTGCCGCTATGGCCGCCAAACTCGACCTATAAATAGGATATGGGAAAAGTCATGTATAGATGTGCTGCATACCGGATTTCGCCTGGACCTGAATTAAGTGAAAGGAACGAATGGTTAGTTAACGCGGACTGAACACCTCGTTGCCTTGGTGCTTACATCCCGTTTCTATCAAACCGGTCTTTTACCGGAATCCTTAGAGAGGTCTCTTTTTAGGTCAGAGTTCGAGCTTAGATGCATTCAGCTCTTATTCCTGAGCGCGTAGCTGCCCGGCGATGCCCTGTCGGACAACCGGTACACCAGTGGCGCCGCTGCTTGGTTCCTCTCGTACTAAAAGCAGCTTACCCGCAGACCTCTGGCACCTCTAGTAGATAGTAACCGACCTGTCTCACGACGGTCTAAACCCAGCTCACGATCTCCTTTAATAGGCGAACAACCTCACCCTTGGCCGCTGCTGCACGGCCAGGATGGAAAGAACCGACATCGAGGTAGCAAGCTGCCGGGTCGATATGTACTCTTGCCGGCAACGACTCAATTATCCCCGGGGTAACTTTTCTGTCATTTTTGGCCCCCACCAAGGAGGCTCAAAAGTTCGCTAGAGCCGACTTTCGTCTCGTCATCCACTGCTATGCTGAATAACGTCAGGCTGACTTATGCTCTTGCACTCTTCAGCGAGTTTCCGACCCGCTTGAGTCAACCATTGCGCGCCCTTGATATCTTTTCAAGGGCGTCCCGCCCCAGGCAAACTGCCCACCTATCGGGGTCCTCTTCTCAGAGTTAGGGTCGCGGTTCCAGAAGGGTAGTGTCCCAAGGACGGCTCCACGAATGCTGGCGCACCCGCTTCGATGCCTCCTACCTACACTGTACATCCAGAACCACAACCCAACGACAGGCTGCAGTAAAGCTCCACGGGGTCTTCACTTCCCCCTAGAGGTCTCTAGACTGTGCACTAGAATGTAAGCTTCACCGGACTCCAGTTAGGGACAGTAGGGCTCTCATTGATCCATTCATGCAAGTCGCCAATTAAGCGACAAGGTACTACGCTACCTTAAGAGGGTCATAGTTACCCCCGCTGTTTACAGGCCCTTCTTCCCGTTGAACCGGGGTTTCAGGTACCTGCACTGAGCAGGATTCAGAGATTGTACTAGCCCTTACGGGTTTGCAATCTCCTATGTTGGTATTAGACAGTTAGAGCCCCCTGGTCACTGCGACCTGCTGTCTTCACAGCAGGCACTCCTTATCCCGAAGTTACGGAGCTAATTTGCCGAATTCCCTTAACTGAATTACTCCGAAACGCCTTAGCCTTTTCAGCTAGGGGCACCTGTGTCAGTTCTAGGTACGGACATTTAGCTGTCCTTTTCACGGGTCCCGGGGTGCAGCCGACTTTAGCCATTACAGATTCGCCCGATTCTCGCCATTACGGCTCTCCACGGGGTTCGCTGCTTAGACGGCGCGACGACGCCGCTCGGCCTGCCCTGAGACGTCAGACTAAGCGCTAAATGGTACAGGAATATTAACCTGTTTCCCTTTCGGCGTACTCGAATTACGGTACGTCTTAGGACCGACTAACCCTCGGCTGACGAACATTGCCGAGGAAACCTGGCCCCTTCGGCGGCAGGGAGTCTCACCCTGCTATGCTGCTACTATTACCAGGATTTTCGTTTGTGAACGGTCCACAGGACTTCACAGCCCTGCTTCGGCCCGAACACAACGCCTTCCTACGAGATTACCTTGCGGTACTCCGTGGTGTCGGTGGTCGACTTGAGCCCCGTCAATTTTCGGGGCCCCAAACCTCGACTGGTGAGCTGTTACGCACTCTTTAAAGGGTAGCTGCTTCTAAGCTAACCTTCCCAGCTGTCTGGGGCTTGGGACGCCCTTTAGTATTAACACTTAGTCGACACTTGGGGACCTTAACCACGGGCTGGGTTGTCTCCCTTACGGACTACAAGCTTACCCCAGCAGTCCGGACTCCGACTTTCTAAGATGACGGGGGGTTTGGAGTTTGACAAGCGAGCGAGGGGTTTCCCCCCCGGAATCGCCAATCAGTGCTCTACTCCACCGACGATCTCCAGTCAGGTCATGCTGCGACATGTTTCGGAAGGAACCAGCGGATGCCGGGTTAGATTAGCATTTCACTACGAGACGCAGGTCACACGAATGATTTGCAGATCAATACCGTTTGCGGTCCTCCACGTAGCTTTCGCCACGCTTCAACCTGCCCACGCCTAGATCACCCGGCTTCGGGTCGTACCCTGGTGACTCCACGCACTTGTATACGTCGTGCCTCGCCCGAAGGCTGCGCACATGTTGCTTTCGCTTCGGCTGCCCAGGTAAAAGGTTAGCCATCGCCACCAAGATACACTCCCTGGCCCGTTCTTCAAAACGTAAGATACGACACTGGCAGTGACATTCGTACTAAATCCTCGCGGATGATTCCTTCATGTCAGAGATCCTTTCATGCCGTATCGTTCCATCACTATCAGGTTTCAGGCACTTTGCACCTCCCTTCTCGGGGTACTTTTCAGCGTTCGGTCACCCTACTATTTCGCTATCGGTCTCAAGGAGTATTTAGTTTTGGAGGTTGGTGCCCCCCAAATTCCCGCACGATATCCAACGCACGGTACTCAGGGACATGTTCCGGTCCATTGGCGTACATCTAAGTGACTGTCACACTCTATGGTCTGCCGTTCCAGGCAAGTTCGATTTGGCCGCCAGACGTTTGAACAGCCCTACAACACCACATGTCCCCGAAGGGATTCGGTTTGAACTGTGCCGTGTTCACTCGCCGTTACTTACGGCATCTCAATTGATTTCTTTTCCTGCTCCTACTGAGATGTTTCAATTCGGAGCGTTCCCGATCATGAATGATCACTACGGAGAGGTCCCATTCGGAAATCCCGGGTTCATTGGTTCCATGCACCTACCCCGGGCTTATCGCAGCTTGGCACGTCCTTCATCAGCTCTTGAGCCGAGCCATCCACCTGATAGCATAATTCCTAATTACCTAACCAGGTCCAGTAAGCGTCCAGTATACAGCACCTATACACGACTTCATATGCCTGCGGTTCCGCGCAGGCTATCCATCCTTCCCCGAAAAACTACTTTCCGGGTGCACTTGACGATTATAAAATTAATGGGGTGAGGATTTGTTCGGTTTATCGGCATCTGGGTGATAGTGTTTTTTCGGCTTAGGAGGTGATCCAGCCGCAGATTCCCCTACGGCTACCTTGTTACGACTTAACCCCCCTTGCAAAATTCAGGTTCGAACACGGCACTGAGTCCGTGCCCTCACCCATACCTCACTCGGGTGGTTTGACGGGCGGTGTGTGCAAGGAGCAGGGACGTATTCACCGCGCTATATTGAAACGCGATTACTACGGATTCCAGCTTCACGAGGGCGAGTTACAGCCCTCGATCCGAACTACGGATGGGTTTGTGAGATTACCAACCCCTTTCGGGGAAGGGACCCATTGTCCCATTCATTGTAGCCCGCGTGTAGCCCGGGAAATTCGGGGCATACTGACCTACCGTGGCCCGCACCTTCCTCCGATTTAACACCGGCGGTCCCCACAGAGTACCCATCGTCCCGGAGGACATGCTGGTAACAGTGGGCACGGGTCTCGCTCGTTGCCTGACTTAACAGGATGCTTCACAGTACGAACTGGCGACGGCCATGCACCTCCTCTCAGCGATTCAGGCAAGGTCTTCAGCCTGGCCTACATATTGCTGTCGTCCCCGGTGAGTTGTCCGGCGTTGAGTCCAATTAAACCGCAGGCTCCACCCGTTGTTGTGCTCCCCCGCCAATTCCTTTAAGTTTCAGCCTTGCGGCCGTACTTCCCAGGTGGCTCGCTTCACGGCTTCCCTGCGGCACCAGACACGGTCGCGCCATGCCTGACACCTAGCGAGCATCGTTTACGGCTGGGACTACCCGGGTATCTAATCCGGTTCGTGCCCCCAGCTTTCGTCCCTCACCGTCGAACCCGTTCTGGTAAGACGCCTTCGCCACAGGTGGTCCCACAGGGATTACAAGATTTCACTCCTACCCCTGTAGTACCTCTTACCTCTCCCGGTTCCAAGTCTGGCAGTATCCCCCGAAAGCCTAATAGTTGAGCTATCAGATTTCCCGGAGGACTGACCAAACCGGCTACGGACCCTTTAGACCCAATAATCACGATCACCACTCGGGCCGCCGGTGTTACCGCGGCGGCTGGCACCGGTCTTGCCCGGCCCTTGCTAACAGGTGTATTTTACACACCCGGACAGCCAGCATATGATGCTGGCACTCGGTGTCCCCTTATCACGGTTTCCCGCATTGTAAAGTTTTCGCGCCTGCTGCGCCCCGTAGGGCCTGGATTCATGTCTCAGAATCCATCTCCGGGCTCTTGCTCTCACAACCCGTACCCGTTGTCGGCTAGTAGGTACATTACACCCACTACTACCTGATAGGCCGCAGACCCATCCTTGGGCAGACGAATCCGTTTGACGCATAAAGCATTCCAGCACATATGCGTTATCCGGTATTATCCCCAGTTTCCCGGGGTTATCCCGGACCCAAGGGCAGGTTATCCACGTGTTACTGAGCAGTACGCCATGTTCACGAAGAACATATGACTCGCATGGCTTAGGCGAACACCGATAGCAGTAACCTCTGGCAGGATCAACCAGAATTGTTAATGTATCGCACACTTAAAATTAAAGGTCTTGGTCGCAGAAACTTGCACTAACAACATCAATTCAGTTAGTTCATTTCGCGATAGATATGTTTGAAAAACATCTATCACCCAGAATTAACCGAACCGACAAATCCTCGTCAGACAGGAAAGAACTCCTGACTCCATTAAAAGATGAAAGAGATTTTGTAATTAAACCCACACAACCGCATTGTGTGAGGGACAGATAGAAGGCAGTTCTTGTATATAAACCTTCTTATTGTTCCCCCTCGCTTTTGTGCCTTGTGAGAGGTATATACATCGTATTTCCCATATATATACTTGTTCCTTCAAAGAAGGTCGAAAAACTTTGAGAAATGGAGATCAAATGACCAAAAGATTTCAAAAGAGTTGTGCTTTTGAATTCCCGTCTTCGTCCATTTTTAGGATTGATTGTTTAAAAAACAACCATACCAGGCATCATAATCCGTTTTTCAGCTTCGTTTTTAGATACCTGTTCCGTTTTTTGAACTCTGTTTTTCAATTTCCGTTTTTCACCTTCGGGATGTCTTGTGACACCCGAGAAGCAACCCTAACATAGCATATCTACTATAAATAGTTTTCTATCAAAAACTTAAAAAAATAAAATTTCAGCTAAACATTTAAAAATATGCATGATGTTTATATACCAGAAGTGTACATCCATGTAGGTGATTACTATGGATGTACACACTGAAAGAAGGGATCGATTTTTACATCGAACCCATGCAGAATAAAAAAGTAACTGTTTTTGACACAACACTGCGTGACGGAGAACAAACCCCTGGAGTATCCCTGACTTCTTCCCAGAAGCTGGAAATTGCTCGTCAACTCGACAAACTCGGGGTAGACATAATAGAAGCCGGATTTCCCATATCTTCGGAAGGAGATAAAGAATCCGTAAAATCGATTTCTAATGCTGGGCTTGATACCACTGTATGTGGGCTTGCTCGTGTGCTGAAAAAAGATATCGATGCCTGTTTTGAAAGTGATGTTGGCCTTGTGCACACCTTCGTCCCGACCTCGGATGTACAGCGAATCTATACCATCAAAAAGAGCCAGGAAGAAGTCATTCAACTGGCTGTGGAAGCTGTCCAGTACATCAAAGATCACGGACTAAAGTGTATGTTTTCTGCAATGGATGCCACCAGAACTGACCCTGCATACCTCATAGAGGTTTTCAAGGCGGTCCAGGAGGCAGGATGCGACATCATTAACGTGCCGGACACTGTCGGCGTCATGGTTCCATCTGCAATGTACAGACAGATAAAAGACATTGCAGCTGAAATAACGATTCCGATAGACGTACACTGCCACAATGATTTCGGGCTTGCAGTAGCAAACAGCCTTATGGCTGTTGAAGCCGGGGCATCTCAGGTACAGGTCACTATTAACGGCATAGGAGAAAGAGCAGGAAATGCTGACCTTGCCCAGACAGTGATGAGCCTGACATCAATCTACGGTGTAAAAACCAATATCCGGACAGAATACCTCGTAGAAACCTCGAAAATGATCGAAAACTACACCGGAATCAGGCTCCCGCCAAACACGCCTGTAGTCGGGCAAAACGCCTTTTCCCACGAGTCGGGAATCCACAGTCAGGGAGTGCTTGAAAAATCCGATACCTTCGAGCCAGGTATTATGACCCCGGAAATGGTCGGGCACAGACGGCGCATTGTCCTTGGAAAACATACAGGCAAGCATGCAGTCAAACAGTCTCTTGAGTCTGCTGGCATAAAAACCAGTGAAAATCAGCTCGATGAGATTGTGCTCAGAGTTAAAGAAATCGCAAACAAAGGTAAACAGATAACAGACGCCGATCTTTATGCAGTTGCCTCTGCAGTACTCGGAAAAGCAAGTTCTGATGAAGAACTGATTAAACTCAAAGAAGTATCCGTCATGACAGGAAACATCCTCACACCTACGGCTGTGGTCAAGGCAGATATTGAAGGCAAAGAAACAATTGCAGCAAAAACCGGAGTAGGTCCTGTGGATGCTGCCCTTAAAGCCGTAAGGGATATCCTGGGCGAGAGCAATCATTTCAGGCTCCAGGAATTCAGGATTGATGCTATCACGGGAGGAGCTGACGCCCTTGCCGATGTGTACATAGGTCTTGAAAACGAAAAGGGCAGGATTGTAACAGCACGTTCCGCAAACCCGGACATAGTCATGGCTTCCGTGGAAGCCCTCATAAACGCTATGAACCTGCTGTATAAGAAAGAAAAAAGCTAAAAAGGCAAGAAAAGAGCTGAAGAACCGGAAAATAATACCGGAACCGGCACTCGAAGCCTGAAGGATAAGGCAGATACCTGTTAATTTTCGGGTTTGTATTCCTCAAGCATGTATAAAGTAAAATAAAATGAAATGGAATACAAACCCATGCCTTATCCAATCATTGATTCTCACTGTCACCTTGATTTTCCCAAATTCAACCCCGATCGAGAAGAGGCTATCCTCCGCGCCCGGAAAGCAGGAGTTGTAGGAATGATAAACTCCGGAATTTCCATTAAAGGCAATCGCATGAGTCTTGAACTTGCGGAAAAGCACAAGGACATCCATGCTGCTCTGGGCCTGAGCCCCGACATCGGGAGAGGAGGAACCGATGATGCCATCAACTCAATCCTTGCCCAGGTCGAAGTCAATGCCGAAAAGGCAGTGGCGATCGGAGAAGCCGGCCTGGACTTCCAGGACTGCAAAACAAGTGAAGAACGAGAACGGCAGACAGCTTCGTTCAAAAAAGTAATCGAACTTTCAAAAGATCTGGAAAAACCCCTTGTGGTGCATGCCCGGATGGCTGAAGCCGAGGTCCTGGAGCTTGTCAGAAATGTGGATACCGTAATCTATCATTGCTATAGCGGTTCCCCTGAGACCATGAGGGAAATCGTGGACACAGGCTACTACATTTCCCTGGCAACCCTTGTCTGTTTTTCCGAACATCACCAGGACCTTGTAGCTGAAGTGCCCCCTGAGAACCTGCTTCTTGAAACCGACAGTCCTTTCCTCTCCCCCCGCAAAGGCAGAAACGAGCCTGCATATATAGTGGATTCTATCCCGGTTGTAGCGCAACTTAAAGAAATGGAACCTGCAGAAATTGCGAGAATTGTCACTGAAAACGCACGCAGGGTTTTCGAAATATGAAGTTTTAAAATAGTTATAGAAAAAAGAAGGGAAAAAAGCAAAAAGGAAAGGAAAGGAAAAGCAGAAAAAAAGCAGAAGAGGAAGAAATATGGAAGTCCGGTACATCTGCCCCACAGCCTACGATTCCAGTGTTTACCTTGTAAACGGGAAAGTCCTGATCGATGCAGGAATGAGCAGCGACCTGATCATCAGGGAACTTGAAAAATCTATCAAGCTTACTGACCTTGAACTGATCATCCTGACCCACTGCCACTATGACCACACTGCCGCAGCTGCAGAAATTGCGGAGAAGAGTGGAGCAAAAGTTGGAATCCACAGGGCAGACCTTGAAGGCGTAAACGACGAGTACCTCAGTGTTTCCGTACTCTTCGGAGACCGCGCCCCGGCTGTCAAACCAACGGTCATCTATGAGGAAGGAGACAAAATTCCCATCGGAAACGGGGAATTTCTCGAAGTCATCCACACCCCGGGACACTCAAAAGGGAGCATCTGCCTCTATGAGCCCGTCTCAAAAAGCCTCTTTTCGGGAGACACCGTCTTTCCGGGAGGTGGTTTCGGAAGGATGGACTTTGAAGGCTCAGAACCTGAAAAAATGCTTGGTTCCGTAGAAAAACTCACAAAACTCGATGTAAAGAACCTGTACTCAGGACATGGAGCTCCTAATGACAGAGACGGGAATAAACAGATCATGGCTTCTTATACAATGCTGAAGATGATGATGGGAGTCTGAAGGCAGCAAATAAGAAAAAGAGCTTAAAAGACTGGAAGTCCGGAAACAGATTATGGTAAAAGATACAGCAGCCCCGACAGAAAATCGAAAATTTACCAGGGAAAAAAAAGAGGAAAAAACAGGTAGAGAAAAGGATAAAAAACCGGATATGGAAAGGACTGGCAGGAAAAATGGTTTTTTTGTCCCAAAAAAAGCAGAAACAGGAAAAAAAACAGAATCGAGGCCTGAAACTAAACCCGGAAAGAAGGAAAAAAAGCAGAAAAAAAGCTTATCTTCATCTCTCCACGCATCAAAATTTCTCCCGATGAGCCCTGAAGAAGTAAAGGCTCGCGGCTGGAAAGAACCTGACATCATCCTGGTTACCGGAGATGCCTATGTGGACCATTCCAGTTTCGGGACTGCAATAATAGGAAGGGTCCTTGAGGATGCCGGCTTCAGAGTGGGAATAATTGCCCAGCCCAGATGGGATAACCCTGAGGATTTCAAGAAACTCGGGAGGCCCAGACTCTTTTTTTCCGTAAGCGCAGGAAACACCGATTCAATGGTCAGCAACCTGACTCCGGGCCTTAAACCACGGAAAAAGGATGCATATTCTCCCGGAAACAAAACAGGACTTCGTCCGAACCGCGCCGTGATTATCTATTCCAACAGGATAAAAGAAGCTTTCCCCAATGTGCCGATAGTGCTCGGAGGAATCGAAGCTTCCCTAAGGCGCTTTGCTCATTATGATTATCTTTCGGATAAAGTCAGGCAGGCAATTCTTGCCGATGCCCCCGCAGACCTGATTGTCTACGGTATGGGCGAACTCCAGATTGTAGAAATTGCAAAACGGCTTCAGGCAGGAGAGGACATTCGGAAGATCAGAGACATCCCCGGCACGGTCTGGAAAATGGAAGTTAAAGCCTGGAAAGAACTCAAAGAAAAGAGCAAAGGGACAACTGAAGCTGTGGTTCGGGATACAGCTCTGGAAGCAGCCGAATTTTTCAAGGAATATATCGAAATTCCTTCTTTTTCCGAAGTTTCTCAGGACAAAGCAGCTTTTGCGAAAGCTTTCCGCACATACTTCCCGGAACAGAACCCCATCACCGGAAAAGGGATTGTCCAACCTCACCCGAAAACCGTTATTGTGCAGAACAGGCCCATGCGTCCCCTGACAGAAGCGGAACTTGACCACGTCTATGAGCTGCCTTATACGGGGGAAACCCACCCCTCCTATACCGAGCCCATCCCTGCCCTTGAGATGGTAAAGTTCTCCCTGACAACGCATAGGGGCTGTTTCGGAGGCTGTTCTTTTTGCGCCATCACCCAGCACCAGGGGCGTATGATCTCAAGCCGCAGCCCCGAGTCCGTCCTGCGGGAAGCAAAGAAGCTTACGGAAAAGCCGGACTTCAAAGGCATAATCAACGGGGTCGGAGGTCCCACTGCCAATATGTACGGTATGGAGTGCAGGACCTGGGAAAAGAAAGGAGCCTGCCTGGATAAAGCCTGCCTCTACCCGCGTATCTGTCCCTCTCTTGATACCAGCCATAAAAAACTGCTCGAATTAATGCGGCGCCTGCGTGAGCTTCCCGGAGTCCGACAGGTCTTTACAGGCTACGGCGTGCGCTACGACCTTGCCCTTGAGGACGAGGAATACCTCGAAGAACTCTGCGCCCACCACATAAGCGGTCAGCTGCGGATTGCACCTGAACATTTCTCAAAGCGAGTAACCGATGCAATGTCCAAGCCGGGAAAGGAAGTTTATGAGAGATTTTCCGAAAAATTTGCCGCCTTTAACAAAAAATGCGGCAAGGAACAGTACATCGTAAACTACCTTATGTCGGGCCACCCGGGCTGTACCCTTGAAGATATGATCGAAATGGCGGAATATGTGCGGGACCACGGAGGCTACACCGAACAGGTACAGGACTTTACCCCAACCCCCATGACGGTATCAACCTGCACGTACTACACGGGGCTTGACCCGTTCACAGGCAAAAAAGTGTATGTTGCAAAAGACAAAAAAGAAAAAGCCATGCAAAGAGCCCTTATGCACTACAGGAACCCTGCAAACTATGAACTCGTATATGAAGCCCTGGAAAAAGCAGGAAGGTTTGACCTTGTGGGAAACGCTCATAAGTGCTTGATAAGGAGAAAAAGGAAACAACGAAAGTGAAGAACTTAGACATACCGACTTCAAATGAACAGGATCGGAAGGAACCAGATTTTCGGGGAAAATTAATGGTTTCCCTCAATACCCCTGGCATTCACGCAGGAAAGCTCTCAATTTTCCGCTTACCTGTCCGCAGTAGGTAGTTAAAGGCCTTTCCTTGATCTCAATTAGCAGGTTTGCTTCTCCATCCCAGCTAAAATGGGCAACTATGCCGTTGCCTTCAAGCGTTCCGGAGTCTCCGGGTGAAGTTTCGATCCCGTAGGCCTGAAGCTTTTGCTTCATGCAGGAAAAAACGTCCGGAGTCACGTTTCTAAATTTGATTCCCTGGCAGCCTTCAGTATCAATTTTTCTCTCACCCATCGCTTTCTCTCCTCCTGCCCGAAGAAACTTTATCCGGAGCTTTTAGGAACCATGGCACTCTTTCACAAAAGACTTTATCTTCCGGGCTACAGTATCACAGCTGACAATAAATGGTTTTTCCGTGATTGTAATCGTAAGATTGGACAGTCCGTCCCATTCAAAATCTGCTACAACCCCCGATCCCGAGAGTTCCCCTCTGTTTCCCGGCGGGACACTGATACCCGCTCCTTGAAGCTTTTTCTTCATGCAGTTGAATGTATCATGCGGAACATTATGAAACATTATCGGTTTACAACTCATAGATCCTATCCTCCCAACCCATCTTCAAGTTTATATCCGGATGAGACTTCAATAAGATGAGTCGTTTTTCAGAAATAAAAACGTGCTGTTGAAAGAAAAGAACCACTTATCGTTTTTCAGGGACTGGTTGGGCCGGATAAAACCAGCCTGTAGTGACAGTCAGCTGAGGAACAAACAACAGTTAAACCATAGCTAAAATCAACCTGGCTAAACAATGGAGAATTAAACTTATTCAAGCGCCATTGCCACAAGTTCTACAATATCGATTATCTCGATATCTCCGCCTGCATCCCTGAGGTTCCTCACGCAGAGGGGGCAAGAGGTTACGATATAGTCCACGCCTTCGGGTACGTCTTCGAGTCTGTTTCGGGCAAGTTCAAGGGAGATGTCGGGATAGCCTATCCTGACTCCGCCCCCACCGCCGCAGCAGCGGGAGTTTTCTTTGATGTTTTTCATCTCCTTGAGGGTGCAGATAGCCTGAATAACTTTTCTGGGGGCGTCGTAGACCTTGTTGTGCCTGCCCAAATGGCAGGGATCGTGGTAGGTGACTGTCAGGTCAATATGCTTGAGGTTTAACTCTTCAAGGTGCTCGGCAAGAAACTCGGGGAGACTGATAACCCTGAGCTCTTCGGGATAGTTATTCTTGAGAGTGGTGTAACAGCCGGCACAACCCGTGATGACGGTGTGAGCTCCCACTTTCCGGATCTGCTCAAGGTTGTGCTCCATGATCTTTTCCGCATCTTCCAGGAAACCCGTACGGAGGAGGGGGGAAGCACAGCACTGCTCGTCCGGCAGGAGGGTTACCCCAAAGCGCTGCAAAACCTCGAAGGTCTTTTTTGCAAATTCAGGATAACGATAGGAGTCAAAACAACCTACAAAGTAGACATAATCGGATTTCTCCGGGAGTTTTGCACGTTCCGAATCGGAAAGCCAATGCAATCGGCTTCTTGTTTCCCCGAAAGAGTTGCCGCTGGTCATAACTGCAGCTTTAAGCTTTTCCTGGGCTTCGGTTGTCACCCCGCATTTTACCAGCTGGGCGCGGGCAGCTTCCACCACTTCTGGAGGGTTTGCTCCGGCAGGGCATTTGGCAGCGCAGATCCCGCAGGTCGTGCAGGAAGCAAGGCTTGAGAGGACATCTTCGGACGGCGGCCTCCCTTCAAGCAGGCTCTTAATGATAAGCATTCTTCCGCGTGTATTTGCAGACTCCCAGCCGACCACATCAAAGACCGGGCAGACTGAGCGGCAGGTGCCGCACTGCACGCATTTATAAACTGAACGGCGGTCAACTCCAAAGGAGGATTCTTTGCTGTTTTTCTCGCCCACTTCCTTTCCATTCAATTCTTCTGATCTCCCGGTTTCCTTTTTTCCTTCGTTTTTCATAACTCTCACAGCCCCAGCTTTCCCGGGTTCAGGATGCCCTTCGGGTCAAGGGCTTTTTTGATCGCACGCATTACTTCAAGAGCAGGACCCCACTGGGCTTCCATATACTCAGCCCTGGCTGCACCTACGCCGTGCTCGGAACTGACCGTCCCTCCAAGTTCGATTGCAGTCCTGTGGACCATATCGGCAGCCCGGTTCAGGCGGTCCCACTCATCCTTATTCAGGACATCAATGAAAAGGGCAAGGTGCAGGTTTCCGTCTCCTATGTGCCCGTACTTCATAGCAGGGAGGTTGAATTTCTCGGAAATTTCCTGTGCTTTCCTGAGGAGTTCCGGGATTTTCTTTATAGGAACTCCCACATCTTCACCCACATAAATCCTTGTTTTCGTGGGGTCAAGACGGGAAACAGCAGCACCCACAAGCTTTCTGGCTGCCCAGATATCTGCCATTTCCTTTTCGCTTTCCGCAAGCTTTATGGAGAGAGCAAGGGAAGAGCAGACATCTATTATCTGTTCTGCAGCCTCACGCGCGGAGTTTTCCGTGCCGTCAACTTCGAAAAGGATTACATCACCTTCAGAGGGGAGCACAAGTTTCGGGTCGTAGCGCTTGAGCACCTGCAGAGAGACCCGGTCAAGGATCTCACAGGCTGAAGGGATGACCCCGTTTGAGAAGGTCTTTACAACTGCCTGCCCTGCGAGCTCCGCACTTTTAAAGGAAGCGATTACAAGTTTCCGGTTCTTCGGGAGAGGGGCAATCTTCAGGCTGGCTCTGGTGACGATTCCGAGCGTGCCTTCGGAGCCTATGATAAGCTGGGTCAGGTCGTAGCCTGCAGCTGATTTTAACATTTTCGAGCCTGTGTGGATGACAGTCCCGTCCGCAAGCACCACTTCCAGGTCGCGGACATAGTTTCTGGTTGTACCGTATTTGACACAGCGCATCCCGCTGGCATTATAAGCAATCATGCCCCCGATAGTGCACATGGCAGAACTGCCAGGGTTCGGGGGGAAGAAAAAGCCGTAAGGTTTTAAGGTGTCGTTAAGGTCGTCCTGGATTATCCCGGGCTCCACGACTACCTGGATATTGTCGATATCGACTTCAAGAATCCTGTTCATTCCCGACATGTCAAGCACGATGCCCCCACCAACAGGGACAGCTCCCCCGGCAAGGCCGGTGCCTGCGCCCCTTGCAGTCACAGGGATCTCATTTTCGTAAGCAAGCCTGACAATACGGCTGACCTCATCGGTGCTTTTAGGGCGTACCACGTAATCAGGCATCCCTTTCACCTGGGATGCGTCAGAAGAATAACAATAAAGTTCGGAAGGCGAGACCGAGAGCCGTCCGCCAACGATTTTTCGAAGCTCTTCAGTTATATCCATTATAGACCTCAAATCTGGGATTAGGATGCGAAAAATAGAAAGTTCTGTCCGGGCTGGACAGAGGTGAGAGATAATTTGCAGCAGATAATCAATATTAATAATATATAAGAATATACCATCCTCCTTCCTCCTGAGATCCATTTAAAAACCAGAAGAAAACTTACAGGCTTTTCAGAAAATACAGGCTTTTCAGAAAAAGCGCAGGGCAAACCTTTACATCCTGATAGACATAAGAGGACAAACATGACACAGTACTTTGAAATAGAAAACAGAGATGGAGCAGCACGTATAGGAAAACTCCTGCTCTTTCCCGAAATTCGCACTCCCTGTGCCCTGCATACGGCAGCACTCGGAGACCTTGAAAACCCGGGACCTGTTGTTGATGCGGGCAGCCTCTGGACTGCTGACCGGAAAGAAATCGAAGCACGCATAAAGGAAATACGTGAAAAAACCGGAAAGGGAACTCTCATTATTCTTCCTCATCAGACTTATCCGCCTGCCGTTCCAGCCAAATCCCCAGGAAAAGTTGAAACATTTACTGCAAACAGTGGTCAAAAAGTTGAAGCTGAAGGGCCCACAGGTTCCCTTCTCAGGGCAGAAGGCGAGGTTCGGAAGAGCGACCTTTACATAATGGAAGGGGCAGGAACTCTGGAAAATAACGCCCGGAGGTTTCTGGAAAACTTGATTGACCTGAAAAACCGCATTCCTCCGGATACTGCTCTCTATGCCCCAAAAATTGCCCTCCCTGAAAATGCAGCAATGCTCGCCTATGTCGGGATCGATGTAATGGATGATACAAGAGCAGAAATTGCAGCCTATTCTGACATCTACCTTACAGCTGCAGGCAGTTTTTATCTTGACTCCCTTGTAGAGTTTCCCTGCAGGTGCAGGGTATGTGCCGCCACCACGCCCGCCAAGCTCCGAGCTCTCCCTAAAGCTGACAGGGCAGCACTTCTTTCAGCCCATAACAGGGATGCCCTTGATGCCGAACTTGCTCTTATCGGGGAAAAAATCAGGGCAGGCAATCTACGGGAGTATGTGGAAGGGCAGTGCAGGGTCAGGCCCTGGCTTACAGCCCTGCTGCGCCTCGGGGATTTCGAATATTCCTATCTTGAAGAAAAAGTGCCCGCGTTCCGACAAAACCAGCTCCTTGCAGATACCTCCGAAGCCCTCTCAAGGATCGAAGTGGTCAGGTTTGCGCGCCGCATACAAGAAAGGTATACACCTCCTGACCTTGATGTCCTCCTGCTCCTGCCCTGTGCAGCCAGAAAACCCTATTCGACTTCCCAGTCCCACCAGAAGTTCATCCTTACCCTTGGCAAGTACCGGAAGTTTGTCCATGAGGTTATCATAACCTCCCCCCTGGGAATCGTGCCCAGAGAACTTGAACTTACCTATCCGGCATCCCATTACGATACTGCGGTTACGGGGCACTGGGACGAAGAAGAAAAAGCCTGGGTTTCCGGTTGCCTTGAAAGCTATCTCTCAAAACACAAATATAAGGCAGTGGTTGCCCATGTGGAAGGGGCATACAGGGAGATCTGTGAAAGAGTGGCTGAAAAGCTGGGGATTGATATAGTCTATACCGCAGGGGAAAGCCTCACGTCCTACGAGTCTCTTTCGAACCTGAAAAACACTGTTGAAGCTATCTGCACTTCCGAGGATTTCAGCAAGAAAAGACAGAATGCCGAAGAAGAGAAGAAGAATTTCGTAAAGGCGGTTGCTGGCTACCAGTTCGGAGGGGGCGCAGGACGTCTCTTTTCGAAAGAAGCAGGAAACCCTGTGGTTAAAGGCCGTTTCCCGAAGTACCAGCTCTTTGCCGGGAAAAAACAGCTTGCAACTTTAATCCCGCAGTACGGGATGCTCGCCCTCTCTCCCGAAGGAGCCGAACTGGTGCTAAAAAGTGAGAAATACTTGGTAAAGATTGACGACTTTGTCCCACGCGGTTCCATTCTCGCTCCGGGTGTGCTTGATGCGGACCCTGAGATAAGACCAAATGATGAGGTCATAGTTTTCGGGAAAAAAGCTCTCTGTGTGGGAAGGGCTGCAATGAGCGGGAGAGAAATGAAAGAATCAGGCAGGGGCGTAGCAGTTGATGTCCGACACGTTAAAAAACTTTAACCCTGAAGCATATGTAGGACAGAAAGCCATACAGGCTTCTTCGAGAGAGTTGTTCTTCCTTCGAAGGAGTAATAAAATGGCAGAGATATATGAGGTATTATGATAAGACGTTTCGCGCCTGAGGACTTCCAGAAAATAGTCGAAATTGAAGAGGAGGCTTTTTCGGAGCATAATTCCCTGGTGTATATGAACTTTTACGAAATGGTTGGAGACGGCTTCCTTGTTGCGGAAATGGAAGGAAAAGTGGTAGGTTATGTAGTAGGCTACCGTTCCGCGGAAAACGAAGGGCATATTTTTTCCGTTGGTGTAAAGAAAGAATATCGGGGGATGGGGATAGGCACGGAACTGATTCATGCCATATGTGACATTTTTATTGCAAACGGCCTTAAATACGCGAGACTGGAAGTAAGAAATAGTAACATTAGCGCACAAAAATTATACAGATCGATAGGATTCATACAGTGCTGGACTGAAAAAAAGTATTATTCAGATGGAGAAGACGGTATGGTTATGAAAATGCACCTGCACCCATACCGCCTTTTGGTCTCAAAACAAAAATACCTTGAACCCGTATCATCGGACAACAAATTCTTGACCACAATAAGGAGCCCTATCAGTTATTACCGATGAGCTTTATGACGGAATTGAGGGAATCTCTCATATGGGTAGATGCTTCCTCAAATATAGGGTCATCTCTTGACATGAGAGTAGCAAGCTCGCCTCCCAAAATAAAAATTGCGCGCTTGTGATCCGCCTTACTCCTGTGGATATGAACAGGACTTATCGATAAAGCCTTATAGTCGTCGAACTCGTGCGTTACACCGTGCCTCTCGAAGTATCTCTTCATTTGAGCCATATATGTGTGCAGTTGTATTAGTTCTTCCTTGTGCATAGCGAACAGACCTACAATTTTACAAGATCAATTTAATATTATCTTGAACCGAATAAAAGAATTACCCGAGGAAACTGGCTTCCTAGTAATTACTAATAAATTTTTCTATATAATGTATATGAAAAATAATGAAGAATTATAAGATAGAGTGTGAAATTTAGTACTATAGTGTGAAACCATGTCAAATCGTAGTGATCTCACTGGGGACATACATAGGTATCACACATAAAATAATGACAATGTGATAATTAGATTCTGATAAGGAGAATAACTACTTTAAAACAGAAATCAGGTATAAATAAACGGTTTTTTCAACAAAAAAGATAAAAAATAAAGAGAGAAGTAAAAAGACCTGCTCAGAGCATGGCGGAGGTCAAAACTTCCATATCTGTAGGAACTTTAGCAATATTTCCGATTTTTACTCCTATGAGATTTTTGATTGCATTGCTCGAAGCAATATCAACAAGCCTCTGAGTAATTACACCATCAAAAACCACGCTTTTCACATTATCCCTGTAAGTTTTTAACCTGCTTGCAAGGTCTCGGACTGCGATTTCCTCTATGACTTTGTCTTCAGAATCCAGGATCCTTGCAGTCAACGTCCCTTTAAGGGCATCCACGTGCGGCCTGAACCTTGCAGCTTCCGGAGAAACCGGAGCTACCGGAGTCTGTCTGGAAGGAGCAGGTGAAACCCTTACTGCCTCTCCCCCGGGGACCTTCACAGCTGAAACCCTCTCAGCCGAGGGTTTTCCCCTGGGAGCTCGGGCAGCTGGAACCGGCCTTGCCATAACCGGAGGCTTTGAGACAGCCTTTCTTGCTTCAACTTTTTCTGCCGCTTCAGGAGTTTTTTCCAGGGACCTTTCCGAAACTTTTTCATGAGCTTTCTCAGGGGATTTTTCAGGAACTGCTTCTTCTATTTCTTCAGGGGACTCCTCTTCGTAAGCTTCCGTCTTTGGAGATACCCTGTGAACTTTCACACGTTTGTGCAGCTTCTTTTCCGCGATTCTAGGAACAACTTCCGGAGCTCTCATCTTTCTTTTGGAAACGCGTTCCAGCCTGCAGGCACTATCTCCACTTTCTTTTTCCTGAATCCCGTACTTCTCAATAATCTGTTCCACCGGAACCTTCCGGCGCAAAGACCTGATTATTTCTTTCTGGACAAGGTCTTCCACACACTTACCATCGGGAGCACGGGCAACATAATCGAGATCTGCCACCTGGAGGAGTTCACGAATAATGAGTTCTCCACCCCTGTCTCCGTCCGTAAAAGCAGTTACTGTTTTCTTTTTAGTAAGTTCAGCAACCTCAGGAGGGATGTTTGTTCCACCCACGCAGATGGTATTCTTTATACCATAGCGAAGCAGGTTCAGGATATCAGCCCTGCCTTCGACAATAATGATGGCATCCGAGTTGAGCACGTTTGGCCCGCAGGGTATCCTTGACTTGCCATAATGAGTCAGTTCGTCGACCCTGACGGACTGCCGGACCTCGTCGGCTAGCTCTTGAGATTCGGGCACCGTCTCATCGAACATCTTCGTGAAGATGAGTTTTGCCCTCTCAATAATTTTTTTGCGCTTAACAGCCCTTACATCTTCTACCTGGAAAACCTCAATCTTGGCACTGCAGGGACCTACTCTGTCAATGGTTTCCAGAGACGCTGCGAGGATAGAGGTCTCGACCTTATCAAGGCTCGAAGGAACGAAGATATTGCCTTTGGTTTTTCCTCCCTTGGCAGTAACCATCACCTCTATCCTGCCAATCCTTCCGGTTTTCTGCAGATCACGCAGATCAAGATCTGCTCCGAGCAGCCCTTCAGTCTGACCAAAAATTGCGCCTACTATATCGGGACGCTCAATTACTCCATCAGCATTTATTTTAGAATGAATGATATATTTCGTGGTATCAGTATTTTGCATGTGAAATTCTCCCTGAACTAACATTATAATGATTTATCATGAACTATTGAGTATGGACGTTTTTCTTTGGGTGATTTATCCTATTTGGATGACTTTTCCTATTCATCGACGGAAAATAGCCCTTATACTATCGGACAATTCCGATGTACAATTCTTTTTCCGGCTACAAGGCTCAGAGTACTTTTCCGGCAGTACAACCTATCCTCTATTATTCTGGAAACGCGCTGGGAACCATAAAGGGCACCAGAAAATGCAAAAATAGTAGTAAAATCAGATTTAAAACCAGATCAGGGATAATACACCCTTGGGGTCAGAGTTCATAATTGAAGATTACTATGAACCGGAAAAAGGGATTCCGAAACTGCCTGTAACTGTCTTTTGTGCTTATGTCAGGAGAATTAAACTGGCGGAATACTTCCCGAACCTTTTTTAATGAAAGCTCTTTTTCAATGAAAGCTCTTATCGGCAAGAGCAGGATAAGCCCCTACCTATCTTTAAAGCTCTCAGGGATAGAGCGATTCCTGATTTTCGACCAGAATAAACGTCAATCCATAAAATCCATGGAAGCTTTTCTGTACCTGCCCGAAAATCTTTGCCTTAACATAAGCTTACTGGTGGATCTGGAATAACTTTCAGAACCCCAAGCCAAATAATGTGTTTATCATTCAATATGCCTGATAACTGAAGATTTTCAGAGATTTCCCAGAGATGGGATTAACCTGAGGCGTGAGCGGCAAGAGGGAGCCAGACGCCTTTTAATTGAACAAGTATCCCTTAAATGATAAGTGGTAAAGCAGTGAATGGAATGCATCAGGTTTATTGAAAGCATTTTTTGACTTTTGCATCTGGGTGATATAATGTATAAGGTTTATTTCTGGACTGATGGTATTAGCCCTGAATTGGTAATATGTATAATCTGAAATTTCTATTAAGTTTGCATACGTTTAGTTACGTGAAATTCTTTACGAATACAGTAGTGATGTGAATTGATGAAGTTATTAGTTTATGATATGACCTGACGAAACAGACCCCGTCCGCCTTAAAGCGACTTCGGCGAAACCGGAATCCTGCACATCATATGTCTTAAATTCATATATTTAATGGTTGCAGGCTTTAAGAACTTTTTGGTTATTTAAAAGGTTCGCTAAACCGGAATTATTTTAACCCAGTATCAATAAATTTAAGGATAGCGACCTTCTGGAAAGATTTTTAAATTTTAAATGAAAAACTAATTGGAAAAATTTAGAAAAGTATATATAAAACAAAGAACGTCTAAAAATTTGAACGAGCGAGATAAATACACTGTTTTATGTATTAACCCCCCCACTCCCAACTCGCTCGTTCACCCTTCACATGAAACCATTATCTGTTTCTCCTGTTTTTGGAAAATAGCTTCAAATGAGTATCTTCAGGAAGAAGAGGCTCCCTTAAAAAGAGATTCAAAACAAAATTCATTTTCAAGTTCGACCAAACTTAACGCACGGGGCACTGAACGTTTTCCCGGATCATCCGAAATTGCTCCGGGTGCTGAAATCTTTCCTCTCTTAAAAACCTATAATAGGCGCGAAACACCATTATAAAAAGCATGGGAAGCGATTTCGGTGTAAAAGATGCTGCAGGTAAAGTCATGCAAACCGTAGCTGAAGTTCAGGAAGAGGTCCCTGGGAAAGCCCCCACACAAGTCCGGACAGAGAAAGAGCTCACAAGGGTAGTGATTATAGGAGGAGGAGCCTGTGGGATGGCGGCTGCTACCAAGATCAGGAGGCAGAGTGACTTTAAAATAACTGTGCTTTCATCTGACTCCCACACAGCCTACAGCCACTGCGGAATTCCTTTTGTACTGGGCAGAGAAATTGAAAATTTTGAAAAACTGATCGTAAAACCTCCGGGTTTTTTCAGGGGAAAAAACATAGATGCGAAACTGAACGAAAAGGTAAGGTCGATAAACCTGGCCAGGAAGGTCGTCCTTACCGGAAGGAGAACCTATCCTTATGACAAACTGGTGATTGCTACGGGGAGCCTGCCCTTTATACCTCGCAAAAGCGAGGCAAATATCCTGCCTTACGGAAGCTTCACGCTCAGGAGCCTTGCTGACGGCAAACTCTTCGGAAAAGCCCTTGAAACCGCGCAAACAGTATGCATCGTAGGGGGAGGTATAATAGGAATTGAATGTGCCTCAGCCCTTACAAAGCGAGGGATTAAAACTATTCTTATTACCAGGAGTAAAGACCTGCTTTCCAGCCAATTTGATTCCGATATGGCTGCGATTGTCAGGGCGCACCTTGAAACTCTCGGTGTGGAGGTTATTACCGGAGAACCTCTATTTTTACCTGAAAATTTCTGGAAAGAAAAAACCGTATACGTAAAGGACAGACATTTTACTGCAGACCTTATGCTCCTGGCAACCGGGATAAAACCTGAAGTCTGTCTTGCCAGCGAGGCAGGGCTAGATATCGGAAAGGCAGGAGGAATAGTCGTAAATGAAATGCTTCAGGTAAAAGCAGGAGAGGAATTCCTGTCTAATGTATACGCAGGGGGCGAATGTGCGGAAGTTACTGACCTTCTAACCGGAGAAAGCAGGCTCAGCCAGCTGGGCACGACCGCGCGACGTATGGCAGACGTGATCGGAAATAACATTACAGGCAAATATTCTACTTTTGGGCCCCTTGCCGACCCCTGGGTAGCTGTTGCCGGAGACCTGCATTTCGGAGGAGTGGGGCTTACCCCCGAACAGGTGAAAAGACAGGGGATAAAAGTTATAAACGGATTTTCCCGCGGGCGCACAAGAGCTTCCTATTATCCGGATCGAAAGGATATCTATATAAAACTCTTTTTTAAAGACGGCGACCTTGCAGAAGCGCAGCTTGCAGGAGCGCAGCTCGCGGGAGGGGAAGGAATAAAGGAAAGGATCGATGCCCTTTCCCTTGCGATAAGAAAGAAAACAACAATCAAAGACCTTCTTAACCTTGAAACCTGCTATGCCCCTCCGGTTTCCATGCTTGTGGACCCCCTCATACCGGCTGTAAAAGCCGCAGTCAGAAATATGAGGGAGACGAAAACAGAGTAATAGGGTCAGGACAAGAGATTGGATGAAATATACAGATAAATCCCGGGAAGAAAAACGGATGAAATATGGGGAAAGGGAAATGACAGGGAGAGGGAAATGATAGAAATTGATGGTTCATATGGGGAAGGTGGGGGACAGGTAGTCAGGACAGCTGTTGCCCTTTCTGCAGTTACCGGGAAAGATGTAAAGGTTACGAACATAAGGAAAAACAGACCGAATCCCGGCCTGAAACAGCAGCATCTGAAAGCTCTCGAAACTGCAGCCAGGATCTGTGAGGCACGGGTTTCAGGGCTTTTTCCGGGTTCTTCAGAGTTATTTTTTGCTCCAGTGGAAATAAGGGGGGGAAAATATGAGGTTGATATCGGGACTGCAGGTAGCATAACCCTGCTTCTGCAGAGCCTTATGCCAGCCCTGCCTTTTGCAAAAGAAAAGGTCGAACTGACGATAAGGGGAGGGACTGATGTTGCCTGGTCCCCGACAATCGACTACCTGCAGCATGTAACCCTCAGGGCACTTGAACAACTCGGATATGCAGGCAGTGTAACCCTGAAAAAGCGTGGTTACTATCCCAGAGGAGGAGGAGGGGTCTCAGCTGTTTTTGAACCCTGCAAACTTCGGGGTTTTCATTTTCGGAAGGAAGGAGAAAACAGAAAATCCGAAAAAGCCCGAAGATGGGAGGAAACCCGGAAAAAAGGGAGCAACACAAACCGGGGGACAGAAATCCCGGGGATTTCCCATGCATCGAATCTGCCGGCACATGTGCCAGCCCGCCAGGCCGAAGCTGCCGAATACCTGCTTCTTGAAGCCGGATGTGGTTCACGGATCGAGATCCAGTCTTTCGAATTACCTTCCACAGGAAGCGGGATAACCCTCTGGTCCGGTTATTGCGGGGGAAGCGCCCTTGGAAAAAGAGGACTTCCTGCTGAAAAAGTTGGCAGACGAGCTGCAGAAGAAATCATCTCGGAACTAAGTTCAAAGGCCTCTGTAGATGTGCATCTGGCAGACCAGCTGATTCCTTATATGGCACTTGCAGGAAAAAGTTCTTACACAGTCCGGGAGCTGACCCTGCATGCGGCAACAAATATCTGGGTTACGGAACAGTTTCTGGGCGTGAAATTCAGGATAGAGGAAAAAGAAGGGCTTTTTGAAGTCTCAATAGACTGATAAGACTGCTAAAAACCAGTAAAAAGAAGTTATTCCTCGATTACATACAGGTACTCGGGAGGTATTTTTTCTGCAAGTACTATGTAATCCGTTGCTAGCCTTAGAGAAAATCCATCTTCCTGAGCTCTAAAGGCATCAACCTGCAGGATCACAGGACTTTCAGTATGGATCAGGGCAACTTCAGCTGCCTTTTCATATGAAGTACTGAGATGAACGTAGCGCTGTTTGATAGGGAAAATTCCGTTTTCAAGCAGGACATCGACTTCTTCCGGGCTTGCCCCGTAGTATACGTATGGAGCATCGCTCTCCTCATAGTCAAGCTCAATGTTAACAGAATGTCCGTAACGTGCCCTTATCATGGACCCTCTGATCTGATATCGTCCTTTTTCATCGGACTCCACAAGGGCGTAAAGGTACTCTTTTCTCATCCAGTTATAACGTTTCTTCATAACGTCACAGAAGGCGTTAAGGTCCACCCAGCCATATTCATCCATTTTGACCCCTGCGGATTCAGGAAAGTGCCGAAGAGTACCTGATACAAACCTGCCGAGCTTTTCTTCCCTGCTGTCATCCAGCACGTATCTGCCGGGGCGTTCACACTGCTGACAGCTGCCTCCTCTAAAATAGCCGTGCTCAGTGCATTTTCGAATCATATATCACATAATGAAACTTTACCATAAATAAGGTTTTGTTTTAATTATCTTCATTTCTTAAACCAGTTATTATGGAAAATTTTAAGCCTTTAAAATTCGGATTTCTCTTTTTCAGTTAATTCCTCTTCCTTTCAGTTATCATCTGAGGAAGCGATTACGTCTGCAGCCCTTCCCAGAGTTTTGTAGAGCAGGAAGCCTGAAATAGAAAAAATGGCAGCTCCGAGCATTGTTGCCCTGAACCCGAAAAACTGGGAGAGGACTCCTCCGAGAACAGATCCCGCAACCCCTGCAGCCCCGATCATTGAGTTGATCAAACCGGCTGCCGTAGCTTTATCAGGGTTCAGCTCCACAACCCTGCGGGTTGAGCCCACATAAAGGAAAGACCAGGAACAAGCAACTACAAACATCCCGGGGATGACGTAAAGATAGGAGGAAGCAAAGACATAACTGATAAGGCCGACAACGGAGAGCAGGTAACCTGCCTGGATCAACTTTTCGTTTTCAAACGGGTCAAGCCTGCGCATTATCAGAAACTGGACTGCAGGGTTTATCGCATAAATAACCCCGATCCAGAAATCACCTGCTCCGAGCTCCCGGAGGTAAAGTGGAAAAATGGCCCAGACCCCGACGGCTCCGGTATGCCGCAGGAAGAGAGAAAAATAGGTCCCTGAATTCTTCAGCAGGGTATTCAGGGAAAAGTAAGAAACTTTCAGCTGCGGCTTTTCGATATCTTCTAACCTGAAAGTCTGCAGGAAACAGAAGGCATAAACAAGGGCAGAAAGCCCAAAAAGCAGGTCCATTCTTACCCCTATCATCCCTGCAAGAAGAAAACCTGCCATCCAACCGAGAGAGCCCAGCGAAATAAACTTTCCGAGGCTCTGCTTCTGATAATGGACATAGGCTATCAGGGCTCCCGGGTGAATCCCAACACTGAAGCCGGCCAGAGCTCTTGCAAGCATAAGGGTAGAAGGATCGGTGGCAAAAACCTGAAGAAAAAAAGCGGCCGTAGCAAATCCAAAACCTCCCAGAATCACCGTGTGCAGGTAGTGAAGGTCAGCAAGCCTCCCAAAAATAAAGGAAGAAAGAAGAGTTGTGGCTGAATAGATCCCCACTATAAGCCCGATTTCAATATAAGAGGCACCAAGAGAAGCGGCAAAAACGGGAATGAAAAGCAATGAGAGAACATTAGCCATATTTGAAAGGAACTGGACGTTATTTATTCTCATCAAGCGGATTCACACTATAAGAGCACCGGCATAACTTATTATGTTTTCCCAGAGTGGTATCAGATAAAAACCGATAATTCTGAGCACCCATTCACGATATTCATTCACGATATTCATTCACGATATTCATTCACGATATTCATTCACGATATTCATTCACGATATTCATTCACGATATTCATTCACAATCCTTCCATATATACACCCAAGACACTCACTCTCAGGGCACTACTTCATCAGATAAATAAACCCAATCCGACTGAATACTTTCACCCTGCATACATTAGCCTTTAGTAAGACACTTTACATACCGTATCAAGGGCTCTTTAAAAAATAACCAAAAAGGAATGACTTACCAAATAATATTTAATTTTCGGGGATATTCTTATTATGCATTAATGAAAGGACTTATAGAATCTTATGGTTTCTCACATGAAATTGAAAGGTATTTTGGCTTAAGTTTGAAAACATCCGGTCTGACATCAATTGACATAAGGCCTGAATTTTCACCTCAACTTTCACCTGAAATATGGCAGATTTCCAAGATGAATTCCCAAAACCAGATTTACCAGACTATATAAATTTCCAGAAAACTTCACATCTTAAAATAAAACTCACATTATGCCATTAACTGCCTTTCGGAAAAACTGACATTTAAGGCATATTATACGCACTGTAGAACAGCGCCACCAAACATTGAAGGCTAAGTATCAACAATTCAAGGAGCAATTCAAGGCAAGGGAGCAACATGACCGATATTGACACTATTTATAAAAAGCTCAGCCATGTCATCAGTAGAGAGGATTTCCTGAAGCGCATAGAGGAAAAGGTCGAGAACATGGGAGGGCTTTGTGACGAGGCGATGGCTGCCATGCTGGTCGCCAATGAGCTAGGATTCTCGGACGCGGGAAGGGACAATGTAAAAATAGAAAACATTACCCCTGAGAGCGGGCCTGTTAATTTTATAGCAAGAGTTGTTTCAGTTTTTGATGTCAAAGAGTTTACCCGGAACGATGGGACTATAGGCAGAGTTGGAAACCTGATCGTCGGAGACGAAACCGGAAAACTGAAGTTAACCCTTTGGGACAACATGGCAGATTTGATTAAGGCCGGAAAGGTAAAGATAGGACAGACAGTCCAGATAAGCGGATATGCAAAGCAGGGCTATTCCGGAGTGGAAGTTAACATCGGCAATAATGGCGTCCTGACCGAAAGTGAAGAGGAAGTTGATGTTGCTGCAAGCAGCCAGAAGATAAAGGACATAAAAGACGGGATGGGAGAACTCAACCTTACAGGCAAGGTACTTGAAGTTTCTGAAATCAGAACTTTCCAGCGAAAAGACGGAAGCGGTGGGAAAGTCGGAAACCTGCTTATCGGAGACGAAACAGGAACGCTCAGGGTAACGCTCTGGGACGAAAAAACCGATTTTTTAAACCAGCTCGAGTATGGGGACACTGTTGAACTGATCAATGCTTACGCCCGTGAAAATGCCTTTACGCAAAAGGTTGAATTGCAGATCGGAAATCGGAGCATAATCCGGAAAAGCGAAAAGCAAGTAGAATATGAAGAAGTGTTTACCCCTGTTGCAGATATAAAGGCTGACATGAATAATATCAATATTTCAGGAAGGGTACTTGACATCTCGGAAGTCCGAACTTTCGAGAAAAAAGATGGATCTGCCGGCAGGGTGGCAAATATCCTTCTGGGCGATTCCACAGGCAAAATCAGGCTTACAATCTGGGACGAAAAAACCGAGATTCTTGACGAGATTGATTTCGATGATACCGTGGAAGTCCTCAATGCCTATTCCCGGGAAAACACATTCAGCCAGCAGGTTGAACTCAGCCTTGGCGCCAGAGGGATAATTCAGAAAAGTGAAAAAAAGGTCGAGTACAGGGAGAAATTTACTGACATCGCCGACATTATTCCGGGAGAGAATTATTCCGTCCAGGGAAAAGTTTCCGAAATCGGAGAACTGAGAGAGTTTGAAAGGGAAGACGGAACCGAAAATGTGGTCTCAAACCTCCAGCTTGAGGACGAAACAGGAAGTATCCGGCTGACGCTCTGGGGAGAACAGGCTTATGTAATAGAGGATCTGGATATTGACTCCGAAATTCAGATTATTGACGCTTATGCCAGATACGGGTTGAATGAAGAAATAGAACTTAGCGTTGGGAACAGGAGCAGGGTGATTATTCTATGATCGTCCCCTATTTCTCCCTATTTTTACCTGTTTAAATCCATTTTACCTGCTTTTATCCTTTTTTTATCAATTTTATTCATTTTTTGCTGAACGACTATTGGTTTTTATCAATTTTATCAATTTTTTGCTGAATGAATATCAGCTTTCAGCTGGTTTTATCTGTTTTTGCTGAATGATTACCGGTTTCCATCTGGTTTTTTCTTTTAGGTTTTTTTCTGGATTTTACTGAATTTTACCTTAATCTTTATTTTACCTTTTATCCGGTTTTTGTATTTTCACCTACAACCTAAGTTCTATATTTTTTACTTTTGACATATACTATTAGCAATTTTAAATTCGGAAAACTTTGTGTAAAAAAATTAGCGAGTGGGTTCCAGTGGAAATAAAGGGGTCTGGAAAAATTCCTGTGAGAAAAATAAATATCGTTATAAATATAATTTTGAATGTTTTATTATGTTTTAATTTAGTATCTAAGAGAAATTTCTTCTCTGCTACGTCTCCCTTATATTTTTTCAAGAATTCTCAATGTTTTTCATTCTGAGCAAAAATCTCCAGTGGAAATGGAGGGGGTGTGAAAAAAATTCCTGCCGGACTTCCGTAAATATATCTGGGGGAAAACTAAAATTTCAACTCCAAAAAAAGTCTTTTGCGCCTGTTTTGCGTAAACCATTATGCTTGCGAAAAAAAAGAAATGCCGTTATCATTATGTACTATAGACTCGTATATATGTGCTATAAAAAGGTCTTAGAAGTGCGGGAAATACCTTAGAGGAAAAAGAGCTTAGAGGAAAAAGAGCCGGAAGAAATATTAAAACGGAAGGCTTACCGGAAAGCCGACTTTTCAGGGTTTGATTCCAGAACCTTATAGAAAGGAAAAGTTAAAAAAGATCTGGAAGACGTTTCCACAAGAAATTAAGAGCCCGAAGAGATTTTAATAGTGACTTTGACGGGTTTTGGGATGCTGGAAGAATAAAGGGGGAACTGCAGTCAATGGCTGATGAACCTGAGAGGGAAGCAGGTACTGATATTCACAACAAGGAAATTGGGAGAGAGGTCTCGGTTGCTGAAGTGATGAATAAAACAGTCATCACAATGGATGTTAACACAGATATCCCTGCCATTGCAAGGGAAATGACCCAAAACAATGTTGGAAGCGTAATTATTACACAAAACGAAAAAGCCATAGGGATTATTACCGAAAGGGACCTTGTGAAGGGTATTGTTGCAGAGAACAGAAAACCAGGGGAAGTAAATGCAAGCAAAATCCTTTCCACCCCGTTGCTAACTTTAGAGCCCGGGACAAGTATAGTAAAAGCTTCCGAAATCATGTTAAAAGCCAATATTAAAAGGCTGCCAGTCCTTGAAAACAGCACAATTATAGGAATTATATCTCACACAGACATCCTGATGATTACACCTGGACTCAGCACCATTCTCAAAGACCTTATTGATATGAACCGGGAGGCTCTCCTCTCCACTCCTGTAATTGAAGAAGTCGAAGGAGACTTCATTACAGGAATATGCGAGTCCTGTCTCTATCATTCAATAGACCTCAAATTAGTTAACGGCAGGTATTTATGCGAAAATTGCCGGCATGAGGAAGGAGAAGACTATGAATGAATTGCTAAGATCCAACTTAGAACCGCCTGGTTTTTGAGGTCTTTTGTCCCCAGACACAGAGATTTGAGGTTGCCTTCGAAGAGTTGATTGTCTGTCAAAGAAAAATAAAAACGGAGTCATATAAAAACTAAATTATAGCTAAATTATGGATATCGACTCTGATTTAACAGGCTTTAACTAACAAACTTTAACTAATGAAGCTGTGATTTCAGAGTATTGTGATTTCAAAGCTTTGATTATATTGTAATTAATAGACTCTGATTATTCCGTGATTAATGGACTCTGATTATTCCGTGATTAATGGACTCTGATTAATGAGACTTCAACATCAGGACAACAGTAACTGGAATAAAGTAAACAAAAAAGAGAGGAAAAGTAACAATGAATGTCAGCGAGATAATGTCAGAAGGGCCTGTAAGTATCAAAGAGGGGGATTTCGTAACTCACGCCCGCCAGCTGATGCGTGATTACTTGTTCAGAGCTCTTGTTGTTGTTGATGAGGGAAACCGGCTTGTGGGAATGCTGAACGATCAGGATATTATGAGAGTTACGTCCACGCGCTCAAATGTCACGGTGGGTGGATATGCCAGGCAATCCCCAACAGTCACTCCGGACATGGATGTCGTAAAAGCTGCAAAATTGATAGTGCAATCGAAACAGAACAGAGTTCCGGTTGTCAAATCAACAACAGACCACACGGTTGTAGGAGTCCTGAGCGACGTTGATATTCTCCGGAATGCGGAACTCCCCAGAAGTGCTTCAAAAACGATAGACACGGTTATGACAAAAAAAGTCAAAACCTGTTCACCGGATGAAAGGATCTCCAGAGTCTGGAATTACATGATAGAAACAGATTATACCGGGATTCCAGTCGTTTCAAAGAAAGGTGATCCCATCGGGATGATAACAAGAAGGGATATAATCAAAGCAGGAATTTTGAGAATGTCCGTAGAAGACGAAAGAGCCACAAGGCCAAACGAAAGTCCCAAGGTTGAAAAGATTATGTCAACTCCTGCATACACGCTTTCGGAGAACGATTCCGTTAAGAGTGCGATTGAAATGATTATCAAGCATGATATAGGAAGAGTTACCGTAGTAGATGAGCAGGGAAAAATCTCCGGAATCGCTGACAGGCAGGATCTGATGGGTGCCTTTGTCAAAGGGTGGGCGGAGTAAGTCCCGGGAGGCAGAACCGGGTATCTAAATGTCTCTGATGACATTTAACCCTTTTAAGAGAGAAGTTTCTTCCAGTGGAAAAGCAAAACCGGTCAAGGAACTTATCACAAATTACATGAAAGGCAATTGATAGGTTCCTGCTCAAAAAGATTTTAACGATTAAAGATTATAATTAATAACGATAACAGAATAACAAACAAAAGTAAGTGTTCAGAAAGATTCGAGAGAAGATTGCTTTAGGTTTTGTTTGTTTCCAGTAGCAACCGTGAGTCTGCTAAAATATGAATTGCAGACCCGGGAAGAAAATTCTGCAAAATGCAGTAGAGGAAAAACTGATGATAAAAAAAGCAATTAACTGCAACTCGATTCGGTGATCCTATTGAACAAAAATACGACATTTGTACCAGTCGAAAAAATGAATGTTCAGCCACAATTGAACAAATCAGGTAAAAAGGCACAACAGAAAGACCCACACTCGGTCAGCAGCATGGGCACAATGAGAATAGGCCCCAGTTTCAAGTCCCGCATTTCGGAACATGAGGGAAAAATTCTTGCCCTGGCAACAAGGGATGTAGTAACTCTCCCTCCCACCGCAACCATCATGGAAGCGGTCAGAATTATGACTGAAAGGAGGTTCAGGCGTATCCCTATCACAGATGCTGGCACAGGGAGACTGGAAGGAGTCGTGACTTCTGTTGATATTATAGATTTCCTGGGAGGGGGCAGCAGAAACCTCCTTGTCGAAAACCGCTTTAAAGGCAACCTTCTGGCTGCAATAAACGAAGAAGTACGCCAGATTATGCAAACTGATGTTGCTTACATCAATGACCAGGCAGACTTCAAGGATGCTGTTACAACAATGCTTGAAAAGAGGACCGGAGGCCTGCCAATCATAAATGATGAAATGCAGGTCGTCGCAATCTTTACCGAAAGAAATGCCGTGGAACTGATGGGTGGGATTGTGACAAACAAAACCGTTGATGAATATATGACCAAAAATGTCACAATGGTAACAACAGATACGCCCATCGGACAGGCAGCAAAAGTAATGGTGCAGAACAGGTTCCGAAGACTTCCTGTAGTAAAAGACGGAATTTTTGCAGGAATAGTCACTGCCTCGGATATCGTCCATTTTCTTGGAAGAGGAGATGCATTTAGCAAACTCACAACAGGAAACATTCACGAGGCCCTGGACCAGCCTGTAGGCTCCATTGTTTCACAAGAACTGATCTGGACCAGCCCTGGCACAGATATGGGACAAGCTATGGAAATCATGCTCGAGAAAAAAATAGGCTCACTTCCGGTCCTGGAAGACGGAATGCTCCGCGGGATTATTACAGAGAGCGACTTCCTGAGAGGGTTTGACCTTTAAACAGGAGTTTTAAACGAGAATAAGACTTCTGCTAAACCGAGAAATAGAACTAAACAAGCCAGATGAAGTCCGGAATAGATCTGGAAAAAATCCGAGCTTGGTTTAAAGAGTTTGGGAAGGGAGGTAGACTTCTTGGCTGGACAGACCAGGATAGACCCTGGATTTTTCTGAAATCTCAGAGCGTAGCTGACCTCAAAATACTATCTGAAAGCCACTTTCTAACTGCCCAGCCACTTTCTAACGCCCTATACTCCCCAATCAGTCTGTACTTCTATCTGGCCTGGCAGGAAATAGGCCGAAGTTATGCAAAATATCGAGATTTACAGCTAAATTGTAAAGTTTATGTTTGATTCAAAAACTATAATTGTTAATACTTATATATTGTAGAAGTGAAGGAGGTATTCCATGAATGTGGCGGACATCATGAGCTCACCTGTGTACGCTATAAACACAGATGAACCCGTGTCACGTGCAAGAAAACTGATGTTAAGACACAGAATCAGTACGTTGCTTGTCCTTAATGAGGGCAAAATGGTGGGGATCGTTACGAAATCAGATATCAGCAACCGCCTGGCTCAGACCGAACCTCTCTGGAGGAGAAGGCCGATCGACCAGATCCCGATCAAGTTGCTGATGACAGAATCCGTAATCACCATTTATCCCGAAGCCTCCATTTCCCAGGCAGCCGCCTTAATGCTTGAGAACGGAGTGCATGACATTCCGGTGGTAAAAAACGATATTGTAGGTATTGTCACCAGGACAGATATCGTGCGCTATGTTGCCGAACACGCGGATGAAATAAATACAAAAATCCCCAGACTGATGACCGACGATGTCGTTTCTGTTCACAGACACCACACAATCAACCATGTGATAGACGAAATGAACAAAAACGAGATCGAAAGAGTGATCGTAAAAGACGACGCGGGAAAACCTGTGGGAGTTATTTCAAAGAGGAACCTTGCCTTAAACCTCTTAACTGACAATGAAGGCAAACTTTCAACAAAAAGCATCAAGATGACCAGGAAATCTTCGCCTGCAGGTCAGAAAACTTACAGATACGTAAAAGAAGTGCCTTTGACAGCGGAAGACATAATGATTACTCCAATAATATCCATTGATGTAAACGAAAAAATTAGCATTGCTGCAAAAAAATTGATCGAGGAAGAGATAACTGCCCTGCCTGTCAGCGATGGCGAAGAAATCGTAGGAATCCTGAGCAGGACAGACATTATGAAATCCGTGCTCTAAAATGCGGACTTAGAAATGAAATCCAGTAAAAGATGAGGAAAATGTCTTTAAAAAGGTAAGAAGTAATTCACTATATGCCTTTAAAAAAGCAATAAATAATCAAACATGACATAAATAAGTTCACAACGGCACGTATTTACGGAGGTATATACGGCAAAAAAAGAACAGAAAGGGACAGCTGTAAGCAAATGAAGGATGTGAAACAGGAATTTAGAAAAACGGATTCTAAAAGTCTGTAAAAACGAAAGTTGAAAAGAATTGAAACTAAAACTCTGGATACGCATGAGGTGAAATGCATGCAAGCTAAAGACATAATGGTACAACCACACAAGATTGATAAGTCAGACACCATATCTCACGCCCTTGATCTAATGGAAAAAAAAGATACAAAACGCCTGCTGGTAGTGCATGATAACCAGGTTCTCGGTGTACTTACCATGAGAGGTCTGACAGAACAGCTCGGAACCCGCAGGAAACAGAGCAAACCCGCATCCTCTTTGCATGTTGCAACAGCCGTATCCGATAACTTTGTAAAGGTCTTGCCAGATACCGACACTAAAGACGTTCTCACCCTTATGAAAAAAAGTGGAGGCGTGATCATTGTCACTAACAACGGAAACGCAATGGGCTGGGTGACCCCACAGGAATTTATGGAAACAAACCATTTCACAGGCTTTGCCGGAGAGGTAATGGAAAAAAACCCGATCATTGTCAACCCCTCAGACCGCGTTAGTCACGCCAGACGCCTGATCCTTGATAATAATGTGGGTAGGCTGCCTGTAGTTGAGAATGGAAAGCTTGTAGGAATCATTGCAGAAGAAGATATTGCTTCTGCAATGCGCTCTTTCAGGGATCTGGTAGCTGACAACCAGCAAGACTCCAGAATCAAAAACCTGCTTGTTGGAGACATTATGACCCGTAGCGTGGTCAGCGTATATACCAACACTCCTCTTTCAGATGCGGTTACTACCATGCTGGAACAAAATTTGGGAGGTGTTCCTGTCCTCAATCTGGAGGAAGAACTGGTTGGTTTCCTCGCACGCAGGAATATTATAAACACAATCGAGGAATAAACTTCAGAGAGAAGAGAGGGAAAAGCCTGACTCTTAAGGGACAGGCCTTCCTGATCTTTTAATCTTTCCTTTTTTACTCGTTTTCATCAACTTATTAACTCGTTTTCATCAACTTATTAACTCGTTTTCATCAACTTATTATTATCTCACTTTTGCGATCAGTTTCCTTTTGCCTGTTACTACTCAGCAGTTGTTTCAAGCAATTATTTCTGGCAGTTATTTCTGACAGTTATTTCTGGCAGTTATTTTTATTTAGAAAGACTTGTCTCCGCCAATAAGGCCGCCAAGGATATCGCTTCCACCAATGCCGGTCTGTTCTCCTCTATTCTGATTGGAAGTTGAAGCTGCATAGATTCTGTCAGCGAGGCGTGAGAAAGGCAGGCTCTGCATATACACGGTTCCCGGGCCTGTTAGGGTTGCAAGGACAATTCCTTCGCCTCCGAAGAGGGCATTTTTGAAGTCCTTGGACCAGGTTATGTCGTAATTTACAGTTTCGGTAAAAGCTGCCACACAGCCTGTGTCAACATGGTATGTCTCACCCGGAGCCAGATCCTTTCTTACAACCGTGCCTCCGATATGGACAAAGGCAAAGCCGTTCCCCCGCAACCTCTGAAGAATGAAACCCTCACCACCGAAAAGCCCTGTTCCGATTTTGCGGGTAAAAGCCACTTCCACATCCACACCGCGGGCAGCGCAGAGAAAAGCATCCTTCTGGCAGAGGATACTACCTCCGAATTTTGAAAGATCAAGGGGGATAATCTTTCCCGGATAAGGAGCCGCAAAGGCCACATGCCCTTTTCCGGAACCTTTGTGGATAAAGTTTGTAATAAAAAAACTTTCCCCGGTCAGGGCTCTTTTCAATCCCTTTTTCAGACCTCCGAGGAGTCCGCCCCCCTCACTGCCCATACTTGTCTGCATCTGGATTCCGGGTCCCATATATGCCATGGCTCCGGCTTCTGCCTGAACAGCCTCACCTGGATCAAGCTCAATTTCAACGATTTGCATATCGTTCCCAATAATCTCGTAGTCGATATCGTCAGCCATTTTGTAGCCTCGTAACTTAATTGAAATTCAAGTACAGAAGAAATTAGTAGCCACATACTTAAAAAGATATTTGATATATTGGCTTATTCTTTAGAAGCAAACCGATTTTTGTGAATGGATATTTTGTAAATAGGTATGTCCTAAAGCCAGGAAAGAAATGCTAACTTATTTCATGCCTGAACACAGATAAACAGTATGCACAAAGAGGAGAATGGGGAAATAGACCCTGACTTTATAAACCGGCTGGCGGGTTTCCTGGGCTTTGAGGAAGAGAGAGTCCGGCACCTTTTTGAAAAGAAGTACCTTGCCCGGAACTGGGGCAAACATGAGCATATGCTCCGTTTCGATAAGGAAATTTCCCATATAGAGCACGGGACCGTACTTTATGAAAAAGGCAGCTCTTTTGAAATTATCATGGGCTTCCCGAAGATTCGGAGAGCCATGGTCCTTGACCCCACGCTTAAAAAACACTTCAACGGCCTCAGTAAACTGACTGTAGAAGAAAAAATGAACGGGTACAATGTCCGGGTAGCGCAGGTCGACGGAGAGATCCTTGCAATCACCCGGAGCGGATATATCTGCCCCTACACAACAGAAAGGGCAAATGCAAAACTTAACCTAGAGTTCTTTGACGCTTTTCCGGAACTTGTTCTCTACGGTGAAATGGTAGGCCCTGACAACCCATATGTCCCGAAGACAATCTATGACGTCGAGTCCGTGGAGTTTTTCATCTTCGATATCCGGGAGAAAAACACAGGCAAACCCCTACCAACGGCAAAAAGGCGGGAGACGATGGAAAAATATGGCTTTTTCCAGGTACGATCCTTTGGGGAAATTCCCCTGGAAACAGCCCCCGAAGAAATCGCAAACATCATCCGGGAACTGGGGAAAACCGAGCATGAAGGCGTGGTCATCAAAGACCCGGAAATGGTCCTGCCCTCTCTTAAGTACACCTCCTCCCAGAGCAACTGCTCCGACCTCAGGCACGCCTTCAAGTTTTACAACGAAGCCGGAAGGGATTATATGCTCTCCCGCATAGTCCGGGAAGGTTTTCAGACTGTGGAATGGGACGAAGACGAAACCGAGTTCAAGAAACGCTGTATACAGCTTGGAGAAAGCATCCTGAACCCTCTAAGAGAATCAATAAGAAGTGTAAAGGACGGAGAAAGACTCTACGAAGAGGTCAGGATCAGGGTAAGGGACCTGAAAACCGCGACAGAATTTGAGAATTACCTCAAAAGACTTGGGGTAGATACAATCTTTGAAGCCCCACAACCGGCAGGAAACGAGTATCTGGTAAACATCAAGAAAATCAATAAAAGCACCAATGATAAAACTCAGGCGATCTGGGAAGGAGAACTCTGGTGACTGGATTTACCTGGTAATAAAAACAGTTTCCGGTTATTTTTGATTTACTTCTTTTTTCTGCTTTTTCTTTCTTGATCGATTTTCTTTTTCGTGATTGATATTCTTTTTCTTAATCAGTTTTCTTTCTTAAACATTTTTTTGTTCATGATTTAGCAATATGTTTTATTTTCTGTAAAATCACAAATCTCAAGAAGTTACAAGGTAGAAAATTCTATTATGCCTGGAACAAAGCCATCCGCCAGCACTATGTAGTCTGTGAACTCACTTTAACCGCCCATCCCTACGGTTATAAGTCCCTTGTAGAATGTAACCAGAAAACCCTTGAAGCCCTTGAAAAATTTATTGACTTCATGCGTTACCATCTCCCGGATCACGTAGAATACATATCCGTCCTAGAATTCCAGAAAAACGGCAGAATTAACTTTCATGTTACCTTTTTCGGTATCAATTGGCTAATGAATAAATCAGCCATTCAATACGCATGGAAAGGTTACGGAGGCGGGGAAATTCTTGATATTCACACCATCAGGCGTAGAGGCTCTTCATAGCATTGGTCCCGCAGTAGACCCGAAGAAGCAACAGGGGTTGCGCCTTACGACCATCTCAGAAAGTACCTTGAAAAAAGCATGAGTCCAGAAGAGGGTTTCATGTTATGGGCCATAGGTTGCCGGAATTGGACCTGCTCTCGATCTCTCCTATCAAAAAAAGAAGAACCGTCGTGGAACAACTTTATGCTATCTGTCTCTGACAAACCTCTTCGTTTTTTCTTTGACTTTCAAACGCATAAGTCTTATAGTTATCGATGTACTTCAAAGCATCAAAACTCTTTATCTCATAATTCTCTACGAATTCTTTCATAACTAATATGGTTCTGTTTAGCTCCCCGTTTATTATTTCGGGTAAAGGTGATAGATTTTCTTCCATATTTTTTACGTCAACCTTCTCGAAATCGCTGAATTTGACAATTTTTTTTTCAAGAGCTAATGAAATTACCGGACTACTGTAATCTCTTTCAATTATCTCCTTTTTCCAGGTATTTACTGCATTATTCAGCATTGCCACAACGTCCGCCATTCTAAAAAGGGCTATCGCTTTTCCAAGCTCTGAGGCATCAAAGCTTTCAGAAGCCATCAAATCAAGTATGGAAAGAACCTCCACCATTGTAGAAGGACCCTTGTTCCGGACAACAATATAGTAAGGGTATGCAACCTTATTCCTATTCACTAGATATGAAAACTCCATTGATCCGGCAACATTACGCATTGCCAGGAAAAATTCGCCCCTGAATTCATTGTATCTTGGAAGGGATATTACATGGGTTCCAAGTAAATCAGAAAAAATATCAAGAGTTATTTTTGCATAAGTATTGTTGCCGGCTGCAGGCTGTAACGGTATATAATCTCCAGATGTAACTCTATCTGCATTGTAGAGCATACTCAACATCTCATAACTGAATTTATCACCCCCATTCATCTTTATTAGAAACTCGTTATCACATGCATCATCGATAGCGGTATCTACTAGAGCTAAGCAAGCCTTTAAGTCAGCAAGCCTGTAAACATCAGATGGACTCACACAGGAAAGATACAGTCGTTTGTAACTATCATATAGCCATTTAAAAAGACTAGGCTTTCTATGAGGACTTGCAACTTTTCTGTAGCTTGAAAAATAGCCTTCCCACAAAGTGTTATGTTCAGATGTTTCCACAATTACCACCACTTTTATAGACAGATTATACATCAAATATCATCATGTGTACAATAAGACAAGGGGTCTCCAAATCTCAGGCTGATACCTGATTCTTAGCATCTTAATTTTCATTAGCTAACCTCACTTTCATCTAGTTCTTAGAACTCATAAACCATATCTCAAATTTCGTTCCTGACACTTTTTTAAGTTCTATGTCACCTCCAATTTGATCAACAAGAGTACTTACCAACTGTAAACCTAGTGAACCAGTATTCTTGAAGTCAATAGAATCAGGAAAACCAATTCCGTTGTCTTCGACAATTAATGAAAAATCCCTATGACAGCAGGAGTTATTTTGCATATCATTCTCAGCAATTCTACTGATTAAAACCTTATTTTTTTCATTAACTTCTTGGTGAAGTTTTATGCAAATTTCACCATTCATTCCGTCTGGAAATGCATATTTTAGAGAATTAGAAACAAGTTCGTTGATGATAATACCTAAAGGAATGGCAATGTCCATTTCAAAAAAGAAATCATCGACATCCAGGTGCAAGCTTATGTCGGAGTTTCCCACCTTATATGAATTGAAAAGATCATTTGTTAATTTCTTAAGATAAGAGGCAAAATTAATTGTTTCCATATCCTTAGAGTTATATAACTCTTCATGAATGATAGACATCGATATAATTCGATTATGACTTTCTTGGAATGCTTCAGTAATTTTTTTTTGATCAAGAGTACCAGACAGTAATTTATCGCATTCTAAGTCCAGAAGGCTCGAGATTATCTGCAGATTATTTTTAATTCTGTGATGTATTTCCTTTTTTCGGAGCTTTTCGGCTTGTTCAATGGTTTCCATTGAAATTTTTCTCTCGGTGATATCCTGAATAAAGCCCTGATAAAGTCTTTTTTCCTGATTTATGTTGTTTACAACCTGAATAGACTCAAAAAGCCAAACTATGTTCCCATCCCTGTTCTGGATCCTGTATTCTTGTTCAACTAGAGATTTAGATGTAGTTTTCAGTTTTATTCTATTTTCAAAGAAATGACTTTTATCTTCAGGTCTCACCAGCTGTAACAACCTAATTTTTCCAGAAAGAAATTCGTCGCTTCTGTAACCTGTAATTTCCTCTGTGGCTCCGTGTAGCAACTCCAACTCAAAATTGTTATCCAGCTGAAATCCAATTCCTCGAAAATTCTGCAAATATTTAACTATTTGTTCTTTGTTCATTTTGAGTTGTTCTTCACTTACCTCAAGTTTTTCCCTGGTATGCTTGTTTTCTGTGACATTTTTAAATAAACCAATGCCCCTATATACGCGATTGTTTTCATCTTTCAGGAAAATCGAGTTGTCTTCCACATAAATATAACTTCCATCTTTTCTCTTAAACCTGAATTTTTGCCCGAACTTTTCCCCGGTCTTTAGAGAATTTTCCAATGCATTCCATACTCTTTCTTGTTCTTCAGGATGTATGAGTTCTTTGCATGCCCCCAGATCAAAGTTACTAAATTCCTCTTGAGTGTAACCGGTAAACTCCTCGATAGCTCCTGACCACTCAATCTTACCCGTAATTGCATCACCGTCAAATATTAATTGTCCTGTCTGCTCGGCTATGAAAAAGAATCTTTCTGCAATTTTCTCAAAATTTTCCTTATAACAATTCTTTTCCATGTATTTCCTCCTAATAGGGTCAGATACATCATAGGATGCAAATTATGTATTATTCATCCAGATATCTATATATATTAATTATAACTCAATTCTATTTAATAAGTCTATTTCTATATATTGTAAAGATGTCTTTTTTTCCAAATTTTATTTTATAATAAGAAAAAATATAATTTTTTTCGTTTTCAATTCCAAGTTAAATACCAGCTGGATAAAATACCATCACCTGGCTAAAATATCCTCAATCAGTTTATATCAAAGATTCTGAAGCCATAAATTTTTATGTGAAAGATGTAAGAATCCTAACCCCTAAAGAATATGAAGCATTAAAGGCCGCTATTCCAAAAGATCAGCATAAAACCATACTCTCGATATACTCCTTATTACAGGAATACGATACGCAGAGCTTTTGAGGCTCTATGATAATCCACCTTGGTATAATGAAAAAAGAAATATAATCCACCTGCCGGAGGAAGCACAGAAGAAGCACAAAAGGAGGCAGCTTGAAAGAACTATTCACCCTTTGCCTTCCATGTTCAATTATATGCTTAAAGACTTCTGGCAGGCCCGGAAACCTCCCTTAGAAAGTACCTGGAATAAGAACCTTCAGAGATGGGCTATATCTGCAGGCATAAATCCTTATGGTCTTTCTGTAAAGTCAAGTAGAAAAACATTGGAGTCCTAGTTAATTGCTGCCGGGGTTGTTGAGTCAACTGTATGCTTGCGGCAGGGTCACGATTCCTTAACCTCTATGCGTCATTATCAGGGGCTTGCCTTTTCAGAGGATGAATTAAGAGACATTAAAAAACAAGGTATTGGTAGTTAATTATAGTTATATATTATGAAAACCTACATTTCTGCATGAACTGCCCAAGATGCAAAAATTCCAATCACACAAAAAACGGTATAGTTTGTGGACGTCAACGCTACAAATGCCACGATTGTGGATATAACTATTCAGTCGAGCTAAAATCAACTGCTAGTTCTCCTCTAGTTAAGAGACAGGCTTTGCAACTTTATCTTGAGGGATTAGGATTTCGCTCAATAGGACGATTTTTAGGGGTAAGTCATGTTTCTGTCCAAAAATGGATAAAGAAATTTGGTCAGGAGATAGAGGAGCTAAAAAGCGAAAATGAGATATCTATTGTTGAACTGGATGAGATGCACACTTACATCGGTAACAAAAAAAATATTGCTGGATCTGGATTGCTGTTGATAGAGTTGGGAAAAAGTTCATCAACTGCTCTTTTGGTAGCAGAGGAACGAAAACTGGACAACTACTCTGGGAAAAATTAAAGAAGAAAGAGATTGGAGAAGTGATGACTGATCACTGGAGGGCATATGCAGAGTTTATTCCTGAAACCATTCATACTCAATCCAAAGCAGAAACGTATACAGTTGAAGGATATAATGGCATATTGAGGCACTTTCTGGCAAGGTTGAGACGAAAGACAAAGTGTTATACGAAGAGTCTTGAAATGCTAAAGTACTCTGTTCTTCTATTGATGAAACACAGAAATAAAGAGTTACCTCTATTTAATTAGCAATACCAAATAATGTACAATAATTTAAATAACATTAATTATTATGTTATTAAGTCTTAATTGTGTGAACAACCCTTCCCGCTTGAGAATGTGACTCGGGCGGTTAGTAACTCTTTTTCAGGTTTTAGCATTTATTAATAATTTATGCACAAATTTTAAATTTGATAATTATTTTATATTAAATGTCAAATGTATAATTGACAGTGATGAAAGCTCAAGGGTTGGAAGAACTAGTGGATGAACAACCTCCCTCATGAATAGCCATCCAGGAAAGGAAATCCCTTTCTCTTAATTCCAACCCATCCCTATCCTTTTTAAAACAAATCTTTTGAATCAGAAAAACAGATATTTTCTATCCAGAACAGATCCGGAAGAAGCTTTCAAAAATAGAAAGACTATATTTTTTTACTACCGGAAAACGGAAATTATTTTTCTCCAGCTGCAGATCCTCAATAACTAGACCTTCATGAATGTTCAATCAACAATCTTATATACATGACTTTGACAGTTACCTAAAAACTCTGGTAGTATGCGAATTCTCTGAACCACCTGGTACACCTTAGTTTGAAGAATTCAATTAATTCTGGACACAATATGCTTGAGCTTCGTCTAAAAGAGGCGGCACTTGTAGAATAGATTGTTCATGATAAGTCAATCATTTCTCAAATCAATCGGTATTGTAAACGTGAATGTGCTTCCCTTACCAACTTCACTTTCAACATGTATTTCCCCTAAATGCATTTCTACGTAATGTTTAGCAATTGCAAGGCCTAATCCAGTTCCGTCATGAGCACGGTTTGAAAACGAGCTGATCTGTTTAAATGGGTCAAATATAACTTTTTGATATTGCAGAGGAATGCCTATGCCGTTATCAGATACGGAAATCTGAACATTGCCATTCATTATTTTAGAATCAAACCACACTTTACCGCTTTTAGGTGTGAATTTGATTGCGTTACTAAGAAGATTATAAATGATCTGCTTGATCTTTAATTTATCAGCTTTTATTTCTAGCTTTTCGAATTCCACGTTGACTTCCAGATTAAGATTTTTCTCTTTGATCAGGGGGCCCATTAATACTATGATTTCATCTATTACTTCCTGGAGATCTATTATTTCAGGCGCATATTCCATGTTGCCTGATTCTATTTTTGAAATATCGAGTATATCATTGATCAATTCCAACAGATGATTACCACTTTTCAGGATATTGGAGACATAACACATTTGTTTTTCATTTAAATCTCCAAACATTTTCTCATTCAAGATCTGGGAAAAACCAATAACCGAATTGAGTGGTGTGCGAAGCTCATGGCTCATGTTTGCAATGAACTCCGATTTTACTTTATTTGATTCTTCAGCCAAGGCTTTAGCCTCAAGAAGAGCAAACTCAGCCTGTTTACTTTTAGTTATGTCTGTTAAGAACAGCGTAAGTCCAATAACATTTCCTTCGTCATCCTCAAGAGGACTGTACACATTCTTCTTCCATCGTCTTTCGAGTAAGAAATCACCGTATTCTTCAACAATAGTGAAGGCTTCGCCTGCAAGCACTTTGTCAAAATTAGCTTTTTCCTTTTCCACATCTACAGGATTATTGATGTAATTAAGCATGCTGACATCGATCTCTATCTTTGCACCCCATATATTTTTCATCGTCATCTGATGATTTTTATTAAAGGCGATGTACCGGTAATCTTTATCAAGAGCGAATATGACAACATCCTTGGGACTTTCAATAACTCCCTGCAGGAGCTTGTATGCCCGCCTGTATTTCTGTTCCGCTTTTTTCAGATTTTCTTCAGCCCTCTTTCTTTCAGTAATGTCCCTGCACACGCAAAAAGCTAGTTTCTGATCATCTAAAATAGCTCCGTTTGAGCTAACTTCGATATAGAGTAAAGTTCCATCCTTACGACGGTGGCGTGTCTCGAATTTAAGGCCAGACTCATCAGTACTATTTATGATTTTAATTAATTCTTCAGGTGTCCATTGGTTGTCCCAATCCCATATGTGTAACTGGAGAACTTCATCCATGGAATAGCCCAGCATATCAGCATATTTCTGGTTAGCCTCAACAACCTCACCTTTATCGTTAACAACAACTATGCCATCATTGGACTGTTCTATAAGAATACGCCTTCTGAAAATTTCCTCTGCAAACCTGTCTCCAGCTCTCTTTCTTTCGGAAATGTCTCTGCCAACACCCAACACTCCTATGAGTTTTCCACTGGAATCATACAAAGGACATTTAATTGTTTCCATGTATTCTTTATGTCCATCATCAGCATAGGTAATTAATTCCTCATTCATTAAAGGCTTGCCAGCTTCTAATACCTCGATATCCTTTAGTCTGAAAAAATCTGCAAGTTTCTTATCAACAAAATCATAATCGGTCCTTCCAACAATCTCCGCTTCTTTTGCACCAAAGTAACGCTCAAATTTGGTATTGCACCTGAGATATACTCCCTCGACATCCTTTAGCCAAACCATATCGGGAATAGTATTTACCAATGTACGCAGCTGTCCCTCACTATTCATTAGTGCAATTTCTGCATTCTTACGTTTAGTTATGTCAATTGTTGTTGCCATAACCCTTTCTACACCGTTGATGGTCACAAGGCTCAATCGGACGTGTTGCCAGAAATATTCATTGTTTGCATTCATACTAAGCCATTCGAATTCTTGTGTCCCTTCAATGGCAGCTTTATGAATCAAACTGAGTGCATCATTAAAGGAATAAGGTGTGTTCAGGCAGAGATTTTTTGCATTTAACTGCTCGAATGAAGAATAACCATACATTTCACAGGTTTTAGGATTGGCATCGATAATCTCACCGCTTTCCTTGTCAATTATGATTATCGAAACAGGTGCTTGTGTGAAAAGCATCCTATATTGCTCCTCTCTATCAAGAATAGTTTTTTCTGCTTGCTTGCGTTCAGTTATGTCTTGAAATATAGCAACAAAACAATCGTTGTCTATCTTATACGAACTAACACTATAATATTTATTTAATTGTTTGATGGATGTTTCGAAATTAACAGGAACGCCAGTTAGCACAACATTTCCATATGTTTCTATTAAGGATGTTTCTTCAATACCCGGAAGAATTTCAGTAACACGTTTTCCAATGATATCGGTTACTTTCAGTCCAGTATTTTTCTCAAACGCTTCATTTGCTTCTAGAAAGACATAGTCTGTCGGATTTCCAACCTCGTCAAAAATTATTCTGTGGACAGCTATCCCACTGATTGCGTTTTCAAAGAGGCCATGATATTTTTTCTATATACATACTAAATCTTTTTCAGCATATTCATCTATAAGAAGGGATTCCTCTTCCACTTTTTTTGTTTCAGTTATGTCACGGACTATGAAGCAAAGCAGTGTTTTTTCTTCGGTGTTAATTGGAATAGCACAAATCTCAACATCATGGATCTCATGGTTCCGCAGTTGATGTTTAAAAGTAAAGTGATGTTTAATCCCTTTTTTAGCTTCAGAGAGCTTTGCTTTCATTTTTATTTCAGACAATATATCTATTTGACTTATTTTCTTTTGCCTAAGTTCTTCACATGACCAACCATAATAATTAGAAGCAGCATTGTTAGCATTAATGATATACAGGCTCTCAGGATCAATAAGCAACATAACAGCATAATCATTATTGAATAGTTGCGTATAGTCTACCATTTTATCATCCAGAATGCATTTGGAAGACCTAGGATTCTCTTTCATTATATCCTAGTTTTTGATATTTTTCATAGCCAACTATTGTTGGTTTACTTGAATTCTAGAATCTGACTTAAATATTTTGTGCCAGTTTTCTGCTAGTTTAACGTTTACATAATGTAACTATTATATTAATTCAGTGTATAATAATATATGATTGATCCATTATAAATTATTTTGGGCTCTTCGCTGTTTCAAGGGGCTAACTTAAATCCATCTAGTAAATATCGAAAGAACATATATAAAATTTAGACGCACTTGCAATTGAAAATCACATTCAAGCTCGATACTCCCCTTTTTGGCTTAACCACTTTATAACTACACAAATATTCCCAACCCACCGGAAATAGCGAAGAGCCGAATTCTGTTATCACTAATAATATAATTTACTAGGGATGCCAATGTTAATTTTGCATTTCTTCTGCACTTCTCAGATAATGAATTAATACAGACAGTCCTTAGAATAAAACAACCGTTAAAAAAGAAAAACAACTCAAATTACCTTATATTGATTGAAATCTGCTACCGCAATATCCGGAGGCGTGACTGTACTCGCTCTCACGCTTCCGCAACAACAAACACAACTGCCATTAAGAATCGATTTCTGCAATAACTTCTATCCTTCCAGTTCTGCGAGATATGGTTTCTGCTGCTATGCCTGCTGCCTATCCCAGGTTCGGACTGGGAAATAACTTTTTAAGATCATAGTGATGAGGCGAGCCAGGGGGGAACTGAAAGAACAGGAAGCGGTTTTACTTTCCCAATCCCCTGCATAGTGGGAATTTCAATATCGAAACTTTTGTAAAAACTTCTAACTCCGGTCATCTTAGACCGTACTGAAAGATCTGATAGTTTCTGATCTTGTAAATGCTTTCGAATTCCGATAAGATAATACTTGATTTGCCTTTGTCTCATCAATCTGCCTGACATTATTTCGTCTTACAATTAGGTTAACATTTATACTGGTGTTTTTTCCGTCCAATATGTATAATTTTACATTTCCAGAAGGTAAAGCTTTTTAGTATTAATAGCAGGATTAAGGGTGTTAATTCAGTTTATGATTAAAGGGTTGCTTACTAGCTCACTTACTTTCAATTTAAAACTCTTAGTAAGTCTATATACTACTTTAGTCGTCAGATTCAGAAATATTAAGAGTTAAAGTCCAATTAATCTTTAAATTCAACTAACATTGCATTCAAAGCGAACTCAACAATCCGGAAGTACTCTCACAAATATCATAGATTTAGAAACATTAATTCAGAAAAGGGGACTCACAATGGTAAACGTTGCAATTATAGGGACAGAAAAAAGCGGAAGGACCTCCCTTGCCGCAAACCTCGGGAGAAAAGGAACGTCTTCCGACATAACCATGTACAATAACGATAAGGAAAGCCGTAAAATGGTTTTTGTGGATGCGCACAGCTATCCGAAAACCCTGAAATCCCTGATTACGGCCCTGAATATTTCCGACCTGGCAGTCCTGTGCATCCCTCCCCAGGGCCTGGACGCCCATACCGGAGAATGCATCATTGCCCTGGACCTGCTCGGGTTTAAACATGGAATTATTGCCCTTACAAAGTCGGACAGCACCCATATGTATGCAGTTGACGAACTGAAGGCAAAAATAAAGGTAATCACTGCAGGAACTATACTCCAGGACTGGGAATGTATCGCCCTGAACACAAACAAAAGCGCAAAGAATCCCTTTGAAGGCGTAGACGACCTTAAAGCCAGTATAAATGAGATGGCAGAGAAAATAGAAGCCGAACAGGCAGAACTCAACAGCCTGCCGGCAAGGATCTTTATAGACCACGCTTTCAATGTGACAGGCAAAGGTTGTGTCGTACTCGGGGTTGTCAAGCAGGGCATCTCAAAGGACAAGGATAAAACCAAAATTTTCCCGCTTGACAGGGATATCGAAATCCGCTCTATCCAGAGCCATGATATTGATATTGACAGCGCCCCGACAGGCACAAGAGTTGGCATGCGCCTGAAAAATGTACAGGCAAAAGACATAGAGAGAGGCTTCATCATTTCCGATAAGGAAATCGTAACTACTGACTATACCCTGGAATGTACCATCTCAAAGTTCACGAAAAAGATAGAACCTGCAAGTGTCCTCCACCTTTTTGTCGGTTTGCAGTCCGAACCCGTGCGCGTTGAAAAAATCCTGTTTGACGGAAATGAAGTAAAAGAAGCAAAACCGGGAACCACCTGCTTGCTGGAACTTTCGGGAAACAAAAAGGTTGCCTACAGTAAAGAAGACCGTTTCCTGCTCGCAAACCTTGACCTGACCCAGCGCTTTGCAGGTTACGGTTTTTCAAAATAAGATAAAAAGAGCTCGGATTAAAAATCGAATTAAAAAACGGATTGAAAATCGGACTAATGTCGGATCGAAAAACAGATTAAAAGATCGGAAAAAAGATCGGACTAAAAAGGATGTGTGAAGAAGGGAAAACATGTCTCAGGAAACAGATCGGACTCTTTATGGCAGGGTCTTCCACAGGAATGTCTGCTGGCAGCGCTCATACGAAAGAGTGGAGGGTGAAGAGCTCATAATGGCACTTTACGGCAGCTTAAGAAACGAGCTTTACAATAACCGGCGTTTCGATCTTCAAAATCGGTCTGAATTCCTTGGGACTACAAAAATCGATGGATATACCCTCTATTCCCTTGGCCCCTACCCTGCTGTTTATCCTTCGGCAAACGGTGCCGTGGTCGCAGAGGTGCGCAGGTTTTCAGGAAAAAAGCAGCTTGAAGTTGCAAAATCCATTGATTATATGGAGCTTTTTGGCGGGTACCACAGGGAATATGTGGACCTGGAACTCCCGGAGAAAAAACTCAAGGGAATTATTTACGTGTATGACGAAAAGCCCGAAACTGAGGTAATTGATCATGGGGACTGGACCAGATACCTCAAAGAAAAAGAACTGCCTGATGACAGCTGAATAAAATAAGATAAATACTGTCTGATAAGATAAATACTGTCTGCGTGAGGAGTTCCCAACACACCGAAACTTTATTAACAGGGAATCCTAAAAATGTTCGGTGATGAACAACAACTGAACCATTCTTTTTTATTGAAAGATGTTAACGTTTAATCGTAGATATAGAGTCACGGTTAATCGCAAATATAGCGTCTGAAGGCTGATTGTAGATATAGAGTTTGACGGTTAATCATAGATATTGGGTCTAACGGTTAATCGCAGATATGAGAGTCTGTGAAGTTGGAAAGGAGGGCTCATTAATGAATTTTACAGATATTATTGAATTTGCAAAAAAACCGCAAATCTATACAGAAGGGAATGCTGTTATGTGGACAGATGACCACATTTCAAAGCAGTTGTTGGATGTTCACCTAAACCCGGATATCGACCTTGCAAGCCGGAGAAGAACGAGTATAAAGAGTACTGTGGACTGGATTTTAAATTCGGTCAATCTGGAAAAAATGAACATTCTTGATCTGGGATGCGGGCCCGGATTGTATGCCGAGCTCATGGCGGAGAGAGGACATAAAGTAACAGGTGTCGATTTCTCTAAGAATTCAATCGAATATGCCAGAAGTGAAGCCATAAAGAAAAATCTGGATATAGAATACTTAAACCTGAATTACCTTGAATTGCGTGAAGAAAATAAATATAATCTTGTAATGATGGTTTTTACTGACTTTGGTGTCCTAATACCAGAGGCAAGAAAGAAATTGTTGCATAATGTTTACAGGGCTTTGAAACCTGGCGGAACTTTCATTTTTGATGTTCTGAGCGATAAAGACATTGAAACGAAAGTTGCTGAGAAATCCTGGGAAGTGGAAGAGCGTGGCTTCTGGAAAGACAGATCACACCTGATTCTTTCAGAGTCCTTTTACTATCCGAAAGACAAAGTAATATTGTATCAGCACATAGTGATCGATAATTCTGACAATTTTGATGTATATCGTTTTTGGACTCACTTCTTTAAGTCTGATGATCTAAAAAAAATACTGGGACAGGAAGGCTTTGAAAAAATCGAGTGTTATGACGATGTTTTGCCGGATATCGATCTCTGGAATGGAAATAATGTTATCTTTTGCAAGGCAACTAAAAAGTAATTTCAACAGGTTCTTCGGGTGAAACAATTATTTTGAAAAAGCAGAGCCTTGAGTACTCACAGCTTCCTCAAGAATTCAAGGCTTTTGATCCCTTCTTCAACCGAAGACATTTCGGTAACAAAGATTCCCTTATAGTTTGAGAGCTTCCCCATAACGTGCTTCCAATCTATGTTACCCTCTCCGAGGGGAAGATGCTCATCTTTTTTACCCATGTTATCGTGGATATGCACATGGGAAATTCTGTCATTCAGCTGGTCCAGAAACTCGTCTATAAGCCCAACAGTATTGGCATGCCCTACATCGAAGGTAAAGCCCACGTTATGGCTCCCGATAGCATCGAGCATTTCCTGCATTTCGTCAGGGTATTTGCCAAAAATCTTCGGAAAATCGGGCATATTCTCAACAGCTATAATGATCCCGAAATCTGCGGCAAAGTCGCATAATTCCCGGATAGAAGCAAGATTTGTCATGTAGGCTTGATCTGGCACCTGCGCTCCGTAAGGAGAGAGATAGCCGGGATGTACCACAGCAAGGCTGACATAATTAGAGGCAAGGGTAAGATAGTTCTTCATCTGCCTGAGGACTTCTGCACGGATTGAGTCGTTCAGGCCTGCGAGGTTCATATCAGAAAAAGGCAGGTGCAGGGTCAGTTCCAGATTGGTGGTTTCATAAATATTCTTCAGGTTCTGAACAGTTTTGCTGCTCAGGCACTGGGATCCTTCCTGTACGATCTCCCAGCCCGTATATCCGTGGTCTTCGAGTGTGTATGCCCACTTAAAAGGGTCTTCAACGACCGCACGCGATGAAAAACTGATTCTAGGCAGCTGCATGATGACAATTCACCCCTGTTAATTTTCTTTGTTATTCGCCTTTGTTATTCGCCTTTGTTATTCGCCTTTGTTATTCGCCTTTGTTATTCGCCTTTGAATTCACTTTCGCTAATGCATCTTTGCTAATTAACCCATCTAGTAGTTTTTGTTAATTAGTCCCGTGTAGGTCATCAATTTTGATTGGTCCCTTTTAAATCATCCTGATTTACATAAATTTGGGACGGGAACTAAATTATACTTAACTAGAATTTGCAATTAACTGGACTCCTCTGGATTCCGGGATTTCAATCTCTTTCAACATAGTCCATTTCCACTTCAACAACCGGTACCCCTTCTTCGGTGAGAGGCAAAAGCCACTCAAAGAGTCTTTCCATCTCTTCAGGAGAGTCTGCCCTGATTACAACTTCGATGGAACCCAGAGGCTCTTCTTCAGCTGGAGCGCTGGGAATTCCTACAAAAGCTGCCTGTTTGTTCAGTAAAAAACGAACTAAAAGCCCTTCACCAGATAATCCTTTACTGAAAACCTTGTTGCGAATACTGTCTATAATCGTTTCCCTGCGAATAAGCCCGTGCAGGGTAAACAGGAGATCAAGTCCTCCCTCGCCTGTAAGCCAAAAAGCAGGAAAAACTCCTTTTTCGGATTCTACTGCATCAAAAGGATCTTTTTGGAGTTTTATGCCTGTGAAGAGAACCGAAATTGCTTTGGTGACCTTTTCAGGGTCTTCCGTAGGATAGACAGCTGCTGAAACCTTTACATTTATCATAGATTTACTCCACTATAAGCTCAAATGGGATTGTTCCGGAAAGTTTCGGTTTTTCGGGTTTGTTTTTGAACACCAACCCGTCAGATTTACCTGTCAGATTTGTTTGAACAACTGAGTTATTTACCTTTAAAAGTAACCTGTCAGATTTCTTCTTAAGATATTATTTTTCTGGGCTTGATTTCAAATAGTTATTCAAAACATCACTAACATCTTTTCTGAAGGTCTCAAGAGCGAAGTTGTTTTCGATTTCCACATTGGAAGCTTCGATAGCTTCCCCCATACCCCAGCTGAGTTCTCGTTCGTCTCTCTGGCGGAGCCCATCGATACTGTCCATATCATCGCTTCTGCCCCTTTTTTGGACTCTGGAAAAGCGAACCTCAAGGGGGGCGTAAATCGAAATCAGAACAAAACCTTTTCCGAATTCCTGCCTGAAGCACTCCACTTCGGCAATCCCGCGCACACCATCAACAACTACAAGTTCCGAACCTGTTTCCCTGATCTGAGAAACGCAGCGTCTGGCAACGGCATTCATGCCCTCACATTTGCGAAGGTCCGTTGCAACCATTCCGGTATTGGAATCATTAGGCTCGAGCCCACGCTTCAGTACTTCCTTCCTGATCACGTCACCCATAATAATAACAGGAATGCCCATCTCAGCAGCAATCCGGGAAGCTTCGGATTTTCCCGAAGCTGGCATGCCTACAAAAGCTATTATCTTCATCAAAAATTACCTTTTAAACCTGAGTCCTTGGATTTAAATTATAAGCCTGAACGGATTTGAATTACAAATCTGAGTTTATTTGAATTGTAAACCTGAGATATAAACCTGAGATATAAATTTGAGTAGAAAACTCAAAAATCTCGGTAGAAACCTCAATAGAAACTCGATATTATAATATTGTAAATTTGAATTATTAATTCTGGTAGAAATTTGAATAATATGAAACCTGAATATATTGATCTATACCTAGATGTGAGTTGATCAATGTTTGCATGTGAACCGAGCTATTCTGACACATGAATTATGATATGCTCCTAGACAAACCACAGGATCGTATATATTATTTCCTGAAAATGTGGCTATCCTGAAAGATTGGAGGAAAAGCAGAAAGGCCGGACCAGAAAGATAATCCGGACTTTATGAGAACATCTTGTTGAAAACGGAAGTTTTGAAGTCTACCAGAGGTTTGAGCCTGTAATCTTCAAGAAGTACTTTGCGAGTATTTTCCACAGGCACACTTAAAGAAATTTCTTTTGTCCTGCCGTAACGGCCCTTGCTGACTACTACGGCATTTACTATACCCAGCATGTCAAGCTCTGACATCAGGTCGGTGACCCTGCGCTGGGTAAGAATATCCACGTCAATATGATAACAGAGCTGGCGGTAGACGTTATACATCTCCCCGGTTGTGACATTCTTTCCTTCTCTTCCCCGGCTCCTGAGCAGGATAATGCTGTAGAGTACAAGCTTGGACTGGGTGGGAAGAGTCCTTACAACTTCTACAACACGGTCAATTTCGATCTTTTCCTGTGCGCGCCTGACGTGTTCTTCAAGAACCTGGGGCTGGTTTTCTCTCTCTGCAATTTCTCCCGAAACGCGCAGGAGGTCAAGAGCCCGGCGGGCATCGCCGTGTTCCTGAGCTGCAAAAGCTGCACAGAGCGGAATTACCATTTCACCCAGTACTCCGTCGTTATAAGCCATTTTTGCCCTTTGCTTCAGGATATCGCTGATCTGTTCGGCATCATAGGGTGGAAAGATCAGTTCTTCCTCTCCCAGAGAACTTTTGACTCTGGGATCCAGAAATTCCGTGAATTTGAGATCGTTAGAAACCCCGATCATGCTGACCTTGGCTTTCCTAAGGTCTGTATTGATCCTTGACAGATTATAGAGGACATCGTCGCCTTTCTTTATCAGCTTGTCAATTTCGTCGAGAATTATGATGATAACCTGATCTCTTGCATCGATTGCTTCCTTGAATTTCATGAAGACCTGGTCCGTGGGCCACCCGGTCATAGGGACCTCTTCTTCGAAATGCCTGGCAAGGTTTGCAAGAAGCCTGTACTGAGTATCGATTACCTCGCAGTTAATATAAACAACAGAACAGAAAATTGATTTATCTTCACTTACCCTTTCAAGTTCCTTTCCCACATATCTGGTAACTGCAGTTTTTCCTGTCCCTGTTTTTCCATAAATCAGGACATTCGAAGGGGTCTCTCCCCTGAGAGCAGAAACCAGAATAGTTGCAAGACTGTTTATCTGTTCATTCCTGTGTAATAACAGGTCCGGTGTATAAGAAGGACGAAGAACCTCTTTGTTTTTGAAAATTGACTTTCCGTCAAGTAATTTTTCGAATAAGCCGTCTAATGATTGAGCTTTTATCATGAATGACCCTCTTCGTATAAAAGTTATAAAAACACAGATGTAACGGATTGAACGAATTTATATGGACAATTATATGTACGGTAAATACACAGACAGAGTGTGTAAAGTTAAGAGCAAGTCAAATGTTAAGAGCAAGTCAAATGTTAAGAGCAAGTCAAATAAATTTAATGAGCTTGCATGCGTTTTTCCTTATTAATCTTAAATTTTCAACCTTAATTTTCAGTTTCGTTTTTAACTTAATTTTACAATTCTTCTTTGACCCTTGATATTTGACCCTTAATTTTTTTAGTTTTAAGTCCTAATTTTCAGTCCCAATTATTATGCCAAGTTTAAATGCTTGAAAGGCCTGCCTGAAGTATCATATCATCAATTTTCCATTGGTCCGATAATCGAGGAAATTATAAATGTTTAATTCAGATTTTGAAAGAGTTTTAGAACATTTTCATTATTCCGAAGTTATATTTCGGAAATTTAGAACATCCAGACATGGAAAAGATATATGGGAAGGTGTAATTGTTAATTTTCAAATTGTCTTTCACTATTGATTCTCGATAATTCTGGAAACCTAGTTTGTTATTTCGTATAATTTTGATAGGTCAAACCTTATTAATGAGAATTCCACGAAGGAAGATGGATAGATAAATGCATGTTTCTTAAAGGTAATGCCTGAAATTGCCTGAAATTTTTATTCCCAACGGAAAGGGGATAAACTGAAGAGCTGGTTGCGCACTTTAAGGTATCTCTTAAACCCTGATAAATCTATATTAAATCTGTATTCGGAATGCTCTTTAGCTAAAATTTTCGATAATAATTGTATATAAACATATGATATCAGGACATATTTGCAGTAGATGCAATGGAAGTACACGGTATTAATAGTTATGGTGAGGACCCCTTTATTTCCATTGGAGTTGTGTTTAAACATAAATA